>NZ_JACOOB010000011.1:0-161694 GCF_014287315.1 Bacteroides sp. NSJ-39 | reverse complement strand
AGCATATCGAACTCGGTAAAACCTAAACGAGGTTCGATTTCTGAGATTTTTTGTATCTTTACCATGTGTTTTTATTTTAGATTACCCCCGTTTTGGCCGTCAAACCGTTTTTTGGGGGGAATGCTTAAAGATACAAAAAAGGCAACTAACTCGCAATGAATTAGTTGCCTTAAATTTTCCTATCTCAGGAATATCCCTAATTAATATGGAACGCGAAGAGCAAGTTTTTATTTTCCATTGAAACTTGCTCTTTTATTAGCTATAAAAACGACAATTACGAACATTATCCAAGTATACCCTATATACGATTGTCCATAAATCGAATTCTGTACCATTACATATCTATTGAAAAGACAACATAGTATTTGTCTTAAAATAATCCATTCGAAGAAGAATATCCGACAGTATCCAACACCTTTCCCGTTGGGTCTTCACCGAATCCGGAATATTAACTCCACCTGCGGAAATCCCTGTTCTATAAGTTGCAAAATCACTAATTTCATTACTAAAGACACTTTCTCCCAAACCTGTAAATGAATAATCTGTACATCCCATCAAATCCAACAAAGAAGGGTATATATCCACTTGACCAATAACCTTATTAGTATGTTCCGAAGTTAATGGAGAATTCAAAATGATAAAAGGCACAAAACAATCTTCTCCTCTTAGCTCTTCACGCCCCTCATATTCATTATAAGGAAGAGCATCATGATCACCTGTTATCACAATAATACTATTATCATATATCCCCCTTTCTTTCAGCTGTAGTACAAATTTCCATATACATTCATCAACATACTGCAATATTATCATATAATTTTTTACATCTTCATTCTTTATTTCCAAATCATCAAGAAGGGTTTTCATATGTGGTGATCTAATCCATGGATGATGAGAGGACATAGTAACGATCTGTGCATAAAATGGCTGTGGCAGGTTTACCAAAAGAGGAAGTGTCTTTTCAAACAACTGTTCGTCAGCCTGCTCAAATTTCTCAGAATCTCGTAGCCGATCATATAAACGTTCAAAATGATAAGCATGAGACATCGCCTCTTGATTCCAATAGTTTTTGTCATCCCACAAAAAGGAAGCAGTCATATAACCTTTTTCTCGCAAAGCCGCAGGAAGAGAAGGAAATGTATTTGCAGCA
Source organism: Bacteroides sp. NSJ-39 (assembly GCF_014287315.1). NCBI lineage: Bacteria > Pseudomonadati > Bacteroidota > Bacteroidia > Bacteroidales > Bacteroidaceae > Bacteroides > Bacteroides sp. NSJ-39. The sequence continues at coordinate 160,544 of NZ_JACOOB010000011.1, read as the reverse complement.
CAGCAAGCAGATGCAGCCCCTGTAAGCAATGGTAGAATTCCTGTATTAATGATCAACTGCGCATCACTAGATCTCCCATCCTTTACCTGAGGCATCTCTTTGGGAAAGTAAACTGTCTTATTTTGCTTTAATAAGAAATTTATATGCGGAGTAATTTCAACCCCATCAATGCACATCCCAATTGGCCACGAATGCAAAGATTCGACCAATATCAAAATTAAATTCCGGCCGCTTTCAACTTTCTTTTTTGCGCAATTATTCCCATTTTCTAAACTACGCATAACCTCCCTCGCGTATTCCTTTTCCTTTTCAGAAACACCTTGAAAAATTCCAATCTGATAAATCCAATAATGAACGAAACCAAACTCCTTAAATGCCCGTACGGGTTCTATCGTATGAAGTCCATTCAACGATTCATAACCGGGAGCTGGATTTTGTTTACAAGCATAATATGTTATAATTCCACCAAATAATAATAAGCCAAACAATGATGTTCTAACCCTTGTCCATAAAAGAAAATTTATCTTTTTATATACAAAACAATAATATATACCCCAAAAAACAGAAGGAAAAACTACAAATATATCCCTAAACCTAGCAAGTCGAAAAATGCTAAGAGATAGTCCATCTAAGTTATAAACCATCAAATAAGATGACAAAGGCATTATTGTAGAATAAACACGATAGTACCAAACAATAGACAGAAAATATAAATTAATCAACAATAAATAAGGGAAAGCAAGAATCTTTTTTCGTACAAATAACAAAGGAAAAGCTATTAACATTGCATCCCCCCATCTACGGAACAGCACATAATCTTTGATATAATGTATTTGAATATTATGGTACACTTCTCCCATACTCAAATAAAGTAACATCACTAATATCAAATAGATAACAGTTCTGTCATACAAAAGAAATAATAATTTTTTTTCTGGAATATTATTCATTATTGTTTATCATAAATTATCTACATATCCCATAGCCGTATCTCCATAAATAAATTTCCGTTAAAAATAACCGAAATATTTCACTGAGCAAAATGCTATTCCTTAATTATCAACATTTCAATATTCTTTTCAAAAATATCCATTGTGAAATTCTCATCATATATTTTTCTGGCAGCCTTCCCCAATATTGGCAACTTCTCCTTATATAATACCATTTTTTCTATAGCTTCTGCCAACGCTACCGGATCACCAGCGGGAACCTTATACCCATTTTTCCCATTCTCAATAAAACTTGCCGTACCAGTATTCTCACTCACAATCACCCCTTTTTCCAAGGCCATTGCCTCTGTACAAACAATGGGCATCGGGTCATCCAATGAAGGAGACAATGCTATATCCACATTAGCAAACAATTGCAATAACTGTTCATGTTCCAATTCGCCGACATACTTTACACATGAATAACGACAATGTTTAATTGCCTTTTCTACTTTCTTCTCTATTGCAGCCCCTGCAATATATATTTCTATCTGTTCACGAACTTTTTTAGATAAAAAGTCCAAAGCCTGCAATAAAATAAGTTGACCTTTTCTATCAGAAAGTGTTCCTGGCAATAAGAACTTAATCTTACTATTATCTAAAGTTTTATTTGCTACCTTCATCTCAACATCAGGTATTCCATACAACAAAATACCCAATTTGCGTTTATCGAAAATATAAGGATCAGCAAAAGATTTAGAATACTCACCTACAGCATAAATTTTATCAAATTTGGAAAATAACATCGACAAGTCTTTAAATCTCGTCCATCCCATATAAGAGTAACGTCCTTCATGCAACCAACAAATTTTTCTTGCCTCAATCTCTGAAAAATGTTCAATAAGCCATACAGTCTCTAATGTATTAAACACTACGACATCAAAAACAGACAAAAAGCGGAAAAGAGCCCTATGTCTTAAACCACAATTCATCATTAGAAAAGGTTCTACCAATAATTTAATATCCAAATCGGCAATTTCCTTTTCCATTGGTCCATGTTTCAAAGAAAGAATTACAGGTTTTATTCCTGATTTTTTTAGCATTATAGCCATATTCACCAAAGCACGTGGCGCCCCCGTCAAAGACAACTCATGACTTATAAGCAAGACCGTTTTAGTATCTTTCTTCCATTCTTTAACAATCTCAATATCTGATTCCTGTACTTCTAAGAGTTCTTCCGTTCCCACAGGAAAGGCTTTCAATTTTTGCTTCTTCCCATAACGCTCATAATGAATCAAAGGATTAACATTATTCAACCACACATCCACATAATTGCTCAAATAAGCATTATTATTAAAAGAAGCCGACGGATTACATCCTTTTTTCCAACCTACTAACAAATAATGTATCATGGGATCGATGCCATTAAGTAAACCAGCATACTTCTCACTGTAGTAAGTAGAGTCAAATAGAAGCGATTTCTTCAAAATCTTTAAATTCTTCAAAATTCGCCGCGACACTTTAAAGCCATTCACCAAATCATTCATGTAAATAAACCAATCGCGTTCAGCTGCATACTTGTCTACATTACTTATACCATTAAATGAGTTGTGCTGTCTCCAATACGTAAGTTTATCTGCTGTATAAAACAAAAGTTCACTTTTCAGCATTTGTCGATATAGCCAAAAATCAATCCAAGCAGGAATTGGCGTATTATAATCTAAATTCTGAAAAACATCTTTTCTGGTCATAACAGCAGAAAGTGTGGGAATATAATTCATTTCCTTATGAGCACCAAGATCAAGCTTATTTCCTCCTACGGATAAAAAAGCATTTAAATCTTCCACATATTTTTTACGGGCATTGACTGCTTTTTCTTCACCGAACAAAGCCACATTATTAGATATAATTTTTACATCTTGATAACGATTTATTATATCCACTTTCTTCTCTAAATGATGTGACTCCCAAATATCATCACTTTCACAAAATGCGATAAATTCTCCTTGCGATTTTGCTAACCCTAACCGTATTGTTTCAGGTAGTCCTTTATTGACATTTCCCGGGTGAGTATAAAGCTTTATATTATTATTTTCAGACAAATACCTTTTTATAATATCTATAGATCCGTCAGTTGAACCATCATCAACAATTACAATTTCAAAATTAGTATAGGTCTGCGACAATAGAGAATCAAGAGTTTGAGGCAAAAATTCCGCGTAATTATAACTTGCTACAATAACACTAATCAATGGCCTAGCATCCGTTTTTTTAGTTTTCTCAATGCCAATCTGACCGACATTAAAACACAACCGACCTCTTTTCTTTCCATGAAATAAATAATGCTCAAGAGGATTCATATTCCTGTATTGTACGTCTGGATAAGCATATAAATATTTACTCGTGGAAAATTTCTCAGATGGATTTTTTCCTTCCAACCATCCTTTTTTCAAATAATGTTTAACAGGATTAACTTTACCAATTTCCGGATATTGACTCAAATACCACTTTTTATCAAAAAGGCGAGAATTAGAAATACTATAATATACAACCTTCTTAACAAAAGACTTTTTTATCTTCTTAAATATTTTCATATATAGTTTAGGAATAAATTAACATCTACTTACAAGCTCTGCATGTCATTTAGTTTCTTATAATATCCGTTTAATGCAATAAGTTCTTCGTGTTTTCCTCGTTCTACAATTTCACCTTCATAAAGCACACATATTTCATCAGCATTCTTTATAGTACTAAGACGATGAGCGATAGCGATAGTTGTACGCGATTTCATCAATCGTTCCAAAGCTTCCTGAACCAAACGTTCAGATTCTGTATCCAATGCAGACGTTGCTTCGTCAAGAATCAATATCGGCGGATTTTTTAAGATCGCACGAGCTATGCTGACACGTTGCCGTTGACCACCAGACAGACGACCACCTCGATCTCCAATCATCGTATCATACCCCTTTTCTGTCTCCATGATAAAATCATGGGCATTTGCAATTTTTGCCGCTTCAATAACCTGCTCCATAGTAGCGTTCTCTACGCCGAATGTAATATTATTATAGAAAGAATCATTGAAAAGAATAGCCTCCTGATTTACATTTCCAATTAATGAACGCAAGCTATGTATTGACACAGAATTTACATTTTTTCCGTCAATCAACAGTTCACCTTCCCCCACATTATGGTATCGAGGTATCAAATCAACCAATGTCGACTTTCCAGATCCGGATTGCCCTACCAAAGCTACTGTTTTACCTTTTGCTACTTCCAAATTGATATGCTTCAACACAGGTCTTCCCTCAACATAGCTGAAGCTGACATTTTTAAAACTTAATTTATCCTCGAAGTTATCCAAAGGCAAAGGACTAACAGGATCTTTAATGTGACTTTCAGCTTTAAGTATCATATCAATACGATCCATGCTAGCAAGTCCTAAAGGTATGTTGTAAAAAGCTTTGGAGAATTCTTTCAAAGGATTAATTATACTATAAAGAATAACCAAATAAAAAATAAAAGTTGCGGCATCCATAGGAGCGTAAGAATTATTTAAGATCAATGCGCCGCCAAACCATAGTACAATGATAATCACACACGTACCCAAGAATTCACTCATAGGATGAGCTGAACTTTGACGTATCACCATTTCATTCATTGCGTCCCTGAATTCATTATTTGTTTTAGTGAAACGAGCTAACATTTTACTTTCAGCTATAAAAGCTTTTATAACCCGTAGCCCTCCCAATGTTTCATCTAATTGAGACATAATATCCCCCCATTGAGATTGAGCAGTAGCCGACTGCCGTTTCAGTTTACGACTGACAACTCCCATAACCCATCCTGCCAAAGGCAATATGACAATTACAAACAATGTCATCTGCCAACTTACCGAAAACAGAGTAATAAAACATACAACCAACGCTATCGGATTACGAATAAGCATATCAATAGAGCTCGTCAAAGAATTTTCAACAGCGGTAACATCCGCACTCATACGAGCGATAATATCACCTTTCCGTTCTTCTGAGAAAAAGCTAAGAGGTAAGCTTAACACCTTGGCATACACCTGAATACGAATATCGCGTACGATACCGGTACGCAGCGGAACCATTATGGCAGAAGATGCAAAATAACCGGCCGTTTTCAAAAGAGTTGCTACGATTAATATACACCCCATGACAATGAGTACAATAAATGCACCATGAGATTCTATAGATTGATTTATCCAATAGGAAGCATTATTCATTAGTACATCCTTATTCAAATGTGCTAAATCCATCGGCTGATATTCATAAACCTTAGTATCAATTTTGAATAATATATTCAAAATTGGGATTATAGCTAAAAAAGAAAACACATTAAGCCATTGGGACAAGAAGTTCAATATCAAAGAGCCCACAAGATATTTACGATATGGTTCAATATATCGCTTCATTAAAGTAAAGAACTGTTTCAGCATAAATTTAGTTATTATATATAGGGTGCAAAATTAACCATTTCTAATTACTCAGCAAAAAAGAATAAGAAAGAAAGATATAAATAGTGTTTTTTTAGCAATCAGACTAATCATATTCACCATTTTAGCAGAGATTTACAGTTAATATATGCCCCCAGAATCATATATTTATAATATCCTGCAAGAAAAGAATTTCTTTTGATACAGTCACTATATATTTAAACCATTTTTATGCAGACATGTACAATTTGACTCTCGATATCAAGACCGACCTCTGAATTTTCTTAATGTATCACGAAAAGCTCTGCACCAACGCCTATACCACTTGTTTCTATATCTATTTATTTTCTGTTTATAATACCCTAGCTCCAAATCGTATTGCTCTCTAAAACTTTTTAGCCTCGATTCAAAATCTTCTGTAGTACATTCTTGTTCCAAATCATAGTGCTCTAATCTGCGTAATCCACTAATTGTTCCGCCATAATACATGAAATATTTATCATGATGTTTCATATAAATATACTCTTCCAGTTCCTCCCTTCTTTTATCGGCCTCAGTAATCATCGAAACCGCTTTTGTTCTATAATAGAACAAGACCTGAGGTATTTTATGCACTACACTACTCTCATCCAAAAAACGTATAAGAAATTCCCAATCTTCATACCCGAAAAGCATTCGCTCATCATAACCACCAATTTGCAAAGCATCTTTTTTCCTATAAATAACTGAACAAAATAAAGAATTTTTAATCAAAAGAGATTTATATCCCTTGTATGACAAGTTCCATAATCCGGTTCTTTCACCAAAAAACTGCCCTAGGCAATATACCAGTTTAGTGTCCGGATTCTTTTGAAATGCATTCACTGCCTCCTCCAAATATTCTGGTTGTATAATATCATCTGCATCCAACGGTAATATAAACTCACCAACAGCCAAACTTATTCCTTTGTTTCTAGCAGAAGAAAGACCGCCATTAGGCTTGTATACATATTTAAAACGTGAATCCTTCTCAACATATTCTAAAGCAACCTGCTTGGTATTATCCGGAGAACCATCATCAACAACAATCCCTTCCCACAAATTATATTTTTGCTTCAACAACGAATCTAATGTTTCAGACAAATAGACAGCCTGATTATAACATGGTATAACAATTGAAACAAGTCCTTCTTTACATTCCATAATCATAGATTATTTATATAATAAATTAACAAACGTCAATTTTACCAAATGCCATCAATAAAATTCATCAATCCACCTGAATAGAAGGCATTTTACAGTATATTTAATTAATGCTTAATCTAAATGTAATTCAACGGAATCACACAGAACAAAAGGTCTAGGACTATTCTTTATAAATACAAAATTAATTATTTCAAACTATTTAGCAAAAAAATGATAGAAAAACAAACTATTAACAATCACATCCATAGGCAGGTTCTCTACTTGCAATATTTAACTTTCAGAATCGGAATAACACCTAATAATTTATAATTCCATTTTCCGTTAAAGCATGTAACATTCAGAATATCAAATATTCCGAATAAACTATAAGTATAAGTATTCTTTTGAAACGACACTTGAAATACAGGGATAAAACCAAATAAATAATACCTTTTCTTCTCCGGTTGCTTTCCACCAAACGGATTACGTTTTTTCAGTTCCGCATATACATAGTCTCGCCCAAACTCCTCCGGAACTTTATGAACAAGCGCCAACTGTTCTTTATACGTTTGCTCGGTAATAAACTTCAGTTGCCAGAGCTGAAAACAATCATCTTCACTCAAGCCTATATGACAACCTATATGATGAAAGAAAGAAGTAGAATGATCCTTACGGGACTGAGCATCATAATGAAAAGAATATCCACCATATCTGTATGTTACAAAGCAATGTGGAACATACTGATGTTTATATCCCAAAGCATAAAGGCGAATCATCAGATCTGAATCTGCAGAAACACGATAAGACAAATCGAAGCCACCCATATCTCTTAAAACTTCCGTTTTAACCAACATGGTCTGGTGGCAATAATGTTCTCCAACAAGTAACTTTGACAAATCTCCTTTCCACTGAAATTTCCGGCCCGACTTCTTAAGAACACGAGCATCCGCATAAGAATAATCAGCATCACTCTCTTCCAACAGTTTAACACTGATTGCAATTCCTTCTGGATCGTGAAAAAAATCATCTGAATTTAGAATACTAATATACTTACCACTAGCCTTTAAAATTCCCTTATTCATGGCATCGTATATACCTGCATCCGGTTCGGAAAATAATTTTATCCAACCTTGACTCTCATATTCTCTAAGTAGTGATAAAGTACCATCATTAGATGCCCCATCAATGACGATATGTTCAATATTTGAGTAATGCTGATTATGTACACTCCCCAAACATTGAATAATAAATTTTGCCCTCTTATTTTCAATCAGGTTATAAGTTGCAGTAATAACTGTAACCAAGGGGGTACTTTCATTCTTCTGCTCCATATGTTTAAGCATATCTCATATATTTTATAATGGCGGAAATACAATTTGTCAAATGCCTCCATGAAAAAGGACGACACAAAAACATCTTAAAAATTTTCCTTTTAAACATAATATCACAGTCTGATTTTAATACCTGTCTCAAAAAATCATAAGATGCCAACTCCTCACATTTACGGATCTTTCTTTCAGATATATTAAGATCTGATGTCTTTATTGGCAATAAATGCTTCCATTTTTTATGTAAGCGTAAAGTTGTGGAGAACCAATTTATATCACTAAAATTTCCTTGTGAAAAATGCTCTATCAACATCTGATTGGAGCAACACACATAATTTTTATAATTTGCAGTTGCTATTTGTAAAGAGAAATCAATATCATAACAATGAAATCCAGTTAACAACTCCTCATCAAACGGATATTTTTCCCAAATATCCTTTCTTACCCAAAAGCCTAGACCATCTAACGTTATTACCTCTTGAAATGGCTGATTCAAATCAGCATTCTCTACCAGAAATAAAGTCTTCCCTTCTTTTATTCTTTGATAGAAATAACTCACTTTACTCATATCGCAAAATTGATACCAACCACTACAACACGAGAATCTTGCCTTGTCTCCAACAAAACCTATAACTCCACATTCGGGTTCGGCTAACTTAGGAATTATAAATTCTCCCCACTTATCAGATAACAGCCTTGTGTCTTCATGCACAAAAAACAAATATGGATATTTTGCTTGCTGTGCCCCATAATTATATGCTTTTGCTATAGGCCAGCGTTTTTCACGATTGTCAATTGCAATAATTTCATATTCCACACCTATAGTTTGTGCTATATTTTGTTTCAAATCTTCTAAAAGCAAAGGAGAAACAGAGCAAATAATAATTGATACCATACTTTCAATATAATAATTATACAGAATCGTTATAATCTATATTATAACTAACCCACAAGGCACATGACAGAGCGTCAATCCTTTTTTATCAAACGAGACCAAAATGGATAATACTCTTTATGATACCAAGCATGACAACCAAAAGGAAGTTGCCGTTTATTATAATTAAACGCCCATTCTGCGCCTACTTCCATTGAAAATTGCAGCGCTTTGTCATATCGAGGAGTTCGCAAACGATACTGTTTCTTCCTAATTTCAACAAAAAGCAAAACATCCTCCGGATAGAAAGGCTTTTCATCATCCAACCATTGAGCAATTTTACTTTTATATTCACGCGTAATTGCTATCATTTTAGATATATTCCGCAATGAAAAGCCACCATTTCCGACTTCATATGTAAAATATTTCCATCGTCTCAATTTTGGACTTCCTATCAACCTATAAAAAAAGCGCTTCAACAAAATACATTTACTATTTCCCATTTTACCTTCCATTTGTTCCGGTAACCACGGAGCACCGATATAATCATACCCTTGTCTCGCCCAATCCAATAATTCATCACGAAACACATACGCATCCAACTGAAAGATAAGCATATACTGATAATTGGCAAACCTCTGATAAAAATCCTCTTCAAGAACCAGTTTATTATAAGCCCTCAAATCTGCGAAACAACTGTTAGAAAAGTTTTCAACTTTCAGCAGCGAATACCGCAACAATAAAGCATTAATATCTAAGCTTACCGGCTTAACTACCACCAAAGGATAATCTGCCAAAACCTTCACACACTGATTTAGAGACATTTCCTCATACTTTGTTAAAGTAGCCTTATAAATAGGAATAACTACAACTATATCCTTTTTTTCCATCATTTCAACAGCCTACTTATACTGATTCGATTGCCTTTTTTAACCGCTCCATTATTACACTCCACGAATAATATGTTTCCACATATACCTTCCCTTTCTTTCCCATCTCCCTACAAAGCTCACTTGAGGTCTCCAAACTTGCCAATTTAGATATAAAATCATTCTTATTCCAATAGGCAAGAGCCGCCTTTTCACTCTTACTACAATGTTCTTTCAAAACTTCGCATTTTCCATTCACCAACATTGGTTTACCAAGTTGCATCCCCTCTAAAAGAATTAACGATAAACTTTCAAATTTTGAAGGATTTACCATAATCTTTGCATGACGAATGATTGCATATTTCTCATTTTCACTAACAAATCCTGTATAAATCAAGTCTGAATGTGAAACTGGTGCAGAGAATAATCCACCAACTAATACAAATTTAAGTTTAGAATTCGCGTATCTTGCTTTATAATGAAGGAAATATTGAACAATATGGTTCAATTTACCTTTATCTATCCTGCCAACATAAAGCAAATATTCTTCGGGCAAATTATATTTTCTTTTAACATCAACCCAATCAGCATCTGCAACCACATTAATGCCAACACTTATAAGTCCATGAGGGGACATTCTCCTACCAAAGATATTTTCTGCAAGGCGTTGTTCTGAAACTGTATTAAATCCAATATAGGCCACACTCGTAAACACCTCAGTATAAATAGCTCGAAATGTAGAACTTTCATAATGCATAGTAGGAACCAAAATCGTTTTATCCGGAGCACACAATGACGTATAATAAGCTAAGGGATAAGATATATTTATAGGAATAATCGCCTTATACTCATTTTTGCACTTTTGTATATGGGCTATTAAACGAGGGGAGTAAAACATATAACTTTGCATCACTCGCTGTTCTATCTCATTCATCTGTCGCCAAATAGGATATACATCAGCTATAAAGCGTAAAATATTCAATTGATAAAGTATCTTTCTAAATTTCCGGATCCATTTGGACTTACGTACATAAAAACGATGTAGCTCCGGATGAATAGGTTCCGCCATAAACCGCCGCACAAGCACCCCATTTATCCATTCGTCTCCAGCAGGTATTTCATTTTCTCCTTTGACATAATTTTGCACACATGTCGACAAGACTTCAACATCATAGTCCGTAACGAGTCGTTCCGCCAGCATTTTACAATGCTGTTCAACGCCACCATTCACTTTTTCTCCATATCCTGTGACAACAAATACAACCTTTGCTTTCATGACAGCTTAGCGGTTTGCTCATCCTTCACTATTCCATTTTCACACCATACAGTTTTTTCCTCGATAACCTTTTTCAGAACTTGTTCATGATATTCTAAATTTTCTCTAGAAGCAAAATTATGATAAAGGTGAAATTGCACCCCCCCCATCTTCAATTGTTTCTTTTGAATGCCAGCATGAATCAATCGATATGAAATTTCCACATCTTCCTGTCCCCACATCTCCAAAGATTCATTATATCCGTTTACACGAAATAAATCTTCTTTCCAAAATGCCATATTACAACCTCTTATCCGCAACATAGTATGTTTTGCATATCGATTAGACAAATAACGTCGAAGTATTCGAGAACGAAAAGCGTTTAACACAAACCTAAGATTCTGTTTTAGAAGAGCCGGATATTTCTCAATTCCTTTTAAAAGACGAGTTGTAGACATCTTTCCCAAAAGCACACGACTACCACAAACAAAATATCCTTTCTCGGCCAACTCTAAATGGTCCGCAATGAAATGCCTGTCCAAGATTATATCTCCATCAATCTGGATAATATAATCCCCCTTCGCCTTTTCTATGGAACGATTGCGAATCGCAGAAAGACGAAAGCCCTTATCCTCATGCCACACATGCACAATAGGAATATCTGTTTTTGCACGCATTTCATCAATCAACTGTCGTGTGTCCTCACGCGAGCCATCGTCTGCAATCAGTATCTCAGCAGGTTTCACTGTTTGCGCAAAAGCACTATAAAGACAAAGAGACAGGGCCTCTTTCCAATTATATGTGGATATTAATAATGAGACTAACATTTCAATAAGATTTAAATTCTACTTTCATTACTTTTTTTCATCTTCCGGCCAGTTATAATCCAACTCAGCCTCCCGTTGCAGCGCAGCCGCAATAATCTCATTTGTACTCTCTATAATTCTCTTCTTAATACCCGTTGTACTAACACCGGGAGTATACGGAAAATATACTACTCTCTTCCCGGGTTGCTGCTTTATCCATTCCAATCCTTCCAAATATTTGTCTTTCCAATCATCTCCTATAGTTACAATATCAATATTTTCTCTCTCTAATTGAGCAATCTCTGTCAATTTCACCTGCTTCACCACTTTTGTCACGCATTTGATAGAGGAAACAATCCGCATACGTTGCTCAAAAGGAATAATCGGCGGCATTCCTTTATAGTGTTGTATCAGTTCATCCGTACTTACCCCTACTATCAATTCATCACCCAATAAGGCTGACTTCTCCAAGATATTCAAATGACCAATATGGAACAAGTCAAAACTGCCGGATGTAAATACTCTAACTTTCTTTTCTTTCATAACTATATAGATTTATCGGTTTTCTATTTCTTTAATTCTCCTTGCCAAATCATCCAGATCTTCATTAGTCTGAACACCCAGATGGGACACACGGAAATAGTTCGGAGTTCCGCCGGGCATAATAAAAATCTCCTGTTTCAGCAATTCCTTAAAAAGAATATCACCATTTCTCCGAACAAAGAATCCTGTTATGCAATTTGAAGGAACTTCGGCCGGTACTTCCCAATTATTCTGTTTACATAGTTCACGAAAATAAAGAGCTTTCGCCCGTACGGATGCAATGATATTGTCCACACCTATCTTCATATCGCTCTGCAAACGTGCATGTAACTGAAGGAATAAGGTAGTAGCAGGACTATAAGGAGTTTGACCACGTTCTAAATTCTTCAGATTCTCTTCAAAATCAAAATAATAAGATTTATGCGAGAAAACTGTCTGAAGCACTCGGGGAGAAAGAAACAAGAATGACAATCCCGGAGCTATGTTCAAACCTTTCTGACTGCTTGTGATACAGATATCAATCCCCCAACCGGACATATCCAAGGTATCAGATAAGAAAGAACTGATGGCATCTACCACCAAAGATACCTCATACTTCTTACAGATAGCAGAAATCTTCTCCATATCATAAAGTTGTCCGGTAGAGGTCTCGTGATGTTGACATAAAAAGACATCAGGACGAGATGCACGTACCCGCTCTTCCAATTGCACATAGTCTATATCACGGGCAAAAGGAACCTCAAATATTTCGTTCGGACAGTGATAATAATCACAAAGATTCTTCCAACGGTGTCCGAACGATCCGCCTACCAGAATAAAAGCTTTCTCACATTGAGAGACATAATTAGCCACCACAGCATCCATCGCTCCCGTTCCTGAGGCCGTATAAAATATCACACGTCCCTCCGGACAGTTTATCAAATGCAACAACATTCTCTCCGAGTCTTTCACAAGCTCAGAGAATTGCGCTGTGCGCATATAAGGAAAAGGCTTCCCTCCTATTTGGAGGATCGAGTCTTCTATATTTCCAGGAAAAACATATGACTTCATATTTCGCTCAATTAAAATTCAACATTTATTCTCTCACCTCTTCTTTATTCTCCCAAATTTCTTTATGCTTGTATACTTCCGCCACAAGTTAAGCTTACGCTTTTCGGGTACTCCATGACGATGAATATAATCGGCTACTGCATCCAGCATTCGCCTGCAAACTTTCCCATCCAAATAAGGATCGTAATTATCTACAATCCAACGACGTTTGGCGATGTCTTCTTCATTATATTGTGCTCTTTCAAACGCTTCCATCAACTGAGTGACATCGGTTATATCAGTCCAATAAATATCTTTTGCAATAGTACGATAGGTAATGACCGGTCGTCCTAGAAGAAGAAATTCATAAACGGTGGAAGAGGTGTCACTTATCATCACATCTGACATCAACTGATACTTCGTGACGTTAAAACCATCCACCCATACAATATGTTCTTCTTGTTCAGCCAGTTGCTTGTATTCATCAATCCATTCCTTCCGTGTCAACGGATGAAATTTCAGAAGCAATACAATATCCCTCATCTTTACTAAATGCAACAAAGCTTCTTTTAATGCAGGAAGAGATGTTAAAGATGGTGAAAACGTCGGTGCATACAACACTATCTGCTTTTTACCATGCTCTCTCAATAGCTTCTCCCGTTCCTGATCAAAATCATGCCAATGGGTTTTAATCCAATCCTGTTTGGGCCATCCTGTCTCCACCACTTCAAAATCACCATACTTTACCGCCAGTTCTTTAAACTTCTTAGTAAAGAAAGGACCTTGCGTAAAATAGGTATCAAAATACCGGCGGATCACCCAATGATCTTTCTTCTCTGCAGCATATCCGTGAAACACCTGCACCTTCACTCCAGGCAAATAATATGGAACAATATTGCCCGGAACAAATATTGCTTCCGGAGAGAAATCATAAACTTCCTGTATAGAATGCGTATAGGTAACTTCTTTCTGCAAAGGGAATACCGGAATCTTCGGAAGATGAATATACCACAACAGTTGGTTATCTTCTGATTTCAATGCTTCCTGATAAATGGGATACAATATATCAATAGCATATTTGTTTTCACAAAACAGAACAATACGCATAATTCTATAGTTCCAATTTATATTTTACCATGTGTTTCTTCGCAAAATAAGTCCAGAATTTCTTCCGACATGCCAAAACACGTTCCACACAATGAGCTTCGTCAGCATGACGGGCTTTCGCATATTCTTTGGCAAGCATTTCGAAAAAAGCTTTCTGTCCCCACAACCGGGCAAAATTAGCGCAACCCATATCGACACTGATCTCTCCAAAAGTCATTCTATTAATATCGACCAACATAAAATGGTATTCTCCGTCGATCTGATCAAACAGGATGTTACCCGGTGAGTAATCGCGATGCATAATACCCGCCTGATGTAAATTGGCCGTGTATTGTGCAAATGCTATAATGAGATCTTTACAACGTTCGACATCTGCATTTCCAAATTCATAGAAATTCCGTTGATAGGGTGACTGCATACTAATAAAGTAAGAGTAATTTATCAACCCGCATTTCCGTTCTTCAATATAAGCAATTGGAGCCGGTGTTTCAACACCTTTCTGAAGCAGCATTTGAGGATATTCAAAAGCACGTTTCCCCTTTGGAGTACGAAAAAAAGAATAGACGATACGGTTAGCCAAAGCCGGAATTCCATAGCGTTTCACATTTATCTCTATCCCGTCGACTTCCATCACTTTTATCAGATTCCTTCCGGAGTAGATGATCCGTCCTTCCCGTTCAAAAGTATCAGGAACACTCTCTATAAACTTGCGCAAATGCTCGTATGTAGGATTCACTACTATTTTCATACCTCATCTTTTATTTTTTATCTCCTGTTCTACCATGAGCAAAGTAATCACAACTTATAATTAAATCTGAAACTCTCCATGCATCCTTTGCATGTTGAATCTCTGCTGTAGAAACACCGACTGTATCACCTATGATTTCCATTTGGGGAGAAATAGCAAAAGCTTTCTTCCCCGAAGACAGTATACTCTCTCCCAACCCTCTCCATGGATAATCATCTGCCCCAAGCAAATCCAACAAAGTAGGATACAAATCGACTTGTCCCATGACTTTCTCGTAACGTAAATGTACTGGGGAATTTAATACAATCAGTGGTGTGAAACGCTCAGGGGATATAATATCTTTTCCTAAAGCATGTTCATAAAGTGGTTTTCTAGTCAAACCAAATCCTTCATGATCACCGGTTATTACAATCATCGTGTTCTCAAATTTCTTCTGAGAACGCAAAAAAGTTATAAATTGACCTATTGCATAATCTGTATAGTTGGCCACAACCATATAATTCCTTAATCGTTCCGGCAGCTTATCCGAAAAACTTATCCGTTTGCTTTCTTCCGGAATAATAAACGGGGAATGGCCTGAGTAGGTAACACACTGCACCAACGTGTGACCACCGGTCGGGAACAATTCTTCCGTAGCTAGCTTTTCTCCGCACTGTCTAAGAAAAGAGACATCTCCCAAACGATGACGTGGTCCCGTCTTTTCATCCAGTACAAAATAGGGTTTGTCCAGAAGTTTATCGTAACCAAAGTCTTGTGCAACAATGGCAACATTCCATACAACTTTCTTATCTACCGTCATGCAGCAGGTTCCGCCTCCTTCATATTTTTCTTTAAAAGCTTTATCTATACTATAATAAGTATGATGAGGAAAGCGAGCACTATAAGCACCATAGTTTATGGGTAGAAGACCGGTATGCAACAGTAATTGCCCATCAATGGAGCGGCTTCCTTTGACCTGTGTCTGGACGTAAGGAGCATATAATACATTCTCTTCTTTCAGCATGCGGTTCAGATTAGGAGTGATTTCTTTTCCTTCCACATTCTTCTCAAGCACCCAACTCTCAAAAGATTCCGCCAAAATAATGATACAATTATCGCGTGCTTCTATCTGAAAGGGAAGTGGCTGCCGTCGGGGATGTTTACTCAACCAATCTTCAATTTCTTTCTTTATCTGTGGGGTGTACTCTATTTTATCTTGTACATGTTCATAATAAAGAGAACCAAAAATAGTGTATATGGGAGTCCCGCATGTCTGATAATCAGTCAAAAGTGCTTCATAAGTTTTTTTGTACCCGCCATAATAAGCTATAATTCCGCCAAGAGCCAGCGATGGAACGCAGATACATCCCGCCAACAGTCTCAAGCTTTTTCTTCTCTGTTCCTTAAGAGTAACCTTTAGGTTTTGTTTGCGGGTTAAGACAAGGAACAGCACCGTCAATAGCGGAAAACCCAGATCTGACCAACGCAAAGAATCAAAAACACTTGCAGTAAAGTCGGAAAGATTGCCGGCAAGGAAATAGCTGTCCCAAGGAATAGAAGTATAATATGTACGAAAATACATCAGATTAACAATTAACAGAAGGTCAATCAATGTACCGACTGTAATCAGATACCATCTGGAGCGTATATAAAGAAACGGAACTGCCAACAGGGAAGCCAGCAGAAACTTCGTCAAATAGGTTTGCGGAAAAGAAAATGATGAGAATGTGGTATTCAGGCTCCAGTCCAAGTCAAACAATATGAACTTAAAGAAAAGACAACCAATGAACAACCATAAGATTTTACGCGATTGCATATGTTTTATCATTTATAGTGCAACATTTATGACAGACTGGCAAAAAGCTTATCGAAATAAGATACATAAGCTTCTACGCTAAACTCATTAATAATACGCTCACGGGATGCCTTAGCCAGTTTCTGCAATTTTGTACGATCATCCATCAATGAGCGCATGGCTTCAGCTATTTTCTCTGCAGAACCCGAAGGAACCAAGATACCTGATTCATTGTCTACTATTAAATCGCAGGCACCAGGTATATCAGTGACAATGCACGGTACTCCGCATGCCATTGCTTCTCGGACAACACGAGGAGAGGCGTCACGCAGAGCCGGTAGGATAAATAAATCCTGTTTAGGCAGAAAAGAAATCGCATCTTCGCGATTCCATAAGAAATGAATACGTTCTGCTCCCACCCCTTGCTGCGCCAGCTCGTAATCACTATTATCATAATCACCGATAACAACAAGATGGGCCTCCGGAGCATTCAATATCTGAAAAGCTTTTATCAGATAAGTGAGCCCTTTAAACGGACGACCTTTGGTTGTACCGATATAAATGCATTTAAAAGCATTATCGGGCACTCCTTCCGCCTGCTTAGGATTCGCACAAGCATCAGCCACCCAGTCTATATCAAACGGCTTCACGCTGACAGACAGTTTATCCTTATCAATGTACCTCGTAAGATATTCTTGTATATCCGCAGTCTCACATACGATATGGTCAACACGAGGATTTAATATTCCCATATAATAGGTAGGATCAAGTTTTTTCACCTTAGCCTGAGTACCCCGATAACCTACATTCTTGACGGAAGTGCCTATTGTCGCAATCAAAGCATTGGATAGTCCGGATGTGCTCGGTGAGAAAATCAAATCTATATCATATTGCTTTACATATCTGCGAAGCGTCTTGATGACTTTCCAGGAAAATTTAGATGTAATAGGAGAAATTGGCAAAGGGATACATTTTCCCTCTACTTTTGCAGCTTCAGAAGCGGAAGGAACCGTTAAATAAATTGTATAAGACTCATTCTTTGACAATTCACCCAACATCTTATAAGTTGCCACATCCACCGCCTTGTGAGTTACCAATATATTCATACATTATCAATTAATATAAATAATCGTGTCCAGCCTCGTGCAAGCATTACAAAAGAAACACACCGCAAAGATAACTAAATCTTATTACATTCCGGCTGAAATAATCTCATTTTATTTCCGGAGATAATTTGGCATAAGCTTTCCGAATGGCTTCTTTGCAATAATATCCTTGAGAAATACGCTCATTCACTTTAGCAACATTCATTCTCAAAGCATTATAAGACTCTTTTGTCATCTGAGTGATGATAGCGTCCAGATCTAATAAAGAAGAGACACAAATACCGATACCATTTTCCTCTACAAATGAAGCCAAAGCTGCTTTTTTCCAAATGATAACGGGAAGTCCGCACCGAATATAGAGAGATAATTTATGTGGAGCATTATACTGAAGATATTCTCCTTCCGGACCGACACCCCCCTCTAGGGAGGAACCATACCACACCAATCCGTATTCCCCTTCGGCTGTGGCAATAAGATCATCCGACCGAGTATATCCCTTATGATCTACTTGCCCCTCAAACTTATCAGGTTCAAAGCCATTACCATAAAGTACCATATCGAACGAACGTGGAGAACGTCCCAATTTATATAAAAAATCACTATGAAAAGTAGATAACGCTCCAACAAACAAAACACGAGGATGAGAAGCTGCTAAATTCTTCCCTGAAGACTGCCTATCTGACAAATAATCAAAGACCCCAAGAACTTCCAGATTTGCCTTTATACCATTCTCATGCAACCAATTCTTCATCCGTTCACTGTGCACAATAATGCTGTCCGAATGGTTCAATCTTGATATTTCGTGAGGTATAGTCAAGCGACGGCGACGAAAACTGTCCAAATCATGAATTAAAGTAATTATCTTACAGCCGCGCAGATGCGCCATACAGCAAACAAATGTATAGTATTTCTTTAACGGATATTGCAGTATCAACACATCACCTTTATGTAAACAGAATACGCTCTTCAACACACCCGACAGCGTCAAAATAAAAGCTATGACAGCATTTGTATAACGGGTCTGCTTAAGCCCGACATTACGATAGCCGCACTGCTCCATGATATATTCAATATCGGTTTTAGCCTTGTTGGCAGCATTATTAACACCCTTATAGTTCCTTGATAAATAGCAAATCATAATTCTTTTTTTAGTTCATTTTTAGCCAGGTTCAATGCAGCCTCCACCGTATCATCCATATCAAAATAAGCATATTGGGCCAAACGCCCACCAAACAAAACATTCGCCGTAGTATTCGCCAAATCTTTATACTTCTTTAAAAGCGTCATATTAGTATCATCATTCACTGGATAATAGGGTTCGTTTTCAGCAGTAAAAGCCGCAGGATATTCACGGGTAATCACTGTACAAGGTTGTGTACCAAACTCAAAATGTTTGTGCTCAATAATACGAGTATAAGGAATCTCCCTTTCACAATAATTTACAACAGCATTACCCTGATAATTATCTATTTCAAGACGTTCATGTTCAAAACAAAGACTACGATACTCCAAACGCCCAAAACGATAATCGTAAAATTCATCTATACAACCGGTAAATAAGACTTTATCTGCCAATGCATCCAGCTCTTCACGCGCGGAAAAATAATTCGTATTCAAACGTACTTCGGCCTTCTCAAGCAACTTGTGTATCAGTTCATTATATCCTCCTTTGGGAATTCCCTGATACTCATCATTGAAGTAATTATTATCATAAGTAAAACGAAAAGGAAGCCTCTTGATGATAAAAGCAGGAAGTTCCGTTGCTGAACGTCCCCATTGTTTTTCTGTATAACCTTTTATCAATTTCTGATAAATATCTTTTCCACAAAGCGTCAAAGCTTGCTCTTCCAGATTGGCCGGAGACTTTATATATGCGTACTCTTTACGTTGCTCTTCAATCTTAGCTTTTGCCTCTTGAGGAGTATTAACGCCCCATAACTTATTAAAGGTATTCATATTAAAAGGCAGATTATATAATTTACCTTTATAATTTGCTAATGGAGAGTTTGTATAGCGATTAAAGGAAACAAAACGGTTTACATAATCCCAGACCTGCTTATTGTCTGTATGAAATATATGAGCTCCATATTGATGCACATGAATACCATCCACATTCTCGCAATAGATATTCCCACCTATATGACTACGTTTATCAATTACAAGACAACGCTTTCCTGCCTCAATCGCCTGCCGGACAAACACAGCAGCGAATAATCCTGCGCCAACCACCAAATAATCATATTCCTTCATACATACAAAGTTTTTTACAATCAACCTACAATCGCCTCTATTTTTTCTATCACCTGTTCAGGAGTAATATTTTTCAGACAAGCATAATCTCTCCTCCAACAAGGCTTCTGCCCGTAAACCGAACAAGGCCGGCAAGGCAAATCCAGCTGTACCGTATTGATGGGTAACTGTTTCCACCCCATAAACCCGGCATATGGATGAGTAGCCCCCCAAATAGAGACGACAGGTATATTGACCAACGACGCCAGATGCATATTGGCAGAGTCCATTGAGAGCATTACATCCAAATGGCTCATCAGATTTAACTCGGTACACATATTCAACTTACCTATCATAGATACGATGGAGGGATATTTGGCTATCCAGGTATCAAACACCTCCTGCTCTTTCTTGCCTCCTCCGAACAGAAAAACCTTCACCGCAGGATCTGCCGCAAAATGGGCAACGACCTGCTCCTGCAGTTCCAACGGATAAATCTTACCGGTATGTTTGGCAAAAGGAGCAATGCCAATCCATTTTTGGCTCCCTTTTGGACCAGTTACAGGCTCTATCTCTGCAAAGTTCCCTTTTCCTTCACCATAAATAGAAGAAAAGTTTAGCAGAACCGGAAGTCCCAGCTTTTCCAACACATCCGCATAACGGCGGAAGGAACTTTTCTGGTTCTCCATCACCTTATGGTGGCGGCGAACCAGTTTCTGTTTACCAGCCCGCCCTTTACAGATAGAAGCCACCGGTACATTAGCAAGCCAAAAACGCAAACATAAATATCTGGAACGGAGCACATGATGAAAGTCCGCCACATAGTCAAACTGCATTGCTTTCAACTCCGAGTAAAGGCTGTTCAATCCCCAAAAGCCTTTATGCTTGCCTGTCAGATCTGCTCCTACAAAACTTACATTCTCCGGCAATTCCTGAAAAAGCGGTTGCCACACGGAACGGCTCAGTACAGTTATCTCATGCTGGGGATATTGTACTGCCAGAGAATGTATTACGGGCACTGTCATTGCGACATCACCAAGAGCTGAAAAACGGATAATGAGAATACGCGCCATTCGTTATTTCTTTGCATAAAGCACCGGATTCAATGCCGGGTCGTTATACATCTTCATCTGTTTATATACTTTCATATATTTCTTTCCGGCTTCGATGTCAGCCAATAACTGATCAATAGCCGACGAAAGATCCTTGCGTTGCTCTAACAAAACATTCAGTTTGGTCTGGCATTGTGTACGATGTTCTTCGCTGGTATCCGTACGTTCCACCTCTTGCTGCATATGGTAGATTTTCAAAGCAAGGATAGACAAGCGGTCTATAGCCCATGCCGGGCTTTCCGTATTGATTGTCGCATCGCCAAGGGGGATTACCTCTTTGTATTTGTCAAGGAAGTAACTATCAATCAGCTCTACCAGATCCGTACGATCCTGATTGGACTTATCGATTCTTCTCTTCAAAGTTAAAGCAGCCACCGGATCAATCTGGGGATCACGGATGATATCTTCGAAATGCCACTGAACGGCATCTATCCAATTTTTCAAATATAAATAATACTCAATCGACTTCAATTCGTAAGGATTGTTCATCTGAGCGTCTACACTATCCGTTACATGGTAATCATTAGTCGATTTCCAAAAAATCTCGTTGCAAAGGTTACTAAATGTCATAATCTTAACTAGCTATTAGATATTATAATAGGGCAAATCTATGTAATATTTCTCAGACAAGCAACCCTTTCTTACTTTTTTATTTAGTACCTTTGTGGATACCAAAGATAAATTGTATATGAAAATCATTATAGACAACAAGATACCTTATATAAAAGAGGCCGTCCAGAGTATAGCAAATGAAGCAATTTACGCTCCCGGAAAGGATTTTACACCAGAACTGATACGGGATGCGGATGCGCTTATTATCCGTACCCGTACACACTGCAACCGTGAATTATTGGAAGGAAGCCGGGTAAAGTTCATAGCGACAGCTACGATTGGCTTCGACCATATCGACACGGAATATTGCAAACAAGCAGGCATAGAATGGACTAATGCGCCGGGATGCAACTCAGCTTCCGTCGCGCAATACGTACAAGCTTCGCTGCTGGTATGGAAAGCGATGAAGAACAAAAAACTGGAGGGACTGACTATAGGTATCATAGGTGTCGGGAATGTAGGAAGTAAGGTAGCAAAAGTAGCAAAAGGCTTTGGGATGCGGGTCCTATTGAACGACCTGCCTCGGGAAGAGAAAGAAGGGAATCGTTTCTTTACCTCTTTAAATGAAATAGCTGAAGAGTGCGACATCATCACCTTTCACGTACCCTTATATAAAGAAGGAAAATACAGAACCTTTCATCTGGCAGATACAAATTTCTTCCGCTCACTAAAACGCAAGCCCGTCATCATCAACACCTCTCGGGGAGAAGTCATTGAAACGGGAGCTCTTCTGGAAGCATTGGACAATAAGTCGATTTCGGATGCCATCATTGATGTATGGGAACACGAACCGGAAATCAATCTCGAACTGCTCAGAAAGGTCATCATAGGCACTCCACACATTGCCGGATATTCTGCCGACGGGAAAGCAAATGCAACACGTATGTCTTTAGATGCTATCTGCAGATTCTTCCGGATAGAGAGGAATTATGAGATTCATGCACCGGTACCGAATTCTCCTGTCATTCATGCAGAAAACTACGAAAATGCACTTCTCCAAATATATAATCCGGCTGAAGACAGCGACCGGTTAAAAAATCAACCAGAGCTATTCGAAACCTTACGTGGAGACT
Organism: Bacteroides sp. NSJ-39; assembly: GCF_014287315.1. Taxonomy (NCBI): domain Bacteria; kingdom Pseudomonadati; phylum Bacteroidota; class Bacteroidia; order Bacteroidales; family Bacteroidaceae; genus Bacteroides; species Bacteroides sp. NSJ-39. The sequence continues at coordinate 137,527 of NZ_JACOOB010000011.1, read as the reverse complement.
ATCCATTAAGAAGAGAAGAGCAAGCTTATATAATTAAATATAAAGAATAAGGCGTACCATCTCCTACGTCTTATTCTCCACACAATACTCTCTCTATAACACGGGGGAAATGTTCATACTCCAAAGCATGTACTTTTTTGGCTACATCCTCAGGTGAGTCGGTCGGAAGTACCGGACAAACGGCTTGAAAAACAATGTTTCCTTCATCATAACGTTCATTTATATAATGTATAGTAATGCCGCTTTTTTTCTCGCCGGCAGCCACCACCGCTTCATGAACACGATTGCCATACATCCCCTTTCCTCCAAACTTAGGCAGAAGAGCCGGATGTATATTTATAATTTTATTGGGATAAGCATGCAAAAGTAAATCCGGAACCCGGACCAGGAAACCCGCCAACACCACAAAATCAATGTGATATTCCTGCAAAACAGCCAGAATCTCATCTCCAGCCACCCAATCTTCCTTTGGAAACACGTTACAAGGTACTCCCAGACGGTGTGCACGTTCCAAAACGTATGCATCACTTCTATTCGAAAGCACCAACGAAACCTGAATGGCTTCGTTTTCTCGGAAATACCGGATAATGTTCTCTGTATTAGAGCCGGAGCCGGAGGCAAAAATTGCGATGTTTTTCTTCATAACTCTCAAATTCAATGCACAAAACAGTGAAAAATGTGCAAAACTTTGCATTTATTTAGTCAAATATTTGCGCAAAACGATAAATATTCATTCCTTTGCACCGCAAATTTAAAGAAATAAAACTAATTATTAATTAAAAACTTAAAGTTATGTCTGAAATTGCATCAAGAGTAAAAGCGATTATCGTTGATAAATTAGGCGTAGAAGAATCAGAAGTTACTAACGAAGCAAGCTTCACTAACGACCTGGGAGCAGATTCTCTTGACACTGTAGAACTTATCATGGAATTCGAAAAAGAATTCGGTATCTCTATTCCTGATGACCAAGCAGAAAAAATTGGTACTGTAGGTGATGCTGTATCTTATATCGAAGAACACGCTAAGTAATCCGATTTCATCAATATGGAATTAAAAAGAGTGGTAGTAACAGGTCTTGGCGCCATTACTCCCGTTGGCAACAGCGTTCCTGAATTTTGGGAAAACATTGTGAACGGGGTTAGTGGAGCAGGACCTATTACTCATTTTGATGCGTCGCTATTCAAGACCCAATTCGCATGTGAAGTGAAAAACTTCGATGCAACAAAATACATCGACCGCAAGGAAGCAAGAAAGATGGATTTGTATACTCAATATGCCATCGTTGTAGCCAAAGAAGCGGTAGAAGATTCTGGTCTTGACATAGAAAAAGAAGACTTAAACAAAATCGGCGTTATCTTTGGTGCCGGTATTGGTGGTATACATACATTTGAAGAGGAAGTGGGCAACTACTATACCCGTCAGGAAATGGGTCCGAAATTCAATCCGTTCTTCATCCCCAAGATGATCTCGGATATTGCTGCCGGACAGATTTCCATCATGTATGGTTTCCACGGTCCTAACTATGCGACTTGTTCAGCATGCGCTACTTCTACCAATGCCATTGCAGATGCTTTCAATCTGATTCGTCTGGGCAAAGCAAATGTAATTGTATCCGGTGGTTCGGAAGCAGCTATCTTCCCGGCAGGCGTAGGCGGTTTTAACGCTATGCATGCATTGTCAACCCGCAACGACGAAGCTTCTAAAGCTTCACGTCCGTTTAGCGCAAGCCGTGACGGCTTCATCATGGGCGAAGGTGGGGGTTGCCTGATTCTGGAAGAACTGGAACACGCAAAGGCTCGCGGTGCAAAAATCTATGCAGAAGTTGCCGGTGTAGGTATGTCTGCAGATGCACATCACTTGACTGCTTCTCATCCGGAAGGTCTGGGAGCTAAACTGGTGATGAAGAATGCATTGGAAGATGCAGGAATGGATCCGAAAGAAGTAGACTATATTAATGTACATGGTACATCTACTCCGGTAGGTGATATTTCAGAAGCAAAAGCAATCAAGGAAGTATTCGGCGATCATGCCTTTGAATTGAACATCAGTTCAACGAAGTCAATGACAGGTCACTTGTTGGGTGCTGCCGGTGCGGTAGAATCTATTGCAAGTATTCTTGCCATCAAGAACGGCATTGTTCCTCCGACTATCAACCACGAAGAAGGTGACAACGACGAGAATATTGACTATAACCTTAATTTCACGTTCAATAAAGCACAAAAACGCGAAGTTAATGTTGCCTTGTCCAATACATTCGGATTTGGCGGTCATAATGCGTGCGTTATCTTCAAGAAATACGCTGAGTAATATCGTGTTACGTAACAAAATAGATAAGATAAGGCTCCTATTCCGCAAGGATAGAGAGTCTTATCTTTGTTTTTACCGGATACTCGGATTCTATCCACGCAATATTCAGCTTTATGAGCAGGCTCTCCTGCATAAATCAACCTCCCTCCGTTCGGAAAAAGGGCGTCCGTTGAATAATGAACGACTGGAGTTTCTGGGGGATGCCATCCTTGACGCTATCGTAGGCGACATCGTCTACAAACATTTTGAAGGAAAGCGGGAAGGATTTCTTACAAACACGCGTTCCAAGATCGTACAACGGGAAACCTTGAACAAGTTAGCCGTAGAAATCGGACTGGATAAACTCATAAAGTATTCCACCCGTTCGTCTTCTCACAACAGTTATATGTACGGAAATGCTTTCGAAGCATTTATCGGGGCTATCTATCTGGATCAAGGATATGAACGCTGCAAGCAGTTTATGGAGGAACGAATCATCAACCGTTACATTGACCTGGACATTTTATCCCGTAAAGAAGTAAACTTCAAATCCAAATTGATTGAGTGGAGCCAAAAGAACAAGATGGAAGTCTCTTTTGAACTAATCGAACAATTCCTTGACCGGGACAGTAATCCTGTATTTCAGACTGAGGTACGGATCGAAGGATTTCCTGCCGGAACCGGAACCGGATATTCCAAAAAAGAGTCTCAACAAAACGCCGCCCAAATGGCAATCAAAAAGGTAAAAGATCCTGTATTCATGGCAACAGTCGATGAAGCTATCCAAAGCAAATCCCCATGCGACGACCTTGAATCACCAGATCATGATCTTCTGTAACTAATTTTAATTTTCCGGCTACTTCAGCGAGAGGAATAGACGATATACCATTTCCTTTCAAAGCTACCATACGTCCGAATTCTCCATTGGCAATCAATTCTGTTGCATGACCACCCATCCGCGTAGAGAGATTACGGTCGAAAGGAGTAGGTGAACCACCACGCTGAATATACCCCAGTACCGTTTCACGGGTTTCGATACCTGTTTCATACTCAATTTCTTGAGCGATATATTCTGCGGCACGCTTACGACCGTCTGTCTGAATCCCTTCGGCCACCACCACGATAGAATAAGGTTTTCCTTTTTTCAGCCTCTCTAAAATCGTATTGCCGATATTCTTAATACTATAAGGAATTTCGGGAACAAGAATCACATCTCCTCCACCTGCCATACCGGAATATAAAGCAATCCAACCTGCTTTATGCCCCATTACTTCAATAACCATTACTCTTTTGTGAGAACTGGCAGTAGAATGCAGGCGGTCGATAGCGTCGGTAGCAATGCTTACGGCCGAATCGAACCCGAAGGAAATATCCGTTCCCCAAATGTCATTGTCAATCGTTTTAGGAACAGAAACAATATTCACCCCCATCGCAGCAAATTTGGCAGCAGTCTTTTGCGTTCCGTTTCCTCCGATGCAGACAATACAATCCAGCCCCATTTCACGAATATTCCGGAGAATCAGGGCAGGCTTGTCCACATCGGATACAACACCCCCTTTTTTGAATGGCTTTTCGCGGGAAGTACCCAGCATGGTTCCTCCAAGATTCAGTAACCCGGAGAGAGATTTATCCGTAAAAGATTCCACATCTTTAGTCAACAACCCTTGAAAACCACTATGAATACCTATCACTTCCATCCCATAATAATTGATGGCAGTCTTACATACGCCACGAATGGTGGCATTAATACCGGGACAGTCCCCACCGGAGGTTAAGATTCCAATTCTCATTGTCTTATTTATTAGTCAAAAACTCGGAGATTTAGTGAAACTCGAAGATTTTAACGATTATTTCCGTCGTAAAGATAGAAAAAAAAGATAAATAAGGTTACTTTTGCACGAATAAACATTATCATGTTAAAGCAGAAATGAATATTACAAAAATTATCAGCAAGACTTTCGACTCCCGTTTAAAACAAATAGATTTATATGCCAGTGAAGCCAGCGAGATACAACACCGCGTATTAAACCGCCTAGTGCAACAGGCTTCCCAGACTGAATGGGGGAAAAAGTACGACTACTCCTCCATCCGCAGCTATGAAGATTTCAGAAAACGTCTCCCCATTCAGACATACGAAGAAATAAAACCATACGTGGAACGTTTACGAGCGGGAGAGCAGAACCTGCTTTGGCCATCGGAGATACGCTGGTTTGCCAAATCATCCGGAACGACGAATGACAAAAGTAAATTTCTTCCTGTCAGCAAAGAAGCATTGGAGGATATTCATTACAGGGGAGGAAAAGACGCGGTAGCTCTTTATTTCCGTATCAATCCGGACAGTCACTTTTTCTCCGGAAAAGGACTGATACTGGGAGGCAGCCACAGCCCGAATCTGAACTCCAACCACAGTCTGGTCGGCGATTTGTCGGCCATCTTGATTCAAAATGTAAATCCACTTGTTAATTTCATTCGTGTTCCAAGCAAAAAGATTGCATTGATGAGCGAATGGGAAACAAAAATAGAAGCAATTGCCAACAGTACCATTCCGGCAAATGTAACCAGCCTTTCCGGTGTTCCATCGTGGATGCTAGTGCTTATCAAACGGATTCTCGAAAAGACCGGAAAACAGACTTTAGAAGAGGTATGGCCGAATTTGGAAGTATTTTTCCATGGCGGAGTGGCCTTCACACCTTACCGTGAGCAATACAAGCAGGTGATACATTCACCGAATATGCATTATGTAGAGACGTATAACGCTTCCGAAGGATACTTCGGCACGCAAAACGATCTTTCTGATCCTGCCATGCTGCTGATGATTGATTACGGAATCTTTTATGAGTTTGTTCCATTGGAGGAAGTGGGAAAAGAAAATCCGCAGGCGTATTGTCTTGAGGAAGTAGAATTAGGCAAGAATTATGCTATGGTGATTTCTACTTCTTGCGGTTTATGGAGATATATGATTGGTGACACGGTGAAATTCACCAGCAAAAATCCTTATAAATTCGTTATCACAGGAAGAACGAAGCATTTCATTAATGCATTCGGTGAAGAACTTATTGTCGATAATGCCGAGAAAGGACTGGCTAAGGCTTGTGCGGAAACCGGAGCACAGGTCAGCGAATATTCTGCCGCACCGGTATTTATGGACGAAAACGCCAAATGCCGTCACCAGTGGCTGATTGAGTTTGCCAAAATGCCTGATTCGGTTGAGAAATTCGCAGCGATATTAGATGCGACTCTGAAGGAGGTTAATTCCGATTATGAAGCAAAACGCTGGAAAGATATTGCATTGCAACCGTTGGAGGTGATCGTTGCCCGTCAGGGATTGTTCCATGACTGGTTAGCCCAAAAAGGAAAATTGGGAGGACAGCATAAAATTCCCAGATTAAGTAATACACGGGAATACATAGAGACAATGCTATTGCTAAACCAATAATAAATCACTCTAGCTTGATACCCAGGTGTCGGTATGTCCAACACCGGGTATCAGGTATATCGGCACCTGGGTATCAGCCGCATCCTCTTTCCTACGAAATTAGCGGGCATTCACTATTATCCCCCCTCCCAGCAGTAAACCATCTCTATAAAACGCAGCAGCTTGTCCTGCCGCAATTGCAGTTAAGGGCTCATGAAGTTGTATATGAAGTAAATTATCTGGTGTAACAGTGACCGTGCAATGGTTCTCTTGCTTACGATATCGTATTTTCACGATGACATCATTGTAGCCCAGAATCTTTTGGGGATTTACAAGATTCCAATCTTTCAGCTGCATTTCTGTTTTTTCCAAAGCAGAAAGAGAAGACAACACAACTTCGTTCTTTTCGGGATATATCTCTTTTACAAAAACAGGCCGGTTCAGATGAATGCCTAAGCCACGCCTCTGACCGATGGTGTAAAAAGGGTATCCTTCATGCCAACCTATAAAATTTCCCTTTTCATCGACGAATCTCCCCCGTCTGACCATTTCGGACCAACAGCTGACATTTTCGGACCGCAACTGACCATTTCGGGCCAACCACTCTTTCAGGAAGCTCCGATAGTCCATCGGACAGAAACAGACTCCTATACTATCTTTTTTTGTCGCTACTTTTTGGAAACCGCGTTCGGCAGCCCAAACACGAGCCTCAACTTTTGTAATATTCCCCATCGGCAACAGTATCCGCCGAAGTATATCTTGCTTCAACCCCCATAGAAAAAAAGACTGGTCCTTATCCGGATCAGTGGCATGGGTTATATAATAGGTACCTTCCAACTTTACTTTCTGAACATAATGTCCGGTCGCTATATAAAAAATACCCATTTCATCGGCAACTTTAGCAAGCAAAGGCCACTTCAGACAGTTATTGCAGAGTGTACAAGGGACCGGTGTACGACCTTCCATATATTCCTGTACAAAGTATTCTATGATTTGCTTACGAAAAACATCACGGGCATCATATGTGATATGGCGAATACCCAAACGCTCCGCCAAACTACGTGCATCTTCCAGATATTCTGTCGAGTCGTTCAACTCATAGAAACGGAAAGTAATTCCGGTTACTTCATAACCGCCCTCCAATAGCCGCATGGCAGCAACGGAACTATCCGTACCACCGCTCATACCCAACAGTACTCGTCTATTTTCTTCTATCATACTGCAAAATTAAGGATTTTCCCGTATCTTTGTCAGTTAAAGCCTAAAGAGAATGAAAGAGAAAACATCTGACGGACAAATTATCATCGTATTGACAGAGCATCCCGTACTCGGTATATTGCTCATACCCTATATAGCTGAAAGATTAAGTGACAACACATTACAATTAGTAGAACAGGCATTTCACGCCTCTGCCGAAGCTATGAACCGGATGAGTGAAGCGGAAAGGCAGGCTATTGACATCGCGTCACACTATACGGAAAAGTATTTGATGGGAGTATACTCCCGAGAGAAAACAGTCTCCCGCTTCCTACATAAATTATCCGAAGACCCCGAACGGATAAAAAACAACGTCCGTCCATTTATTGAAAAGAAGTTGCAGGAAATGCTAGCTCTGATACGTGAAAAGAAGTTAGCGCTTTATCAGAAACAAGGGGGAAGTAAACTGCTGTATGCCCATCATGCCTACCACGTACATCCACATGACGCTGAGATTCGTTTCATATTTCAGATAGATGAAAATATTTTCCGCTACCAACTGCAATGTTATTATAAAGGCGAGCCATTCTCTCTCAGTGAGCAAAAACCCGTCAATGTGTTAACATCCATGCCGACCACCTTATCATTGGGAATGGAGCTGTATTTCTTTCCAAACATCGAAAGTAGCCGACTTTTGCCTTTTACCAAAAAAGAAGTTATCAGCGTAACAACTTCCGAGACCGAAAAGTATATTGACAACATTCTCATTCCCATAGCCCGTTATCATGACATCAAGACTGAGGGTCTGAACCTGATCGAGAAGAGGCGAAATTGCGAGGCTATGTTAATCATCGAAAATACGATTTACGATAAACAGTTGCTACAGCTTAGTTTTCGTTATGGCGACCAAACCTTCACTCCGGAAGACAACAATACCGGCATGAAGAGAATTATTTACCGAAACGAATCCGGAGAAATATACTGTTTTCGGCGAAATGCCAATGCAGAGAAAAGAGCGATACAGTTCTTGACAAATGCCGGATTGCAACGTATCAGCGATGTTCACTTTCAGTTATCACCCGATATTCCCGAAAGAACACTCTCCGAATGGATAAGCAGCCACCGGGAAATATTACAACAATCTTTTATATTATCCGGTAATATGAGTAATACGCCTTATTGCTTGGACGAGATACATACCGAACAAAGTTGCGATGATAATCCCGATTGGTTTGAACTGCATATTACTGTCGTTATCGGTGACTTACGTATTCCCTTCACACGTTTCCGAAAACATATCCTTGAAGAGAAGAGGGAATTCCTGCTACCGGACGGACGAATGATTTTATTACCGGAAGAGTGGTTCAGCAAATACACGAATATGCTGGAAATGGGAGTCCAGACAGAAAAAGGATTCCGCTTAAAGCATACATTCATAGGCGTAGTAGAGACTATCTTGAATACACCTGCATCCAAGACTCCCACATTCAAGAAAGAAATACGTAGCATTCATCCGCCCGAAGGACTAAAAGCACAGCTGCGTCCCTATCAGCAAAAAGGATTCTCGTGGATGGTACATCTCAACAAAGAAGGATTCGGCGGATGCCTGGCAGACGACATGGGATTGGGAAAGACACTTCAGACACTTACCCTGCTACAATATATCTATAAGCCAATATCCCCAACCGCCCGTCAGACTGCGGATATCACCGTCTCTTCTCCCGCCATCCGGGAAGCAAAAGCGGATATCGACGGACAGTTCTCTTTATTCTCTTTCGACTCCGAAGATGAGTTACTGCCCCAACCAAACGAGATTCGTGGAAAAGAAATGAATCCGGAAAATGTATCACAAGCACGAAAGCCACGAAAGCCCGCTACACTTATTGTGGTCCCCACGTCGTTACTTCATAATTGGCGTCGGGAAGCAAAACGTTTTACCACGCTTTCAATGGTAGAATACACGAGTACCAGTATTCTCAGCAAGACACATCCGGAGAAGTTTTTCAGACGTTTTCATTTAGTGTTCACAACTTACGGGACAATGAGAAAGAATATTGACATACTCCGCTCCTACTGTTTTGAATACATCGTACTCGATGAGAGCCAGAATATCAAGAATAGCGAATCGCTCACCTTCCATTCGGCTATCCAACTGCAAAGCAAGTACAAACTAGTACTTACCGGTACTCCGATTGAGAATTCCCTTAAAGACCTGTGGGCGCAATTCCACTTCATACAACCGGACTTGCTAGGTTCGGAAAGCAGTTTTCAAAAGCGATTTATGTTACCAATCCGTCAAGGGAATACCCGCATAGAAGCACAACTGCAACAGTTGATCGCTCCATTCATTCTCCGCAGAAGTAAAGGAGAGGTTGCTCCGGAACTTCCTCCGCTTACGGAAGAGACAATCTATTGTGATATGACGGAAGAACAAAACACCTGGTATAAGCAAGAGAAAAACAGCTTGCGTAATATTCTGCTTCAACATCCTCAAAGTACGGACAAACTGCACTCATTCAGTGTATTGAACGGAATTCTACGCTTACGCCAATTGGCGTGTCATCCTCAACTAATCTTTCCTGATTTCACGGGATCTTCCGGGAAAACCGCACAAATCATTGAGACTTTCGACACCCTACGGAGTGAAGGACACAAAGTATTAATATTTTCTTCATTCGTCAAACATCTGGAAGTACTGGCAGAGGCCTTTCAGGAGCGTGGCTGGAAGTACGCCTTACTGACAGGAGCTACCAACGACCGACCTTCCGAAATAGCCCATTTCACCGAACAAAAAGATGTGCAGGCTTTCCTTATTTCTTTGAAAGCGGGAGGAGTAGGACTTAATCTGACACAGGCCGACTACGTATTTATCATCGACCCATGGTGGAATCCTGCCGCTGAATCACAGGCTATAGCCCGTGCCCATCGCATCGGGCAGGATAAACAAGTGATTGCCTATCGTTTCATTACTCAAGGCAGTATAGAGGAAAAAATCCTTCAACTTCAAGACGAAAAACGAAAACTGGCAGAGACATTCGTTACTGATAGCGAAACATTGCCAGCATTGAGTAGTGAACAATGGGTGGACTTGCTAAAATGATTTTTTATTATATCTTTGTATCCAAAACCATACAGCATGAAATACAAACTTATCGTGCTCGATCTTGACGGCACACTGACCAACTCCAAGAAAGAAATCACCCTCCGCAACAAAGAGGCATTGATACGTGTACAAGAACAAGGTGTACGACTTGTCTTAGCCTCCGGACGACCAACCTATGGTATCGTACCTCTAGCCAATGAATTGCGGATGAACGAGTTCGGCGGATTCATCTTGTCCTATAACGGAGGAGAAATCATCAACTGGGAAACGCATGAAATGATATACGAGAACGTGTTGCCTAATGATATCATTCCCCGACTTTATGAAGCTGCCCGCACATACCATCTGACTATATTGACTTACGACGGAGCAGAGATTGTGACTGAGAATTCCCATGACCCATACGTAGAAAAAGAAGCGTTTCTGAATAAAATGGCGATTCGTGAAACCAACGATTTTCTTACTGATATCACCCTGCCGGTAGCCAAATGTCTGATTGTGGGAGATCCGGACCGACTCATTCCTTTGGAATCAGAACTATGTCTTCAGCTACAAGGACGTATCAATGTCTTCCGTTCAGAACCTTATTTTCTTGAATTAGTTCCACAAGGTATTGATAAAGCACTGTCTCTTGGTGTTCTATTAGAAGAGACAGGTGTAAAACGTGAAGAAATAATAGCAATGGGGGATGGCTACAATGACCTTTCCATGATAAAATTCGCAGGACTGGGTATTGCTATGGGGAACGCTCAGGAACCGGTGAAAAAAGCGGCTGACTACATTACCTTAAGCAATGAGGAAGATGGCGTTGCCGAAGCCATTGAGAAGTTTATCTATCAACAATAGCCTACATATCCGGATTTTATACTAACTTTGCGATTCCAATAAAACAAATATAAAAGGTTATGGAACATCAACTTACAATTTACAACACTTTAAATAGAAAGAAAGAGTTGTTCGTACCGCTTCACGCTCCTCATGTAGGAATGTACGTATGCGGGCCGACGGTCTACGGTGATGCCCATCTCGGACACGCGCGACCCTCTATTACATTCGACGTTCTTTTCCGATATCTCACTCATCTAGGATACAAAGTACGTTATGTACGCAATATTACCGACGTAGGTCATTTGGAGCATGATGCCGACGACGGTGAGGACAAGATCGAAAAGAAAGCGCGTTTGGAAGAGCTGGAGCCAATGGAAGTTGTACAGTATTATCTGAACCGCTACCACAAAGCAATGGAAGCGCTCAACGTACTTTCGCCAAGTATCGAGCCGCACGCTTCAGGGCATATCATCGAACAAATCGAACTGGTACAGAAGATTCTCGATGCCGGTTACGCTTATGAAAGCGAAGGTTCCGTATATTTCGATGTAGCCAAGTACAACAAAGACCACCATTACGGAAGGCTTTCCGGCCGCAATCTGGACGATGTACTGAATACGACCCGTGAACTGGACGGACAAAGTGAAAAGCGCAATCCCGCCGACTTTGCCCTTTGGAAGAAAGCGCAACCCGAGCATATCATGCGCTGGCCGTCTCCGTGGAGTGACGGTTTTCCCGGATGGCATGCCGAATGTACCGCTATGGGACGCAAATATTTGGGCGAACACTTCGATATTCACGGAGGAGGAATGGATTTGGTTTTCCCTCACCACGAATGTGAAATTGCACAGTCGGTCGCTTCTCAGGGGGACGATATGGTTCACTATTGGATGCACAATAACATGATTACCATCAACGGAACAAAGATGGGCAAATCACTCGGCAACTTTATCACGTTGGATGAGTTTTTCAACGGTACCCATAAGTTGTTGGCGCAAGCCTATACGCCCATGACTATCCGTTTCTTTATTCTGCAAGCGCACTACCGCAGTACGGTGGACTTCAGCAACGAAGCATTGCAAGCATCTGAAAAAGGATTACAACGCCTGATGGAAGCCATCGACGCATTGGAGAAAATAACTCCAGCCGCCACTACTTCAGAAGGAATCAACGTTAAAGAACTACGTGCCAAATGCTACGAAGCAATGAATGACGATTTGAACACTCCTATCGTCATCGCACAACTTTTCGAAGGTGCCCGTATCATAAATAATATCATTGCCGGCAATGCCACAATCTCTGCCGAAGACTTGAAAGATCTGAAAGAGACTTTCCATCTGTTCAGTTTTGACATTATGGGATTGAAAGAGGAGAAAGGTTCTTCCGATGGCCGTGAGGCGGCATACGGGAAAGTAGTAGATATGCTGCTGGAACAACGTATGAAAGCAAAAGCCAATAAAGACTGGGCGACATCCGACGAGATTCGCAACACGCTGACAGCACTCGGGTTCGAAATCAAAGATACCAAAGATGGTTTCGAATGGAGATTGAATAAATAAAAAATACAGAAGACCGGTCCACCACGAACCGGTCTTCTCTTCTTTCATAGAAACTAAAGCAACTAATACCCTTTCTTAATATTCACTAATCACTTATTTTCCATGAGCATCTCAACAGGTTGCCCATGTTGGCAAATCACTGTCAATACGGTATTTTCTCCCTGTTGCCGCAATGTTACATTTTCCATCGGACTCTTTAGCGTCCAACGCCCCTTAAGGCATATCTCTTTACGAATGGGGCGGCTAGGCTCTTTCGTTGTATATGTTTTCTCTTCTATGTTTAAGTTAGGATCACATACGCTCAGGCGAATACTCTTGTCCGACTCTTGTGCAACCATCACCATCGTTTCGGCCGGAATGGAAGCAACCACTTTGTCATTTGCAGATTGATAGGTTTCAAAAGCAGCATAACCCGTAATACCCGTTCCCTTATCATAAACAACGTGAGCTGTTTGATCACGTTGCAAGACTTTATATGGCAGGGTCTTACGAAGTTCCTCCAAATCGGAAGAAGAAGGTTGTATAAGAATCATATATTCGTATGTTCCATCTTTCGGAGCCTTGCCATGTGCTATCCAGGCAGAAGAGAATTTTCCTTTCGTCACCGTTCGGGTCTTCTCATGGCGCGATTCCTGTTCCGCCACTTGCGAACGGACTGCTCCGTCTACTACATGATAATAATTATCATAACCATCATGCAGCCAATAGCCATCATCTCCCACCTTACTGTCTTTACCATTATATTTCGTCTGAAAAAGGGTAGTTTCCGTTGGGTACTCAGTATTACTGTTCGTGATACCCGTTCCCAGGCAAACCATTCTGTTATCGAAACAGAAAACAGACTTACGGGCTACAAAGTCGGGCGTAAAGTTCTCATAATCACGTTCCATCAACTTCATAGCGAACATTCCGTTTTTACCGTCCAAAGAAGTACTTCCGGAGAAGTTCTCTTTGGAACGCGCCATAGTAGTTCCCTTCAACGGACTATCAAGCAACTCAAAGGGTAAATGAATGGTAGTCGTACCCGGTAAACGATTCCAGTCCCATCCTTCCTGCACAAAACCACTTCCGGCACGGGAAACAGGATTCCCTTTACCCATAATCTGCACAGAGCCATAACTCTGATAACGCCCGTAGCGATTATCTTTCGCATAAATCTCGGCTCCCCAGACATCAGTTGTATATCCTTTCAATGTCACCATCCAATCCGCACGACGGAATATTCCCGCTGAACCATAGTTGTAAACAAAGAATCCTTGTGGAGCTTGAGCTGCCTTGACACCCTCTTTCTTAAAGAAACGTGCATTCGGAGTATCTTTGCCATGTACCAAGCGCAAATAATCAGCAGCCAAATTACGGTCGAACGCATTCCCTTGACCGGACAAGTCACCAGACAGAGCAATATTAGCAAACGCTTCAATATCATCACTACCCATCTTTCCACCGAAAGGATGACGTCCACTGATACCGATTCCCCATTCATAAAGATTACAATAATTACGCATGGCGATAAAAGCAGACTTTATATGCTGGCGGGCTTCTTCCGTCAACTCGAAACTCGTTCCATTCGTGAAAGCGATGAATTCTCCTACTGTTGCCAATACTCCGGTGGTATAGCCGGGATAAAAACCTCCGTGATGGAAAGTAGTCCCATCCACTTTTATACCGCCAATTGTTCCGGAGGTATAGCGTAACGAAGAAGACAGCCAACGGGACAAGCCGCTCAACGCCTGTTCCTGTTCTCTTGCATCCGGGAACATCATGGCCGAAACGAATTTCGCCATCAGCAGTGTATGCCAGGAGTCTAATAGTTCGTCCCGAGTGGGCGAACATGGCTGGCGGGTTTCCTGCAAAGCAGCCCAGAAACGCAATGTAGAGAGATAAGCATCCCGATGAGGATGTTTATAAATCGCATCACGCATCAGCCAGGCAGTCGTATATATCTTACGAATCTGATAACCATAATGATGATTGGTTCCCATACCGCTACCAAAGGCAAATCCCTGGTCAATAGCATAATCGAATACCGTAAAGTAATTCTTCTTTGAAGCCTCGTTCTGATTACAGAGATAATCGTATGCAAAACCTGCAAGCATGGTCTCAATATCATTCCATGACATTTCCCCTTTCTTCTTATTCTGCTCGTCGGGAGCGACAATAGGAGTTCCCACAAATCCCGTTCCGGCAGCAGAAGGTGTGATAGCTGCTTTTTCAAATGTCTTATAAGCTGCATTAATCTGCCCTTGCGGAGCTTTTTTCACTTCCAGAAAATCCGTTAAACGCTGTTCTATCGTTTTCAATTCTTTCTTTCGCTTATCGGTCAACTTAGTTGTTAACGGGATATCATACGACTGCTGTTCCCATTTCCACACAAGGCACCAGTGCCAAAGGTCACGATTGGACAAACCGTTATTAGCCGGTAACTGTTGATCGGGAGTCGTCCTCAGGTTCATTTTCTTCTCCGGGAAAATCAAACGGTCAAGAAAGACACGTCCTTTCCGTCCGGGAGCAACAAGCCGATACCCAACAATATTCTTATCCTTCTTATTACCTTGCATATATGCGAAAGAAATCCAGCAAGCACGCCAACCGGCTGCTTTCAAGTGATACGAAAACCAATAGGAGACCTCACCCGCTTTATTCAGGAACTCAAAACGAATAGAATCCTGCTGCGGTTTCTCATTATAAATCCACAACGTAATACCAAACTGCTGTTCTTTTTTCGCATTCAGAGACAACGGATTGATTTGGACATCCAATGTAGAACCGGGGTGAAAATCCCATTCCAGGCTATTCTCCCCTTCTTTGTAGAAAAGAGAAGAAACCTTGGCATCTCCCTTCCCTGAAACTTTAAACGTTTCGGGAACTCCGTCTTCGAAACCGATAAGTTGAGCAAAAGCAGAAGAAATTCCTCCGAAAAGGAAGAATAATATCAGAGTTATATTTTTCATTGCTATTCTTAACTTAAACGCAGATTAACGCAAATTATCGTAAACTTAAGGGTTCAATCTCTGCGATAATCTGTGTTAATCTGCGTTTTATAATTACTAGTCATTTAATAAGGAATCCGATCCGACAAAATTTTCTCTGTGTACCAAGGATCATTTATTTCTTTCAGCATGGCTCCCATTTCACGATAGAGTTGCTCCACCACTTCCTTATTTTCTTCCAAAGACAAATTGTGCAATTGATAAGGGTCTTTTACATCATCAAACAAAAGGCTCTTTTTCAACTGTTTCGTATTACGGTCGATATATAAAGCTAGTGTATACTGCGCAGTTTTAATACCTCTTGAAGAAGGGAAGTAGGTTTGTACCAATCCGTTCTCATCTTTTTCGCCATCCAAATTCTGAATATAGAGTGCACCGGTGGGACGTACGATCTCCGCTTTCTCATCAAAGAAAAGAGGAGCGAAATTACGGCCTTGTACTTCGGCAGGGATTGAATCCCCCAATCCGCACAGTCCAAGAACAGTAGGCATAATATCCGGTGACGATAACAGCAGATCATCCACTCTCGGCTGAATTTTACCGGGGAAACGTACCAAAAAAGGTATATTCATAGATTCCGAGTAAGGAGAATTCTTCGGATCTTCCGTACGTTGGCTACACATGGTCTCGCCATGATCGGAAGCAAAGATAACAACCGTATTCTTATCCAATCCCAAGTCTTTCAAAGTCTCCAAGATCTGGCCGAAAGCACGGTCTACTCCCGTCACAGACGCAAAATAATAACGGACAGACTCTGCCTTCTTCATTTTCAGATCCACGTTCGGACGAACCAGCAGGCTATCCAACGGTTGGCTACGGTAAAGGTTGAAATCCTCTTCCTCGCAATCATCCAAAGAACGATACGGACTGTGAGGCGGATTCATTCCTACCATAATGAAGAACGGTTTCTTTGTATCGCGTACATTCCCTTCATTTCTCAGATAAGAAACGACCTTGCCTGATTCATGCAAAGGCGACCACTCCTTCGGATCATGTCTTTTACCGTCCGTATCCCAATAATGCGGATTCTTATGTTCATCGAAAGTTCCATAAGAATACCAGTAATTAAAACCATGACGACGGTCTTTCGGTGTATAGGCGTCCCATACCGGACGCTTAGTCTCTACATATTGTCCCGGATGTTCGGGATCGTTCGGAGTCGGGAAGTCAGCATGGAGCTTGCCGAAATACGCACAATCATAACCAGCTTTGCTGAATACGTCACCAATACATTCCGCATCTTCACGCAATGAACTGATAGGCCGTGTAGAATTACAATTCAAAGGTATACCGCTACGGTTCGGATACATACCTGTCAGCAGCATTCCACGATGCGGACTACTTAACGGACAGTTACTTTGTGCCGAAGTCAATACTATTGATTCACGTGCAAAGGCATCCAGATTGGGAGTATGCACGGGATCACCCTTAAAGTTTACCTTATCCTGAAACCCGTTCTGACTCCAAATTCCCAATGCTTGGTTACGGTATTGATCAGGGAATACATAGATAATATTCGGATGTTCGACTTGCTCTGCTACCTGTTTCGGAGCTTTGCATCCCTGTGCGGCAAACAGCGTCAAGCCGCCGACCAGAAGGTTGATAGGTTTATTCATATTCATTTCTCCAAATCTCTTTTACGCATCAATGCTTCCAAGAAATAATAGTCGGCATAGTTCAGGGGAACATCTATTTCCTGACCGTGAGGAATACTACCTACCGAGTGCATCAGGATGAAGTTCCCGTTTGTACCCACTTCGGCACGATAAGCAGGAGAGCCCAAACTTTCCATGATCTTATCAGCAATTTCTTTATAATGATTGCCCGGTCGATAACCATCCAATTCGTAGAGTGCAGAAGCTGTACATGCAGCAGCGGAGGCATCACGAGGTTCGTTCGGAATATTCGGAGCATCGTAATCCCAATAAGGAACGAGATCTTCCGGCATATTCTTATTGTTAAAGATGAAATTATATACTTTTTGTGCTTGGTCGAGGTACTTTTCGTCTTTCGTATAACGGTAGCAAGTAGTATATCCATAGAGAGCCCAAGCTTGTCCGCGAGCCCACGATGATTCGTCCGCATATCCCTGTGCTGTCTGTCTCTTGCGTACTTCACCGGTCTCCGGGTCATAGTCTACTACATGATAGCAACTGTTATCCGGACGGAAATGGTGTGCCATCGTCGTATCGGCGTGTTTCACAGCGATATCATAGAAAGTGGAATCTCCGGAAAAGGCTGTTGCCTCAAACAGCAGTTCAAGATTCATCATATTGTCTATAATCACCGGACACTTCCATCCACGCGTTCCTTGCCAACCTCTATCAGCATCCCATGACTGGATCACACCTGCTCCGGGACGGAAACGGGTAGATAAGGATTTGGCGGCCTCCACCACTACATCTTTATATTCTTTCTTATCTGCCAGGCGATATCCGTTCAGATAACTACAACCAATCATGAAACCTACATCATGATGCCATTTCAAATGTTTCACAGAGTCTAATGCTTCTGTATATTTTTCAGCCAATGGTAACCATTTTTTGTCTCCGGTCAAATTATAAGTCAACCACATACTACCGGGGAAGAAACCGGAACACCAGTCATCAATAGGGATATAAGAAATACTACCATCTTTGTTAATTGTTCTCGGATTCAGAATCTTACCGGATTTCTCGATAATATCTGTTTGAATAGTGTTTTGTGCTACCGCGTTGTCAATGTTGTCCTGAATAAAGTCTACTTCAGCTTTTTTTTGTCCACCGCAACTCGTAAAAACCAAAAGGGAAAGTCCTAATGCGCTAAGAATTGTTTTCATAATACACGGGTTATTTGTTAAGTGATTAATTTTCTTGATGGCAAAAGTAGTGCATTTAAATAGAATTGACCGACCTAAATAATCCAAATGAAGGACAAATTTGGTACATTTGCAAAAGAAATATACATATCAAATTAAAAAAAAACAAATTATGACACCACAAGAGTTTTTCAAGAATGACATATTCGCCACAAAGGCAGGTATAGTACTACTGGAAGTGCGAAAAGGATACAGCAAAGCCAAATTAGATATCAAACCGGAACATCTGAATGCGGGAGCACGCACACAAGGAGGAGCTATCTTTACTTTGGCAGATCTGGCACTTGCCGCAGCCGCCAATTCACACGGCACACTCGCTTTCTCTCTTTCATCTACCATTACTTTCGTTCGTGCAAGCGGTCCGGGAGATACTCTTTATGCTGAAGCACACGAACGTTACATCGGTCGGAGTACAGGTTGCTATCAAGTAGATATCACCAATCAAAATGGAGACTTAATTGCGACCTTCGAATCCAGCGTGTTCCGAAAAGAGCAAAAAGTTCCTTTTGAGATAGAAAAAGAAAAATAAAATCCCTTTGAGAGTTATTATTTCCCCACCTATCTCATTTTACAATAGAAGTCAGCGGATGACGGTTACCTCTAACGTCGTTTAGGAATGCTTTGGCAGAACCGAAGTTCAAATACAAATCCAGACGTACGGGAAGATGATTCAGGTCATCTGTTATAAAAAAGGTAATCACCTCTTTCTCCTTACCTTTCTTATCATATTCCACTAATGAGAAGATCAGACAGCGATAGGTTGTTCCATTCTCCGCCTTTACATTCTCCTTTCCACGATAAATAAGCGTCTGTTCTTCTACCTTTCTTCCGGTAGCCATCGGAAACTTGATTTTATCCCCTATCTTATAATCCGCAGGATCGTAAGAACGCGCCTGTGCCAGAATACTCAACATATCATATATACAACGGCTATCACTTGCAACTGCCTCATCAAAATTTCCATCCCGATATGTGCGCTTCTGATTGACAAAACAAAGACCATCCTTATAAGAGAACCAAGCCTCATCTACCGTATACCGTTTCCCTTCTTCAGCACCTTTGCGAAAATAACGAGGTTCCAACTTCTCTCCAATCACACAAGTCAGCGTGTCACGCATCTTGAAAAAGAAGTCCGCCCGTTTACTGCCTAGAGCAAGCAGATTGATCCGGAACGCAGGTTCCGAATGATAAGTTGTCGCATTTGTTGTCAAACTGGCAAGCCCGGCTTTCACCCAAACAAATTTCCAGTTAAAATACAAATCATACATTACATGTTCGCCGGTCTGAAACGCATCATTTTTCGCCTCACATTGGGCACTTGCAGAAAGGGCAAAAGCGCCCGTCATTAATGCCACTAATCCAATAATGAGTTTGCGTCGGACGTTAACGACGCCGGTTCTGATTATTTCGTTCTTTTTTCTTCTTATCTTCATCTGGTTTTTGTTTTTTAAGTTCATCCGGTTTCTGCTTATCAACAGGAGTCGCATGAATATCCCATGGTTGCGTTACATCCCACAATGCTTTATATTCCAAGATAGTAGGGTAATAGAAAACTTCTTCCGGTTGTATGCCCTTTTCAAAGTCTCCCGTATCCCACTCGCCATTTCCATTCCTATCATTAATCAACCGAGCAGCATACTTTCCAGGATTCAAGAAATAGAAATCAACCATTCCATCCTCCTCTACTCTCCGTTTACGAACGACTTTATCTTGGGCATCAAGTAATTCTACAAAAGCCAACGAATCCGCTCCACTAACATTGAAATGAAGTGTGAAATACTCATCTTCGCTGCGAACCTTGAACTCTTGTTTTATTTTATCAGTAAACAATCCGTATATACCATGAAAAGCAGTCGAATCTACCGAAAACTCGTACTCCAGAGTCGGCTCCCAATCATAATAAAAATTGAACTTTTTCAGATTTATCGAATCCTGCTCAAACTCGAACGGTATATCCTTCCAAAGCGTATCGACTTTCTGCCGCAAATGAATTGCCGCACTATCAAAGCTGGCTATCGGCTCTTCAAAATCCAAAGAAATGTACCCATACACATCCATTGATGAAGAGACATTGACTTTTACAGGTAAGAACTTTGTAGGTTCCGGTTCTTCTTCCTCATCTTTCTTTTTCTTCTTTTTCTTTTTGGGCTTTTCCGGTTCTTCTTTCTTATATTTCTGCTTCGACACCAAATTCAAAGTATCCGTACGAGACACCAATTGATTCAACGTATCTGTATAAAGATAAGTAAGACTCATAGCAAGGGTATCCTGCTTGAAGAGCAGAGAATCTTTCACCCAATAATGAATCGTATCGTTCCGTTGATTCTTCTCGATAACAAAAGCATCCTTTTCATCGAAGTTCAACCCTTTCATCACAGGCAAGGTGTCCGCCTTACCGGCAAAATAGAACGTAAACTTGTGTGGGATAAGCCGTTCGGACTTAATCAGATACTGTGAATAATTAAATTCCTTAAAAGCACGGAGAATTACATCATCCGGCAAATAATGCATATATTTCTTTTCAACAATCGTATCATACGTCAGAGAATCCACCCAAGCTGTGTCCATACGGGTACGTTCTTCCATACGGGGAATAATCAGAGAATCATGAAAAGCAATCATTTCACTCTTCTGATTAAAAGTAAAGTTCTGGTCTGCATCCATCAATCCGTAAATACGGTATTTGCCGGGAGCCACACCACGAATAGAAAAACGCCCACGACTGTCTGTACGTGCCACACGTTCGAAAGGTAATTTGTTGAAAGCCGAATCGTTCAAATTGGAATGTAACCCGACAAGCATACCTTTAATCGGTTCCAAATTAGAAGCATCAAGCAGAGTTCCTGCAACTTCCATCGTATCGATTTCCGTACCCGTAGAAAAGGTAAAAGCGAAATTACCCAACGGATTACCTTCATTATTGTCGACGATAGCATCCGAAAAGTCGATTGTATAAGTAGTATTAGGCTTCAAAGAGTCAAGCAGATTCACTTGTATCCTCTTGCCGGAAGCCTTTATTTCAGGCTGCTGTATCTGAGGAGGGGAAACAACCACCTTTTCAGTCGCCTTTTCCAGTTTTATAAATTCGTCAAACACCAGAGAGACTTTAGTCCTCTTATTATTTAAAGCACCTGCAGCAGGAGTGCTACCTACAAAACGGGGTGGCGTCTCGTCAATAGGACCACCGTCCGGTCGTCCGATACTGGCACAGGAATATAGCATCACTACCAGTGTTACTACCGGAAGTACCTTGCGTACTATTTGTTTTATCTTTTGATTCTCAAACTGTAACATGGTGCAAAAATAAGTGTTCTTTACCAATAAATACCATACTTCTAGCTAATTTATTAAAAAACGAAGCGATGGATTCCTGTAGAAATCATTATCTATGCTGTTTTTATTTCTTTTTCTCACTAATCTTACTACCTTTGTTAGCTGATATTATTTCATATAACTATAGTTATGCGTAAAGTAGACTATAGTTATCCTTACGCATAACTATAGTCATACGCAAAGGAAACTATAGTCAAACGAAATAAAAACAGCAAACGAAACACATCCGAACAGGCAAACGGATATTAAATATGCCTACATAATATAATTACGCAAATGAGCATACGTTACGACCTTTACGAAACTCCTGATATTCAACAGACAGGCGAACAACAACCACTTCACCCCCGTGTAGTTATCAATGGAACCGTCGACCAGAACGAATTTCTGGATCGCGTACACAAATTCACCGGAATAAGCCGCAGTTTATTGTCAGGTGCCATGCAGTCTTTCCAAAACGAGTTAAGAGATTTACTCGCTAACGGATGGAATGTGGAACTGGGGGATATCGGTTACTTTTCCGTTTCTCTGCAAGGCCCTCCCATCATGAAGAAAGAAGAGGTACGTGCACAATCTATCAAACTGAAGAATATCAATTTCCGCCCAAGCGCTCAATTCAAAAAGGAAGTGGGCTGGCAAATGAGATTGGAACGCGGGGAGTCTTTCACCCGTCCGCATGGAAAAGGACACAGTGAAGAGGAATGTCTGACTATAGTCAATGACCATCTTGGGAAATATCCCTGTCTTACGCGTGCCGATTATTGTCGGTTGACAGGACATGACAAGCAGCGGGCGCTCAATGAACTGAATGCTTTTATCGAACAAGGGGTGTTGATGCGCTACGGGGCGGGGAAACAGGTGGTTTATACGAAGAAGTATCCATGTTCGGTATGATTCCCGGGAATGATGGCGTTTCGTCAGGTAAAAAGTTTATAATACAGTCAATTTATTAAAAACCATCCCTAATTGAATGATTTTTTGCCCTTCATTGAATAAAATAATCCTTATCTTTGGCTCCCGAAATTCAAACCTAATACAAAAAACCCATGAAGAAACAACTACTATCTTGCTGTCTGGCGGCATTGGGACTGACGGCAATTCAAGCACAAAGCTTCAACGAGTGGAAAGACCCGGAAGTGAATTCCGTAAACCGCTCTGCCATGCACACTAATTATTTTGCTTACGCATCGGCTGATGAAGCTAAAGCCGGCATCAAAGAAAACTCAGCGAATTTTATGACTTTAAACGGTCTTTGGAAATTCAACTGGGTGAGACACGCGGAAGCACGTCCGACAGACTTTTATCAGACTAATTTCAACGACAAGGGCTGGGATGACCTTCAGGTTCCCGGTGTATGGGAATTGAACGGCTACGGCGACCCTATCTACGTAAATGTAGGATATGCATGGAGAAACCAGTTCAAGAACAACCCACCGTACGTTCCGACAGAAAACAATCACGTAGGTTCTTACCGGAAAGAAATCATCGTTCCTGCCAACTGGAAAGGAAAAGAGATTTTCGCCCATTTCGGTTCGGTAACTTCCAATATGTATCTTTGGGTGAACGGACGCTACGTAGGATATAGCGAGGACAGCAAACTGGAAGCTGAATTCAATCTGACCAACTATCTGAAACCAGGTAAGAATGTGATTGCTTTCCAAGTATTCCGCTGGTGTGACGGCAGTTACCTGGAAGATCAGGACTTCTTCCGCTACTCCGGTGTAGGACGCGACTGCTATCTCTACGCACGCGACAAGAAATACATTCAGGATATTCGTGTTACTCCTGATCTGGACAGCCAGTACAAAGACGGTACGCTGAATATCGCTGTTGACCTGAAAGGAAGCGGTACAGTTGCCTTAGACCTGACAGATGCTCTAGGCAACAGTGTGGCTACTGCTGATTTAAAAGGTTCAGGTAAGTTAAACACCACTTTGAACATTTCCAATCCTGCTAAATGGACGGCTGAAACACCTAATCTTTATACACTGACCGCTACATTGAAAAACGGTAACAATACAATAGAAGTAATCCCCGTTAAAGTAGGTTTCCGCAAAATTGAACTGAAAGGCGGACAGATACTCGTCAACGGACAACCGGTACTCTTCAAGGGAGCCAACCGTCACGAAATGGATCCGGACGGCGGATATGTAGTTTCTATCGAGCGCATGTTGCAGGACATCAAAGTAATGAAAGAGCTTAATATCAATGCCGTACGTACCTGTCACTATCCGGACGACAACCGTTGGTATGACCTCTGCGACCAATATGGCATCTACGTGGTAGCTGAAGCGAATGTAGAGTCTCACGGAATGGGATATGGTGACAAGACATTGGCCAAGAACCCGATCTATGCCAAAGCACATTTGGAACGCAACCAACGCAATGTACAACGTAGCTACAACCATCCGTCCATCATTTTCTGGTCATTAGGCAATGAGGCCGGTATGGGACCTAATTTCGAAAAATGTTATACATGGATTAAAAATGAGGACAAGACCCGTGCCGTACAATATGAGCAGGCACGTACCAGTGAATTTACAGATATTTTCTGCCCGATGTACTATGGTTATCAGGACTGTATCAAATATTGTGAAGGAGATATCCAAAAACCTCTGATCCAGTGTGAATACGCACATGCGATGGGAAATTCGCAAGGAGGATTCAAGGAATATTGGGACATCATCCGCAAATATCCGAAATATCAAGGCGGCTTCATCTGGGACTTCGTAGACCAGTCTTGCCATTGGAAAAATAAAGACGGAGTGGCCATCTACGGTTATGGAGGTGACTTCAACAAATATGACGCTTCGGACAATAACTTTAACAATAACGGTTTAATCAGCCCGGATCGCATACCGAATCCACATGCTTACGAAGTGGCTTATTTCTATCAGGATATATGGACAACTCCTGCCGATCTCGCCAAAGGTGAAATCAATATTTTCAATGAGAATTTCTTCCGTGACCTGTCTTCATATTATCTAGAATGGCAATTGCTGGCAGACGGGGAAGTTGTGCAAACAGGCATTGTGCCGGATCTGAAAGTGGCACCCCAGCAAACCGTCAAAGTGCAGATTCCGTTTGACACAAAAAACATCTGTCCGTGTAAAGAGTTACTGCTCAATGTCAACTATAAACTGAAAACAGCCGAAACATTGTTACCCGCAGGAACAACCATCGCATACGAGCAACTGAGCATTCGTGACTATAAAGCTCCGGAGCTCAAGCAGGAAAACCGACAGGCTTCCAATCAGGCAATCACCGTACCCGGTATTCTGGATAACGACCAAAATTACCTGACCGTCAAAGGCGAAAACTTCTCTATGGATTTCAACAGACACAACGGCTATCTCTGCCGCTACGATGTGAACGGAATGCAAATGATGGAAGACGGTAGCGAATTGACTCCCAACTTCTGGCGTGCACCGACCGATAATGATTTCGGAGCAGGCTTGCAACGCAAATATGCAGTCTGGAAGAATCCGACATTGAAGCTTACTTCCCTGAAACATGCTATTGAGAATGATCAGGCCGTGATTCGTGCAGAATATGACATGAAGTCGATAGGAGGAAAATTATTCCTGACTTATATCGTCAACAACAAAGGAGCAATGAAAGTTACCCAAAAGATGGTAGCAGACAAGAGCAAGAAAGTGTCTGAAATGTTCCGTTTCGGCATGCAGATGCGTATGCCTGCCAACTTTAACGAAATAGAGTATTACGGACGCGGACCGATAGAGAATTATGCCGACCGCAACAATGCAGCCAAACTTGGCAAATACCGTCAAACGGTAGAGGAACAATTCTATCCGTATATCCGCCCACAGGAAACCGGAACGAAGACGGACATCCGTTGGTGGAGACTCTTGAATATCAGCGGAAACGGTTTGCAGTTTGTTTCCGAAGCTCCGTTCTCTGCTTCCGCACTGAACTATACCATTGAATCATTGGATGACGGTGAAGGCAAAGACCAGCGCCATTCCCCCGAAGTGGAAAAAGCAAACTTTACAAACTTCTGTATTGACAAGGCACAAACGGGACTAGCATGCGTCAATAGTTGGGGAGCTATACCATTAGAAAAATATCGTCTTCCATATCAAGATTATGAGTTCAGTTTCATAATGTCTCCCGTATCTCATAAACTAAAGTAAAAAACATAGTTAAAAAACACGGTATCAAAGAACAAGAATAGCGAAATTACTGTACTTTTGCAGCCGGAAACTGATTATTAATAATTAGTTTCCGGCTTTTTTGGCCTTTAAATCACTTATCGACATGAATGATGACACACCGGTAACAAACGCATTACATTAAAAACAGATAATTATTAAGTATGAAAAGTAGAATTGTTTTATTTGCATTTTGCGTAGCCCTTTTGTCTAGTTGTGGCAATAAGGGCAACGGAACGGGACAAGTCCCAGAATATGCAGTACAAGAGTTACAAAAGACCACTGCTAATTTAACGACTGCCTATCCGGCGACAATCAAAGGTAAACAAGACGTAGAAATCCGTCCACAGGTATCAGGCTTCATCACGAAACTATGTGTAGACGAAGGAGCAACTGTACGCAAAGGTCAAGTTCTATTCATCGTTGATCCGACACAATATGAAGCAGCAGTACGTACGGCTGAAGCAGCAGTCGCAACAGCAGAAGCGGCAGTGCGTACCCAACAGATAACAGTGGATAACAAACGTGAGCTGAACAAAAAGCAAATTATCAGTGACTACGATCTGTCAATGGCAGAAAACACATTGGCACAGTCTCAGGCACAATTGGCACAAGCGAAAGCACAGCTTATCACAGCCAGACAAAACCTCTCTTTCACACAAGTGAAGAGTCCTTCCGATGGTGTAATCAATGATATCCCCTATCGTTTAGGAGCACTGGTGAGCCCTTCTATCGCTACTCCGATGACTACAGTTTCTGAGATAGAAGAAGTATATGTATATTTCTCCATGACAGAAAAAGAATTGTTGGCGATGACTAAAACAGGCGGTACCATCAAAGAAGAAATCGAAAAAATACCGTCTATCAGGCTTCAGTTGATTGATGGTACAGAGTACAGCATCGAAGGTAAAGTGGACGCAATCACAGGAGTAATCGACCAATCAACCGGTTCTGTAAGTATGCGTGCCCTCTTCCCGAACAAAGAACACATCCTACGTAGTGGTGGAACAGCAAACGTACTGATTCCTTACACAATGGAGAATGTAATTACTATACCGCAATCAGCAACAGTAGAAATCCAGGATAAGAAATTCGTTTATGTCCTGCAGCCGGATAACACGGTGAAATATACAGAAATCACCATCTTCAATCTGGACAACGGAAAAGAATATCTCGTTACTTCCGGTTTGAACTCCGGAGATAAAATCGTCATCGAAGGCGTGCAGAATCTGAAAGATGGTGAAACCATACAACCAATCACACCTGCTCAAAAAGAAGCAAACTATCAACAGCATTTGAAAGACCAGCACGATGGTAATTTAGCTACTGCTTTCAATTAATAACTTAGATAATCGTATGAAGTTAGATAATTTTATTAACCGTCCGGTACTATCAACAGTTATTTCTATTTTGATAGTCATTCTGGGTGCTATCGGATTGGCAACATTGCCTATCACCCAATATCCGGACATTGCTCCCCCTACCGTGTCGGTAAGGGCCACTTATACGGGTGCCAGCGCATCAACCGTATTGAACTCCGTCATCGCTCCGTTGGAGGAACAGATCAATGGTGTAGAAAACATGATGTATATGACATCAACTGCATCCAATACGGGTTCCGGTGAGATATCCATATATTTCAAACAAGGAACAGACCCGGATATGGCCGCCGTCAATGTACAAAACCGTGTTTCTATGGCACAAGGTCTGTTGCCGGCCGAAGTAACCAAAGTCGGTGTAACCACTCAAAAACGCCAGACTTCCATGCTGGTAGTATTCTCTCTCTATGACGAGACAGATACATATAGCGAATCGTTTATTGAAAACTATGCTAAGATCAACTTGATTCCTCAAGTACAACGTGTACCGGGTGTGGGTGACGCCAACGTTTTGGGTCAGGACTATTCTATGCGTATCTGGTTACGACCGGACGTCATGGCACAGTACAAACTTGTTCCCGGTGATGTATCTGCAGCCTTGGCAGAACAGAATGTCGAAGCTGCTCCAGGACAGTTCGGTGAACGCAGTAATCAGACATTCCAATATACCATCCGCTACAAAGGACGTCTGCAACAACCGGAAGAATTTGAAAACATCGTTATCAAATCTCTGCCTGACGGTGAGGTACTCCGCTTGAAAGATATAGCAGAAATTCAATTGGATCGTTTGGGTTATAACTTTACAAACCGTGTAGACGGCCACAAGTCAGTAACCTGTATCGTATACCAGATGGCAGGAACCAATGCAACACAGACCATCAGTGATATTGAGCAACTGCTGGATGAAGCATCAAAAACCTTGCCTACCGGATTGAAGCTTAACATTTCCATGAATGCCAATGACTTCTTGTTCGCTTCTATTCACGAGGTGTTGAAGACATTGATCGAGGCATTTATCCTGGTGTTTATTGTGGTATATATCTTCTTGCAGGATTTACGTTCTACGTTGATTCCAACCATTGCCATTCCGGTAGCTCTTATCGGTACTTTCTTCATTCTGTCTTTGGTAGGATTCAGTTTGAACTTGCTGACATTATGTGCGCTCGTCCTAGCCATTGCGATTGTGGTCGACGATGCCATTGTGGTCGTGGAGGGTGTGCATGCCAAGCTCGACCAGGGTTATACTTCTGCCCGTCTGGCTTCTATCGACGCTATGAATGAACTGGGTGGTGCTATCGTATCTATTACGTTAGTCATGATGGCCGTGTTCGTCCCGGTAAGTTTCATGGGAGGTACGGCAGGAACATTCTATCGCCAATTCGGTATGACTATGGCTATCGCTATCGGTTTGTCTGCATTGAACGCTTTGACATTGAGTCCGGCTTTGTGTGCTATTCTTCTAAAACCGCATAAGAAGGAAGATGGAACGGAAGATTCGACATTGAAGGAACGTATGAAAGTAGCTTATACGGCGGCTCATACAACCATGATCAACAGATACACCGAAGCTATCGGAAAAATGCTACATCCGGGAATCACACTTACCTTCACGATTATTGCTATTCTCGGTATGATTTTCGGTTTCTTCAGTTTCAATCCGGTGGTTACCGCAATCTTTGTACTTCTTAGTATCCTGGCACTGATCGGAATGAGTACAAAGAAGTTCAAGAACAGATTCAACGATACATACGAGTCTATCCTGAAACGTTACAAAAAACGTGTATTGTTCTTTATTCAGAAGAAATGGCTGTCTATGGGATTAGTTACCGCCTCTATCGTACTGCTTATATTCTTCATGAACACCACTCCGACAGGTATGGTACCGAACGAAGATACCGGAACCTTGATGGGAGCAGTAACATTGCCGCCGGGTACATCACAAGACCGTTCTGAGAAAATCTTAGCACGCGTAGACAGTCTGATCGCTTCTGACCCTGCTGTATTATCACGAACCATGATTTCCGGATTTAGCTTCATCGGTGGTCAGGGACCTTCTTACGGTTCTTTCATTATCAAGCTAAAGGACTGGGATGAACGTTCTATGATACAGAACTCGGACGTTGTAGTCGGCTCCTTATATATGCGCGCACAGAAGATTATCAAAGAAGCACAGGTATTGTTCTTCGCTCCTCCTATGATCCCGGGATATTCGGCATCTACAGATATCGAGGTGAATATGCAGGATAAGACCGGTGGTGATTTGAACAAGTTCTTTGATGTAGTAAATGATTACACGGCAGCCTTGGAAGCACGTCCGGAAATCAACTCGGCAAAAACATCTTTTAACCCGAACTTCCCGCAATATATGATCGACATCGATGCGGCGGCTTGTAAGAAAGCTGGTATCAGTCCGAGCGATATCCTTACAACTATGCAAGGATATTATGGAGGTCTGTATGCATCTAACTTCAACCGTTTCGGTAAGATGTATCGTGTAATGATTCAGTCTGATCCATTGTCACGTAAGAATCTGGAATCTCTGAAGAATATCAAGGTACGCAACAGTGCAGGTGAAATGGCTCCGATCGCCCAGTTCATCTCTGTAGAGAAGGTATATGGTCCGGATATTATCAGCCGCTTCAACCTTTATACTTCCATGAAGGTGATGGTAGCTCCTGCCAGTGGTTATACCTCCGGTCAGGCACTGGCTGCTCTTGCAGAGGTTGCTCAAGAAAACCTGCCTACCGGTTATACCTATGAATTAGGAGGTATGGCACGTGAAGAGGCTCAGAGTAGCGGAAGTGCTACCGGGCTGATATTTGTGCTCTGTTTCGTATTCGTTTACTTATTATTGAGTGCGCAGTACGAAAGTTACATACTTCCATTAGCCGTATTGCTATCCGTTCCGTTCGGTCTGTTAGGTAGCTTCCTGTTTGTCAACGGTGTAAGTGCACTCGGTAATATCTCAGCGTTGAAGATGATTCTCGGTACGATGTCCAACAATATCTATATGCAGATTGCATTGATCATGTTGATGGGTCTGTTGGCAAAGAATGCCATCTTGATTGTAGAGTTTGCCCTCGACCGTCGTAAAATGGGTATGAGTATCACTTGGGCAGCCGTATTGGGTGCCGGTGCCCGTCTCCGCCCGATTTTGATGACATCCTTGGCTATGGTAGTCGGTTTGCTTCCGTTGATGTTTGCTTTCGGTGTAGGTGCTCACGGTAACCGTACACTGGGTACTGCTTCTATCGGAGGTATGTTAATCGGTATGATCTGCCAGATCTTTATCGTTCCTGTTTTATTCGTTATCTTCCAGTATCTGCAAGAGAAAGTTAAACCGATGGAATGGGAAGATATTGACAATACAGATGCTGTAACAGAGATTGAACAATACGCTAAATAATGAAATTCGATATGAAGAAACAGATTCTATATATGTTGTGTGCAACTGCTCTCCTGAGCAGCTGCCACATCTATAAGTCGTATGACAGACCCGAAGATATCACAACTTCCGGCCTGTATCGCGATCCGGTAGCGGATAACGATACACTGGTTTCGGATACGACCAACTTCGGTAATCTGCCGTGGAGAGAAGTCTTCACCGACCCGCAACTACAGTCTCTCATCGAAGCGGGACTGAACCAAAATACTGACCTCTTGTCTGCTGCGCAGAATGTGAAAGCCGCACAAGCCTCCCTGATGTCTGCACGTCTGGCTTATGCCCCATCTTTGGGATTGTCTCCGCAAGGAACAATCAGCAGCTTTGACAAGAATGCAGCTACAAAAACTTATTCATTACCGGTTATAGCCAGTTGGCAAGTCGATTTGTTCGGTCAGTTACTGAACTCAAAACGGAATGCACAAGTTACTTTGAAACAGGTTAAGGCATACCGTCAGGCTGTACAAACTCAAGTAATCTCAAATGTAGCCAATATGTACTACACGTTGTTAATGCTTGACCGCCAACTGGAAATAACTAAAGAGACGGCCGAAATTCTGAAGCGCAATGCCGAAACAATGGAAGCGATGAAAGATGCAGCAATGTACAACATCAATTCAGCCGGTGTTGAACAAAGTAAAGCTGCTTATGCACAAGTACTTGCTACCATTCCTGATATCGAACAAAGTATCCGTGAAACGGAGAACGCCCTGTCTACTTTTTTAGGAGAAGCTCCTCATGCCATCAAGCGTGGCGTATTGGAAGCACAAGTACTTCCGACCGAGCTTTCTGCAGGCATACCTATTCAATTGTTATCCAACCGTCCGGATGTAAAAGCAGCCGAAATGTCACTGGCAAGTTGCTACTATGACACCAACTCCGCACGTGCCGCTTTCTATCCGCAAATCACACTCAGCGGTTCGGCAGGATGGACAAACAATTCAGGAGCAGGGATCGTTAATCCCGGTAAATTATTGGCTTCCGTTGTTGGTTCACTGACACAGCCTTTGTTCTATCGGGGACAGAACATCGCTCGCTTGAAAGCTGCCAAAGCGCAGGAGGAACAGGCTAAATTATCTTTCCAACAGGCCTTATTGAATGCCGGTAGTGAGGTTAGCAATGCGTTAAGTCTATACCAAAAGACCAGCGAAAAGGTAGAATCCAGAAAAATGCAGGTAGAATCTGCCCAGAAAGCTTCGGAAGATACAAAAGAATTGTTTAACTTAGGAACCTCAACCTATCTGGAAGTACTGTCTGCACAACAATCCTATTTGAGTGCACAGCTCTCTCAGGTGTCCGACTGCTTTGATCAGATGCAAGCTGTAGTAAGCCTCTATCAGGCACTGGGTGGTGGAAGATAAGAATAACTTTAAATATATAATACTATTATGATTAGTCCGTTAGCTTACGTAGACCCCGAAGCAAAATTAGGCAAGAATGTAACAGTTCTGCCTTTTGCCTACATTGAAAAGAATGTAGAGATCGGAGATGATTGCATCATCATGTCTTACGCTAGTATCCTGAAAGGTACTAAAATGGGAAAAGGGAACAAGGTACATCAGAATGCCGTTCTCGGAGCGGAACCGCAAGATTTCCACTTTACGGGAGAAGAGAGCAGCCTGATTATCGGTGACAACAATGATATTCGCGAGAACGTAGTCATCAGCCGTGCTACATTTGCCGGCAATGCTACTAAAATAGGAAATGGCAATTATCTGATGGATAAAGTACATCTTTGCCATGACGTACAGATCAACAACAACTGTGTAGTTGGTATTGGTAGCACCATTGCCGGAGAGTGTACATTGGACGATTGCGTTATCCTAAGTGGTAATGTAACGTTACATCAATATTGTCATATCGGTAGCTGGACGCTCGTACAGAGTGGTTGCCGCATATCCAAGGATGTACCTCCATACGTTATCATGTCTGGAAATCCGGTGGCATATCACGGAGTAAATGCCGTGGTTCTGTCACAACACCGCAATACATCGGAAAGAATCCTCCGGCACATTGCCAATGCATATCGCTTGATTTACCAAGGTAACTTCAGTGTGCAGGATGCAGTGCAGAAAATTATCGATCAAGTGCCAATGAGTGAGGAGATCGAGAATATCGTAAACTTCGTGAAGAACTCGGAAAGAGGTATCGTGAAATAATACTCACCACAGAGGACGCAGAGGACACAGAGGTTTTAAAATAAAGATAGTAAAACCTAAGATACCAAAAAGCAGATTCATGTAGATTGCATAAGTATTAATCATTGCAATATCTACATGAATCTGCTTTTATTATATCCGGATTATGTACTTTTATCTTCCTTTTTCCGTGTCCTCTGCATCCTCTGTGGTGAGAAATTATTCAAACTCCAGTGTTCCGAAAAAGTCGGGACGATGGAAATCCGGTTTCTCTATTTCTATCGGATTCCATGACAGGAAATGGGGAGTCTGCAACTCATCACCACATTTATAGAAGTTAGCTTTTATCTCTTTTCCATCAAGGGAATCAATCTGATGTTTGAAGAACACTTTATAAGGGATAATCAAGGCTACTTCCCAACCGGATTCGTCAGCCTGCTCTTCAAAAGGCACATTACCCAAACTGGACCAGCGTTGCACAAGGGCGGTTATTTCTTTCGGAGCATGTTCACGGCCATTGCGTGCAGGACCTGCACCAATCAGAATCGTTCCGATACAATTACATTCGATATTATAATACACCCCGTCATCTGCCGGTATAGAAAAGAATTCTACACAGGAGTCGGTCCATACAGAACCATTATCTTCTCCATATCTGGCACGTATACTCTCTTCCTTTACCTTAAAATGCAACAAAATAGAGTCCTGCGTGTGAGCTATGCGAAAATTTACTTTAGGCTTGTAGGGATACTCAGCCCAATTAACACATTGAATGGGTTGGAAATCAATCTTTTCTTCATCGAACAATTTCGGAAGCGAACAAGCCTCTACGTTAGCCGCACTAATTTTCTTTACTTTCATATTTCTTTCGTTTGGATGATACAAATATAGTTACTTTCTTCTAATAAGGTTCACAGAAATCAAATAAAAACGATATATTTGCCAATAGTAATACCTTAAAAGAACGAATTAGTGAAAAAAGTAACCCTTTTATTTCTGCTGTTTTTAAGCATCTCTGCAGTCCATACACAAGGTCAAAACATCACTTTCAGTCATTTGACCACGGATGACGGCCTTTCACAGTTCTCTGTCAATAGCATGTATATTGACGAAAGAGGAATTATATGGATCGGCACACGCGAGGGACTGAACCGGTATAACGGTAACGATATCAAAAGTTTTAAACTCAAAAAAAATGATCCGAACAGCCTGTTCAGCAACACAGTATTGCGTATCACCGGAAATAAGAAGGGGAAAGTGTACCTGCTTTGTACCGACGGTATCGCAGAATTTGACCTGACTACTCAGCGGTTTAAAACACTACTGCAAGGGAATGTAGACGCCATCTACTATAATGAGAAACTATATATAGGTAAAAGAGAGGAAGTTTTCGTGTATAACGAAAGTACGGGCAACTTCGACCTTTATTATCATTTGGCGGGAAAGGATATCACTTTATCCTGCCTGCATCTGGACGATAAAAAGAACCTCTGGATGGGGACAACCGGCAACGGAGTTTACTGCCTGTCGGAGAACAAAACAGTATCCCAACCTATCACAAAAGGCAATATCACAAGTATCTATGAAGACTCCTCTAAAGAGTTATGGATAGGTAGTTGGGAGGAAGGACTATACCACATAACGACAGACGGTAACATCAAAAATCTTCGGCATGACCCCCAAAACCCGAACAGTCTATGTTCCGACTTTGTCAGGAGCTGTTGTGAAGACAATGCCGGTAATTTATGGATAGGAACATTCTACGGTTTGAACCGTTATGACAAAAGTAGCGGTCAGTTCCAGGTTTACACAGCCGATGACAGCAGACCGGACGGACTCACTCACTCTTCTATCTGGTGTATTGTAAAAGACGGTCAGGGAACCATCTGGCTGGGAACTTATTTCGGAGGTGTCAATTACTTTAACCCGGAGTACGAAATATACACTCGCTACAAAGTAGGAAACACAGAAAAAGAAGGTTTAAGCAGTCCGATTGTAGGAAGAATGACAGAAGACAAAGACGGTAATCTGTGGATTTGCACCGAAGGGGGAGGTGTCAATGTCTACAACCGGAAAAGCAATACCTACCGTTGGTATCGACATGAAGAAGGGGAAAATAGTATTTCGCACAATAACGTAAAAGCGATCTATTACGACCGGAACAACGACATCATGTGGATTGGTACACATCTGGGAGGATTAAATAAACTCGACTTGCGAACCAATCGCTTTACCATATATAGGATGAAAGCAGGAGATCCTGCTTCACTGCCATCGGATATTGTACGCGATATCGTACCCTACAAAGACAAGCTGGTCATCGCCACACAAAACGGAGTCTGCCTTTTCAGCCCGTCCACAGGTAGTTGCCGACAACTTTTTAAAGAGACCAAAGAAGGAAGAAATATCGGCATGGTGGCCAGCCTTTGCTTCGATAAAAATGGTACTTTATGGATTGCGGCCACCGGAGAAGGAGTTTACTCTTATCGCTTTGATAGCGGGGAGCTGACCAATTATTCACATAATCCGGCTACTCCGAATAGCCTCAGCAATAATAACATCAACAATATTACGCTGGATAGTAGTGGCAACCTGTGGTTCTCCACTTCCGGAAGCGGTCTTGACCGTTATCGTGAAGAGAGCAATGACTTCGAGAATTTCGATGTACAAAAAGATGGTTTATCCAGCGATTGCATCTATGAAGTATTCGAATCATCTATCCAAAAAGGAAGTTTATTATTAATCACCAATCAAGGATTCTCACAGTTCGACTATCCGCACAAGAAGTTCTACAATTATGGTACGGAAAACGGATTCCCGTTAACAGCCGTCAATGAGAATGCCCTATTCGTAACCCACGATGGAGAAGTATTTTTGGGAGGTATTCAGGGAATGATCTCTTTCTGGGAGAAGAAGTTGCATTTCACACCGAAATCATATAGTATTATTCTTTCACGCCTGTTAGTCAACGGTAAAGAAGTACTTCCCGGAGATGAGACGGGAATTCTCAAACAATCCATCTGTCATACTCCCAAAATCAGTCTGAAATCAGATCAATCCATGTTCAGTCTGGAGTATGCAACATCCAATTTCATTCCCGCCAATAGAGACGAGATAGTCTACCGCCTTGAAGGTTTCTCCGACGAGTGGAACCATACATACCGCCAACAGACGCTTATCACATATACCAACCTGAATCCGGGCAAGTATACATTAATCATCAAATCGCAACGGGACGGCATCGAAGAGGCACGGCTCCAGATTCTGGTACTTCCTTCCTGGTACGAGACATGGTGGGCTTATCTGATCTATACAGTCATTACAATCAGCCTGTTCTGGTTCCTTATCCAGAACTACAATTCACGTATCAAGCTGCGGGAATCATTGAAATACGAAAAGAAGCATATCGAAGACCTGGAAGCACTGAACCAGTCCAAACTTCGTTTCTTTACCAATATCTCCCATGAGTTCCGTACCCCGCTTACCCTGATTGTAGGACAAGTGGAAACGTTGTTACAAGTACAGACATTTACTCCTAATATATATAATAAGGTATTAGGAATCTATAAGAACAGTCTACAGTTGCGGGAACTGATTACAGAATTACTTGATTTCCGTAAACAGGAACAGGGACACATGAAAATAAAGACGAGCAAGCATAATTTGGTGGAGTTCCTCTACGAGAATTATTTGCTCTTCTTAGAGTATGCAAGCAGCAAGCAGATAAACTTCAACTTCATCAAGCAAACAGATGACATTGAAGTATGGTATGACCAGAAACAGATGCAGAAAGTAATCAATAACCTTCTATCCAATGCTCTGAAACATACCAAAGCAGAAGATACGATAACAATCAAGGTGTCGCAGGAGCAAGACCATGCCATCATAGAAATAAAAGATACCGGTTCGGGTATTGCTGCTGCCGAAATCGATAAGATATTCGACCGTTTCTACCAGACCGAACATCTGAACTCATTGAACACCGGAGCCGGAACAGGCATTGGTCTGGCGCTGACAAAGGGAATCGTAGAACTGCATCACGGCACTATCCGTGTGGAAAGTGAACCCGGCAAGGGAAGCAGCTTCATCATCACCCTCAAGCTTGGGAACCAACACTTTACGGAAGAGCAGATCGTCAGGGAAGATGTAGAATCCACCATTCAGCAACCAACAGACGTGTTCGTTCCTTCGGTTGAGGTATTGCCCGATACCGAATGGAAAGAAGAAGAGAGCAACAAGCGTATTGAGGATGCCAAGATGTTGATTGTGGAAGACAATGAATCTATCAAGCAAATGCTAGTCAGCATTTTCGAAACATTCTATCAGGTCACAACCGCATCCGACGGTGAAGAGGCTTTGGAAAAAGTGAGGGAAGAGATGCCTAGCATTATATTAAGTGATGTCGTCATGCCCCGTATGTCCGGAACAGAACTTTGCAAACGAATCAAGACAGACTTTAATACCTGCCATATTCCGGTGGTACTGTTGACAGCCCGTACTGCGATAGAACATAATATTGAGGGACTGAAAATCGGTGCGGACGACTATATCACCAAGCCGTTCAATACGAACCTGCTGATTTCCCGTTGCAACAACTTGGTTAATTCCCGCAGACTGTTACAGGAGAAATTCAGCAAGCAACCGCAGGCTTTCGCACAAATGCTGGCTACCAACCCGATGGATAAGGAAATGCTGGACCGTGCTATGGCTATTATTGAACGCCATTTGGACAACCCGGATTTCAACGTCAACATTTTCGCCCGCGAAATGGGTATGGCACGTACTAATCTGTTTACCAAGTTGAAAGCCGTTACCGGACAGACTCCGAACGACTTCATCCTAAGTATACGTCTCAAGAAAGGAGCCGTCATGCTCCGGAACAATCCGGAACTGAATATCACGGAAATCTCCGACCGAATCGGCTTCTCTTCTTCGCGCTATTTCAGTAAGTGCTTCAAAGAGATTTATCACGTCAGTCCGTTGGCCTACCGTAAAGGGGAAGAGAAAGAAGAAGGGGAAGAAGAAACAGCGTAATATCCGGTATTATCAAGAGTGTACTATTTTGTACTTCAGTTGTACATTACTAGTCATCCTTGTTTTCTCAATTGTTTATCTTTGTATCAGTAACATTACCCCCTAAAAGATAAACATTATGAGAAACGTTTCACGCCTATTCCCGTTATTGCCCGGCATTGCCATGCTAACCGGCTGCAATCACGCATCTCAAAAGAACAACGGACAAAACGTTCAGAAGCCGAACATCATTTATATATTTGCGGATGATCTTGGTATCGGTGACTTGAGCTGTTACGGAGCGAGTAAAGTTAGTACTCCCAATATTGACCGTCTGGCAGGACAAGGAGTACAATTTACCAATGCTTACGCCACTTCAGCTACCAGTACCCCTTCCCGTTTCGGGCTCTTGACGGGTATGTATCCCTGGCGGCAGGAAAACACGGGTATTGCTCCCGGAAACTCGGAACTTATCATCGACACTGCCTGCGTTACAATGGCCGATATGCTGAAAGACGCCGGATACGCTACCGGTGCTGTCGGCAAATGGCATTTGGGACTGGGACCGAAAGGCGGAACAGACTTCAACAGCCAAATCAGTCCGAATGCGCAAAGTATCGGTTTCGATTATGAGTTCATCATTCCGGCAACCGTAGACCGTGTTCCTTGTGTATTCGTTGAAAACGGACGTGTAGTGAATCTTGATCCGAACGATCCCATCACCGTCAGCTACGACCACAAAGTAGGTGACTGGCCTACGGGAGAAGAAAATCCGGAACTTGTGAAATTAAAGCCCAGTCAAGGACACAACAATACCATTATTAACGGTATTCCCCGTATCGGCTGGATGACCGGAGGAAAATCCGCTCTTTGGCAAGATGAAGACATAGCCGACATTATCACTGACAAGGCTAAGAACTTCATTGCCTCACACCAGGAAGAGCCCTTCTTCTTATATATGGGTACGCAAGACGTGCATGTGCCCCGTATCCCCCACCCTCGTTTTGCAGGAAAAAGCGGACTTGGAACACGTGGCGATGTCATTCTTCAGTTAGACTGGACTATCGGTGAAATCATGCACACATTGGACAGCCTCAACATAGCGGACAACACTATCCTGATCTTTACCAGCGACAACGGTCCCGTGATTGACGACGGTTATCAGGACTATGCCTACGAGAATCTCAATGGTCATACTCCAATGGGAATCTATCGCGGTGGCAAATACAGTGCTTACGAAGCCGGTACCCGCATTCCTTTTATCATTCGCTGGCCTGCTAAAATACAGCCTTCCAAACAACAAGCGCTTTTCTCGCAGATCGACACTTACGCATCATTTGCTTCGCTTCTGAATCAGCCCTTGCGCAAGGGTGCAGCCCCCGACAGCCAGGAACATCTGGATGTACTTTTAGGCAAAAACAATACAGGTCGTGAGTATGTAGTCCAACAAAACCTGAATAACACACTTGCCATTGTTAAGGGAGAATGGAAATATATTGAACCAAGCGATGGTCCTGCTATTGAATTCTGGACAAAGATGGAACTGGGTAATGACAAGCAGCCTCAGCTATATGATCTCTCATCCGACCCATCGGAGAAAACAAATGTAGCGAAGTCACATCCCGAAATTGTAAAAGAGTTATCCGCATTATTGGAAAGTGTAAAAGAAGAATAGAAATATGAGAATAATAGATTTGTATGATTTTGCACCTATCTTGAATAATAACACCCACTACACCCATGCAAAATCCATACATTTGTAGAAAATATAAAACAGTGAATATGCGTTACAACAAAAGCAATATATCACACGATTTTTCTAACCTTATTGAAAACGTATAATAAAATCGGACTTTAATCAATTTAACCCCCTAAAAAAGAGAGGAACCGTGAGGCTCCTCTCTTTTACTTTGACCTCTGTTGAAAAAAGTTATTTCATAAAAGTAAAGAATTGTCTGCTCTTTGAACATCAGTAGGCTTCTTTGATTAGCTCTATTCTCATAAAGCGAATGTTTTTCTCACTCTCATTCTGGATATCCTCCCCAAAGAATCCCAAACGGCTAAACGTGCCTGTTGCATTCACAGAAAGTTCCAACCCTTTTGCGCCTTTCTGCTTGAAGTGTACCGTACCGATATCACTCCATGTTTCCGGGTAGGAGTTCTGGCGTACATTGGACAACTCCCCGTCTTTCTTCATCAATACGGAATTGAACGGAGTATTATCATCCACTTTCAATGTAATTCTAGCTCCCTCAGCAAATGATCTTCTCCAATGGCGACTGGTGAATACACGTACTTTGTAAGTACCCGGCTCATCAATCACACATTTCAGCTGCAACTTACCAGTACCTGCATGGAAGTTTTGTGTATTTCCACCCTCAGCAATCGTCAGACTTCCCTCTTTGCCCGGAATAATCTTACCATTTGCCACCGGAATACTGACTACATTCTCGTTCATGTAATTATCCTCGCTAAAACGTACCGGAGACTTACATACCAACTTCAGCACCGGAATTTCATCATAATTCAGATGAGCAGGCACTGTCAATACTGGATACGATTGATCAGTCACCGTCACTTTCTTACCGGAAGCAAGTATTTCTGCCTTTGTAATGGATGTCGACAAACCCTTCAATGCAATACAACGGTTCAGAGGTTCCCTCAAAAGATGCAGATAAATCACATTACCCTTATGTGTAACATACCCCCAAGGGAAGTTATCATTAAAAGGATTTCCGGTTGTTCCGTAGACAGCTTCCGAATTCTTCTGCATCCACCTTCCGATGAAATCCATTATATCAATGCTCGGTTGTGGTACGGTTCCATCCTCCTTCGGACCGATATTCACCATATAGTTCACTCCACGACTCGCACATTCTATCAATGAGCAAAGAATATCTTTCGGGCTCTTCCAGTTTTGGTCGTTCTTTTTGTATCCCCAAGTATGATTCATGGTAGCCACCATTTCCAAATCCATATTCACACGCGAACAAGGCATTTCATTGTCTCCCAATGCTCCATAATCTCCCAGATTATAACCCACACGACCATTCACAATACATTCCGGCTGTAATTCTCTGACTACATTTACAAATGTCCGACTCTGTTCTTTCGTCAAGTCAAACGGAGTGTCATACCATAACAAATCAATTTTACCGTATCGGGTAAGCAATTCCCGCATTTGCGGTAAAGCCTTTTCCCTGATATAACGGTCCAGATTCGGTTTTACTTCCGATTTCGGCTTACCATAATGCCCGTCATATTCATTCTGCATCACAGCAGCGTCTTCTTCCCGCCAATCTTGCCGATGAGAATAGTAGAATCCGACTTTTACCCCATGCTTACGGCAAGCTTCTACCAGTTCTTTCAAAGGATCTCTTTTATAAGGAGTACGCTCAATATCAAAATCAGACACCTCGCTCGGATACATACAAAAGCCTTCATGGTGTTTAGTCGTAAATACAATATAACGAGCTCCGGCTTGCTTTGCTAATTTCACCCATTCTTCCGGATTATATTTAGCTAACGTGAGTTTATCAGCCAGTTTCTCATATTCATTGTTAGGGACCTTGGCAAAATTCTGTATCCACTCACCGATGCCATCCACCGGCTTTCCATTCCATTCACCGGCAGCAACTGAATACAATCCCCAATGAATAAACATACCAAAGCGACCTTCACGCCACCAGTCCATATCTACCGACTGTTGTGCCTGTCCGCAAACAAACGCCCAACCCAACATTAATATACTTAACAACTTCTTCATATTCATACCATTCTTTCTTGATCTACTATTTCACTAACGACACATAAACAGGCATTCCCTCGGACAATACAGTCTTCAATACTGTAT
The DNA here is from genome assembly GCF_014287315.1 of Bacteroides sp. NSJ-39. NCBI lineage: Bacteria > Pseudomonadati > Bacteroidota > Bacteroidia > Bacteroidales > Bacteroidaceae > Bacteroides > Bacteroides sp. NSJ-39. Next base: position 95,962 of record NZ_JACOOB010000011.1, on the reverse strand, counting down.
TTCCCGCTGCATTCTCTTCCAACATAATCTTTTGGCTTTCATCACCGCTTTTCACAGTCCATTTACCCTTCAGCTCTATTGAAGCTTGTGTAGGTGTAGTCCGCCAATTATTTTTGCCAATCGTTTTCGGACGAAGATTAGGATTACACAACGCCAGTTCCAGTCCGCTTCCACTTTTATCCAGACGTTCCATTACCAGTAACTCCGTTTTAGAAGCACATACCACTCCCGCCGATAAATTAGAGACCGGAGCAAACAGAGCGTATGCAATGGTAGATGTAGGAAGATACTTCACTATATGCACAGAATCTTGTGCAGTGATGACCTTAAACAGTTTCTCCTGCTCTTGCTTCTTGGCAAGTTCCTTCATCCGTTCGGAAGTAGTACCCGGAACAACCATAAACTGATAACTTTTCTTTTCCGGCTTCACCCCATGATGAAGATAAGCCTTTGCAGCAGTCTCCTTTCCCATTCCGGCAGCCATACCCGCTGATGAAGGAGTAGTCTGTTCACCGTACTTAATCACCAACCGGTCGTGTCCTTTCGGAACAAAATACCCGGTAGTGGTAGGAGTAACCATCCAAGCGGCAACCTGTGGTTCTATAATCTGTTCTTTTCCTGCTTTCATTATCTGTCCGTTTACAGTCATATCTCCGGATTCTTTAGATACAATAGATTGGAAAAGATTTGTAGCAGTAATCCATTCATCCGAATAGTCGCCTTTCGCCTCTATATCAGTACCAAGACTATACAACATTCCATCAACGGCAAATACAGACTTGCAGAAAGAAAGGTTAGTCGGTTCAAAACGACGACTTCCCCAACGATCATCCTGATCGAAAGCAGCCGCAAAAAGGCCACAGTCTTTCCAAGCCAATGCTCCTGCAAAATTAGTCGTTGTTGATTTTTGGTCGAAACGGTCAGCATCATTTTTATTAGGCGTCATTTCCTTCCAATCCGTATAATGTACAGTAGTACTTCCGGGCATCATATTCCAGTCCCAACCGGCACTCTTCTTTTCTTTATCAGCGGGATAACCACACTTGGCAAGTCCACCTTCATAAAGTATTTCCAGCGTTCCATGACTTTGGTATCTGCCGAACCGGTTGGTTTTATTATATATCTCTCCACCCCAGAAGTTAGTAGTCGGACAACGCATCACTGCCAGCCAATTACCCTGTCTGTAAACTCCTGCCGGGCTGAAATTAAACTGATAAAAGCCATCCGCATTCAGTTCGGGAGCATTCTTATACTTTTTCGTCTTATAGAAATAATTGTAGTAAGAAGCTAATTCCTGATCATACGGAATCCCTAGCACATCTCCTCCCACTTCAATCAATGTCTCAAACAATTGTCGCGAGAAATTAATCCCCAAACCGGTAAAAGGGTGTCTGCCCGCCATACTATTCGCAAAATAACGGTCTTTATCCGATTCAGAACGTACCGCCATCAAATAAATACTAACCAAAGCTTTGCTCATCCGTTGATACGCCTCCTTCTCAATACGGAAGGAAGTGCCTTTCAGCCGTCCCATATATTCCACCCAAGTGCGATATGAATACATATACCCGTTATAATGGGTATTATGATGAAATCCTGTTCCGTCAGGTTTCAGTATATCATACCCGCTAGGGCTGTACTGGGTACATCCCGACAGGAAATGAGAGAAAGCGGTTAAGTCCTTGATAGCTTGTTCATCATTCGGGTTATGAACCGCACAAATAAACAAATGCGGAAGAACATTATAAATATAGTCTGAGTTCACCTTCAGTCTCAACTCTTCCGCACTGAGATATAATCGGTCCGCCTCCAGCAAATTCCACACAGCAGCAATTAACCGACTTTTACGTACATCGTCACATACAGACAAGGCACTCAAGAAATCTGCCGGAACTCTGCGTACATCATTATAGTTACTATATTTATATTTGGGCATACGCTCTATAACTTTCTCCGTAAAGAGAAAATCCAAATAGAGATTGAAACTTTCTTCCGCATCTCCTCCGTCACGTTCAGCAGCAAAGGCCAACACACGTACCGTTTTGGCAATATCCCGTCCTTGCTGAAGAGTCACTTTTTCTTTAAACGGTGAGACTCCGGTAACAGTCTTTTCATCGTCCCGTTCCAACTGCCATAGCTGTACTTGCATCAAAGCGGCATCTATTTCCCTTTGATTCGCTTTCGGAGCAGGCAGTTTATATTTCTTCCTAAACTCCTTTAACTCTTTTTTCTTCACTTCCACATCAGACACAGACACTTCCGTCTGTGCCGAATAGTTTGTGCGGACATTACTCATAGCATAAGGAGACATAAATATCCCTGCACAAAATGGCAATAGACCGACCCAGTTCTTCAATTTCATAATCATTTATTTTTTATAGTAGCTTTCTTTATACCTATTTCAATGCTTTCAGCCAATCAGGTACAAAACCTAAACGATGTTCCAATTGTGCCTCATACAATGATTCCGGCTCTACCGGAGTGCCATGACTTTCATCAAGCTTCACCTGCTCCTGTACAAAATTCAACGGATCGCCATGAAAACCGACAATCGTCGGAGGCAAGAATTTCCATCCTTTAAAACCGATGCGCCACCAGTCGAATACTCCGGAAGGAGCAGAATTACCACTCGCCGTTCGGGATCTCTCCGAATACATATTCCAGATAGTAAGATCATCCAAATGATTGGGCAACTGATCATAATCACCTCCTTGACGGAATTGCATGAACCCACCCTTACAAGCATCTATCAATGTGGCACGAGGTTGTGTGGCATGAGACTCGAAGCAAGCGTCTTTCCCCCAATGCACACGCCAAATAACAGCTCCCATACTTGGTTTGGAAACACCGCAAGCGTGATATTGCCCAACACCCTCTTCACGGGTATTTCTATCGTCAATCAACAATCCATCCGTACGGTCCGTCACCTTACCGATAAACACACGCGAAGAACCTGCGGAACGGATAGCGGAATGTCCGCGATTACCATCTATCGTGATATCATAAGCCGACACATTGGCACTATTGATAATGGAAGTAGCTTCACTCACACTTGTAAATTTCACACGTCGCATCCATGAATTAGTCAATCGAACCATGTTCAATGGCTTGTATGCACCATCGTCCTCCCAAGTGCCATGATGTTTGAAATCATCTTTTGCCTGTCCCACAAAAGACAAATCCTCCACTCCCACTTCTTCATAATGCGGATACCGATGAATCTCCCATTTCCAACGTGCTTCCACTTCATGCATAATCGGCTCTTTAAAAGTAATACGATTACCACTTTTAGCTATAATCTGATGGAAATCCTGTACCTGCACCCCCTTCTCTATTATATTAGTCATCGTTGCCTCCGCCTTATATGGAGACAATTCTTTATCTACCAGTTCAGGAGTATTATCCTTTAAATACAGACACACCCAATCACCCTTGTTCAAACCGGTCGCATCATCTACTTCTACCACATAGGTACCTTTTTTTGCGTCAGAGGCTACTGTGCACATCTTGCGGGTATCCGAATTATGTTTCAGTTCAAGCATACATGGAGATGAATACATCACCTCTGTACTTCCGGGCAAATTAGGAGTCGCCATAATCAACTTAGTCTTATCCGGACCGTCACCTTTAATAACCAAATGTCCGCCAGTAATAGGAATACTATAACTTGTATTATTCCCTTTACTATCTGTTGCATACGTTTTTCCCGCTTCCGGCTCTCTCATACCATTATCGTCCTCATTATGCAACACATACTCTCCTTCAGGGAAATAGATCACAACACGGGCATTCGGATTATTGCCATTTGTATCATTCTTGCGGGTCAGATTCTTCTCTTGCAAAATATCAATCAATGCAGCCCGAGCTGTCAGATTTTTCGCATCCATCCGTTCTTTCACATTCATCACCTCATATCCCAAAGAGAAGCCATCTGAAGGAGCTACTTCCCCATGATGATATCCGGCATACGAAAAATCGAGCAGAACATTATCCGAAGTTCCTAACACAAATTTATTCCAAGCTTCAGTAGTACCTTTTCCCAGCACAACAGAAGTTATTATCAACTCTCCACAACACAAAGACAAACCGACAGTCTTATTTTTTTCATCAGCGACAAGTCCATTCATTAAAGAATAAGCAGCCGATGTAGTAGATATAACATCTACCGGTCTACTAGTCAGTTGCTTCCATTGCATCCCGTTGAATGACACTTCCCAATAGTTCTTTTCATTTAGCCTCAACCGTGGTACAAATGTCCCTTTTCCCGTTTTGGCAAGGGCAGCTACCGGCTCACCGTTCACGTCAGTCAGTATGTCCTCCGTATTATAGAACTCGTATATCCAATATCCTTCTTCATTAATCCCCAATATGGGAATTTCCTTTTTTTCGTTTTTCTCTACCTCTGGATAGATCCTTAGAATATGACCGTTCTCCAACTCCATTACCCAAACGTTGTCCTGTTCTTGGAAATAAGTGAACACCCTCAACTTTCCATCTGCCAACTGCTGCATATCAGCAATATCCTGATTCATTTGTGCAATATACGCAGCAACCTCCGTCTCCGGAATCTGCCCTTCGATATATTCTTTTGAGTCTTCATCCTTACATCCAAGCAACAGCACCTGTGATATAATCATACTTATCACAGGTGCCATTTGCCGGAATTTCTTTACGAAATTATTCATTTATTCCAGTATTATTATTTCAAAGCCCTTAACCAAGCTGGTACTGCTCCCAGACGTTTCTCCAACTGTGCCTCATAAAGAGACTCGGGAGTAACCCTCGTTCCAGTACTTTCTTCATAAGTAAGCTGTTTTTCCTCTTGTGAGAATGTCACGGCCTGGCCATGAGTACCGACTACGATAGGCGGATAAATCTTCCACCACTTATCTGTATTATTCCACCAAGTGAAATTAGTAGAAAAGTCTCGCTTCTGTTCATCAATTGTTCCGGTCACATTCAGATTCCATATAGTCAAATCACTCAAATGATTCGGCGCTTCATCTTCTGCGCCACCTGCATGATAACGAACCAACCCACCACTACAATTATCAAATAGAGTAGCACGAGGTTGTGTGGCATGAGATTCGAAACAAGCATTACTACCCCAGTTCGAATTCCAAATCACATTACCAATACTTGGTTTGGAAACACCACATCCATGCCACTGACCTTGACCGATAACTCCGTATTTATTAGCCGTTCCATCTTTGCTTTGATCATTTATCTTACCAATGAATATACGTGTCGAACCGGCAGCACGTACTGCTCCATGCCCACGATTACCTCTGATTTCAATATTATAGGCAGAGCAATTGGCTGATTCGGAAATAGTCAATGCCTCACTTACACTCTCAAAATCTACATTACGTACCCAGGAATTAACTAATCGTACCATAGCGATCGGTCTATATTCTTGATCATATCGCCATGCATCTACGTTACTCGGTGCACCATCACCGTGATGATAATAGGGAGTGATTGCCTGGCCTACGAAAGTTAAATCCTCTATTCCCACATTTTCGTAATACTTATATTCGCGAATTTCCCAACCCAAACAATCGTCATACTGGGTGTCAATATCATGCATAATCGGTTCATAGAAAACAACGCGATTACCACCGACTGATTTTATTTGATGAAATTCCGTAACTTTAATTCCGTAATTATCATTAGATTTCTCTGCCGTAATAGGAACAGGCTGTTGTTCTATTGACCACGAGCCGGTCGGGGTAATAGGACCAAGTTCTTTTGCCAATAAATCTTTATTACCACTCCGCAAACGTAACTGTACCCATTTACCCGGCTTCAATCCGGTAGTTGAAGAAACCACAAGATTAGACTCACCTTTCTTCGCATTTTCTACAACATTCGCCAATAACGGAGAATGTCCTGCATTATTCGGGCTATTAGTATGTTTGATACTTAACATAGGAACATTAGTAGCCTCCGTATCTCCATTCGGCGTTTTCATCACCAGCCGAGTCAATTGAGGACCATCCCCCTTGATAATGAAGTTTCCTCCTAAAATATCATAAGGGAAGTTCTTTCCAGCTTCTTCATGCAGAACATACTCACCTGCAGGAAAGTAAATCACAATCTTGGCATTCGCATTAGTAGCATTCGAAGTCGTTTTACGAATAAGTTTATTTTCATCCAATATACGAATAAAAGCTTCTAAAGCAGTAATATTCTCCTGTTCCATGCGTTGTTTCACATTACAAACCTTATACCCCCAAGCAAAACCATCCTTAGGAGCAGTTTCACCGTGATCATATCCGGCATACGAATAATCCAGCAACACATTATCATCACTATTCATTAAAAATTTCTTCCATGCCTGTGCCGTACCATTATTAACCGTATTCAGTTTAAGTATACCGTTACCCGCACGAGATTCTAAAGTAATAGTATTGGTTACTTCATCTAAAATAACGGAACGATAAAGAGAAAAGTTAGCAGCCGTTTTCTCAGCCAACGATGGAGCAATATTATTACCTAAACGTTTCCATTGAGTTCCATTGTAAGAAACCTGCCAATAACCGTCTTTACCTAATGCAATTTGAGGAGTAAATATACCTTTCCCCGTCTTGCTTAAAGCAGGAGCAGGATTTCCTTGCAGGTCAGTAAGGACAGCTGAAGTCCCGCCTAACAGATAATTCCAATAACCATCTTCGTCAATACTCAGAAGAGGAATATCTTTATCTTCAGTAGTCTGAGCATTAGCGTCTACAATCTGTTGATTGCTAAGTTGCAATTTATAGAAGCCTTTACTATCAGTGATATAATCAACAATCTCCGCTTTATTATCCATCATGGCCTGATAGGCGGAAATATTAGTGTTGTATTGAGCAATAAGTTCCGTTAACTGTTCAGGTTGCTCTGGAATAGGTTGATTACTTATTACTTCATCATCTGAACAAGATATAAATGACATAGCAATAAATAAACAAGTAGCCAAATAGTGTAAACGATATTTCATGTTTTTCGAATTTAAGTGGTACAATAAGAAAAGAAGAATCTGCCAGCTTCTATTCATGCCAACAGACTCTCCTTTATTTATTCTAATCTGTTGCAACAACTATTCGATTGTTGCACCTATGCCTTGATATTCAGGCTTAAGAGTGTATTTACCTTCGGTATCAACAAGTGTGCCATCAACAAACGGAGTTGTTAACTCTGGGATTATGACATTATCCTCAAAAACCTTATTATCTCTAAAAATACCCCATATCAACGGATTGTCTTCAATAGTTGTGAATACTTTGTTATTGGAGATATCTTCAATATCAAAAGTCTCCATACTTCCTAATTCTGATAAGAAGCTAGCCGTTGCATTTTTATTTGCTATAAGAGCTACATCATACCAAACTAAATTATTCTTCATCTTCCATCCTTTCCTATAAGGTATCTTCATAAGACCAGAAGTAGAGTTATCATGATTCAATAATGTATTTATCAAGGTATTATTCTCAATACAAACATCTATTCCATCCAGCACAGTGGCTTTAGCTGTTGTCATTAATGGAGTTAATGAAACGGCTTTATTTTCTGTTGTACAGTAAAATACATTATTACGTATCGTCATATTGCCATATTGTCCTTGATCATATCTTAAAAACAAGGCTGTCCGATCTTCTTTAGCTTGCTGTGCCGGTATCGCTATATGGCAAGATTCTATCAATAAATTCTTTATACCAGATTTAGCGTTATTGAAATTTGAGAAATTTTTGTCTACCATAAACTCGATTCTACAATGATCAAAATACAATCTCTCAATTATATTCCCAGATAGATTAAACCAATAGACACTACTAGTTCCTTCTGATGACAAAGAAACACCTTTACATAAGAAGCCTATGCCTTCTGCTAAATTTCCTAAAGAGATATTACCTGTGGTAGATATTTTAGAAGAATATTTATTATCTTTCCTTTCTGCAATCAAAACTAAATCAGTAACAGGACCACTTTTTTTCACAGTAGCACCATCTGCAATAAAATAAACACCTGTGGCAGGAACAGTTTCACCATCTTGAAGTAGTTTCGCATCCGGATAATCAAACTTATTAATCACCACATCCCCAATCTTGATATCAAATCCAGCCTGATACTCTGCCCAGTAACTGTCCGAAATCGTTTTAGCCTTTATTTGATCAGTAGCTGTATTTACTCCATGAGTGACTTCTACCCTAATTGTACATTCACTCGGAGTGGAAGGAGGAGTTACGGTTACGGTAACTTCCGTAGTACCGGCTGAATACTCTGAAACTTTCGCATTCCAATCTGCCGGAGCATTTACCCTAACCAAATCACCATCTGCCAGATTCACTTTTACCGTAAAAGAAGATTGACCACCGCCTGCTACACTCCAAAGCCCATCTGTTGTTCCTTCAGGTATATTAATCACACATTCCAAACCTTTCACAACAGGAATCTGGTAAACTTGATCGCCAATCATAATATTGAAATAGCCATCTTTCACCTCTACTCTATTTATCAACGGAGTATTTTCATTTACTCCTTCCGCTAAGCCATTTTCCAATACTTTCCAAGTAGAGCCATTGTCATAGCTGACGTACCAATACTTTTTATTTCCCGCATCCGAATTGGCTCTGATTTCAAATTTGGGGGTAATCGTTGCATCTTCACCGTTTTCCGCTTTAGCACGCCATTCGGTTTTATTTCCGGCGATTACCCAATAACCGTCCTCACTAATTTCAATAGACGGATAATTACCTCCTACCTCGCCCTGCGTCAATGTCAATGTCTCACCATTGCTTAAAGTCAACGTATAGGTGTCACCATCAATGGAATAATCTGTAATCGTTTTATTGCCATCCAATGCTACACGCAAGATATTCATCTCATCGTTCAACCGTTGTACTTGTGCTTCCACACTCGCCACACGGTCTTTCAAGGCATCAATGTCCTTTTCCAAATCGTCTGTGTCACACGCAACAAAGACTAGTGCCAACAAACTGAATAATATGAATGATTTATAGTATCTCATAATAATTTCTTTACTTTATTGATTCCACTTATTCACTAACTGTCACTTTCAACGATTTAATCAAACGATAGCCCTCTTTAGAGAATATCTGAAAATGAACATCATACACTCCCGGATCTACCCCTGTCGTCTGAATAGTCAATGACGTATCGGTCAAATCTATCGTCAGCGGTGTAGGATCAATGATTATCTTATCCACATTAATCTGTTCTACTTTCAACTCTTTCAGAGTATTCTTCGCAATCGTTACAGAAGTCAGACTAGTTGCTCCATCTGCAAAAGTCATATTCAGTCCTCCCAACAGAGGAATATCTGTTATACCTCCTCCTGCAAAAGAAAAAGTCATTACATTATCCTTGACTACCACATCCGCAAATATACTTCCGGGAATCTTTGTAATATCCGCAATGTTATAAGGTCCTCCGATACGCTGTGTTTCGCCACCTGCAATGGTATAACACCAATAGCCCTCTTCATCAATTGAGATCGTCGGCGTTTCACCGTCTTTTCCGTCTTCAGGCTTTGCTTTACTCGGTAACGTTATTGTTTCGCCATTGAAAGTATAAGTCCAATAACCGTCTTCACTGACTCCCAACACCGGTATATCCTCGTTAGGCAATCCGCTATAAACGGTCAATTCCGTACCGTCACTCATTTTCAAGGTATAGTTACCTTTCTCATCCATAGAATATCCAGTGATAAGAACAAGCCCCTGCATAGCGTCTTGGAAAGAGCTAATGCTTGTATTCAGACTTTCCAAATCATTGGTTAACGCATCTAGGCGAGCATTCAGTTCATCAATGTTTTTACGTATATCATCCTTATCATCACACGCTGTAAAAGTAATGACAGGCAATAGGATTAATAGTAGTATTAATATCTTTTTCATATTATCTTAGTTTTAACGTTGAGCACCGTAGGCTTTATATTCGTCTTTAGGAATAAATGTGCCGGTTGATTTATCAAAAGTCACAAACATATCTTTAACAACGATCAACTCAGTCATTGTTGCTGGGCGTTCGCTTCCAAAACATAACTGGAATGTCTTCATCGTTGCATTGCCATTATACCCATAATTAGAACTTCCTTCTGCTACATAATCCTCCTTCTTAGGAATTCCTCTAAGTAAAACTGTAGTAGTAATAGGAGCTGGTTTAATAAACTGTGTAGCAGGATAACTTTGCCAATACAGATTTTTATTAAATGTTACTTTTCCTATACTGCTTGCCCAAACAAGTCCAGTAACGCCACTCGTACCTGTAGATTCCACATCGACAAATGTATTGGAATTCATTATTAGTTCTTTAATTATTTTATTTTGACCACTAAATACTTTAAAATTTGTCATATGATTTGCATATTCTTGTGTCTTTGGAACATCTCCCGAATAATAAACTATATTATTTTCAAACGTAAGAAGATCACAATCCATATTGAACATTATATTCATTCCAGCTCCAGATTGTTCTATTTTTATTTCAGAGTTCCTCATTTCAAAAGAAACTAAATGATCAGTACTTGCTACATCCGGAATCATCAGACCTTTTCCTATTGACAAATTATTTACTTTACAATTATCAAGTGTTATTTTACCAACAGTTCCTTTCGCACGTAATGGATATTGGTTCTCAATAGAATTATTTAGATTCACATTTTGAAAAGCCAATGTATTCGTAAAGTATATTTGGGAAGTAATTATTAACTTTATATCAGAAACTTCCTCCGTATTTGGCAATATAACAAGGCTTTCAACACCAGAAATACCCAAACTATAAGTCAACCTCTTGCCACTTTCTGAAATGAAATAAACGCCACCTTCAGTCAATTTACCATCAGCAGGAACAGCTTTAACATCACCGTATAATTCTCTTGTTATTTCCAATCCACCTACACGGATCGTTTGACCATCATTATATCTTTCTTCATTTGTGTTCAGTTCTTTCGGTGTCTTCACCTTTATCTTATCTACCGCCCACAATGAACCTTTCTGTACTTGAACAGTAATATCGGAAGTGTTATTCGCAGCAGCACGAGTATTCATAGTCTTGATTGCAGCGGCAGGAGCATAGATATACAATTTATAATTGTTACCTTTATCATCCGCAGTTTCCAGCTCACTCAATGTCGCCCTCCAACCTTGTGGATAAGTAACTTGCGGATTTTCACCAGTTATCTTCACAGGCACTTCTCCTCTTGCACCTTTTTCAATTACCCAGAAGCCCTCTGCATCTAAAGTTATATCAGTCTTATCAATAGCGCAAGCTAAATCGGCAACAATAGGAAGTGTATGTACCGTGCCATCTGTCATTGTTACCACAAAATTATCATCTACCACTTCGGCTTTCACAAAAAACTGATCGCCCAAAGAACCGTCAGCCACATTTTCACCGCCAAATACAGGCTCCCAAGCACCGTCACCAAAGCGTACCTGCCAATTGCCATCCTGCACACGGAACTCAGGATAACCTTCACCATTCTTTCCCGGCTCACCTACGGCTATCACACCGGTAGGTTCTCCATTGATGTACCACATTTTATCTTCTCCTACTGTAACTTCAGGCTCATTTATAGTTCCCGGTTTACCAATAGTCAGTGTCAATTCCGTACCATCACTCAGAACAATCTTCTTCTGCGTAACCTCTCCATTATCAGTTACATTCTTCACCTCACTGATTGTCTTATTCTGAGGATCAAGAATATAAGCTATCACCGCCAAATTATCATTTAATAATTTCACCTGTTCCTCAATAAGCGTCACCCTATCTTTCAGGCCGTTCACATCATCTTTCAAGTCATCCGTTGTACAACCTGTTACGGCAAAGACCATCAAGAAGAAAAGTATATACGATTTTATGTACTTCATAATCTGTATAGTATTTAAAGTTATTCTGTTACATTGATTATCAACTCACAAATCTTAGATGCCTCATGTGCATAACTAAAATTATTCATCAGGAATGTAGCGGTATAAGTACCCACCTGATCGTATGTATAACTATAAGTATCCACATCCAAAGAAACATCTTTTACTTTCACGGATGAATCCACTTCCGGACATTCTACTAAGTTAATATAGTCGGAAACAAGCCAACTGTACTTCCATGGATTACCGGCTGAAGTTCCATTGATAACCATTCCGCCACTTGCTATACCGGTCAAGTTCCACAAACCATTTACACCACCGGTAGTGACAGAACCATATTCACGATCTGTTGGCATATAATCCTTATTTTGGTCCTTAAACTCTGTCTTATTTTTCATATTTAGTGGAGTAAAGCCAAATGAGCTTGCGTAAAGCTTTGTTACACGACCATTTTTCCATTTAGTTTCTACGTGCATATCCTGCACATGAAAAGTGGACTGAATAATTGTACTTCCGTCTGGATATGCAGCAGAACCTTTAGGATCGAATGGAGCTTCTTTTTCATCCTTATTCACAACAAAAGCTACAGTTAACTTTTTACCAATATAATCTTTTACAGATCTCTCACAAGGAGTAGCTTGTGTAGCATTCGATACCGGTTTTTGCGGCAACTCAGCTCTAGGAATAAGTACTTCCCAAGGTGTTTGTTTTTCTACTAAAATAGAATCCGCTTCAAAATTAGTCTTACTCAAACCAGGAAAGACTATTGTTTGTCCAGGATTTGCCGGGTCTTCTTTTTCAGCTAAATACAAAACATCAAACATATCTCTGCAAGAATTGAGTTCACCTGATTCGCCTTTTCCATACTGTGCCCAAACGGAAAACTTCAAAATACAGGATTCAATATCATCCACATTAATCTCTTTACGGTCACGATAAATATATTGGTGACCTATCTCCCCACTAAAGAAAGATACATAATCCGGATCTCCATGCAAAAGGAATTCTATTGGTGTTCCCTTCTTTACTGTCAGGATATTCCCTTCATATCTTACATTTTCGTTGGTAGCCACACTTACGCTGACATCGGTCAGATCCCGATCCAATTCTTTCTCACATGAAGTGAACCAAAGAGCTCCCAAACCTAACAATAATAATTTATATGTTTTCATCGTCATATTCTCTTCTTAAGTTATTAATGAAAATAAAAGCGGATTACCAACCCGGATTATTAGTCGTTATCAATTTGTTCACAGCACGCTCTGCATCCGGAATCGGGAAATACCTATAAGCAGAAGTCACACGGAAGAACTGTACCACCTGCGAAGCCTGATTCCAAAGATTCCCGACTTGAGCCTCCTCAGCCTGTTCGTTCATTCTTTCTACAAACTCTCCCCAACGAATTAAGTCAAAACGACGTGTATACTCAAAACACAATTCCATTGCACGTTCATCTTTAATGGCTTCACGGAATTTTGACTGTGTAGCCAGTGAAGGAATATAACGATCGACATTTACCCCAGCACGCTCACGCACCTCCTTCAAACAATCTTGAGCCAACTGTGTAGGGTAACCATAATACTCATTCTCAGCCTCAGCAACCATTAATAATACATCTGAGTAACGAAGAATCGGGAAATTAATAGAAGTAAGATTCTTATTTCTTTTTGCAGCAGGTTCATATTCACGACGGAACTTAGCACAACAGAGATCTCTTCGCTCCAAACCTGCCGTTTGTTTTTTATAAACGTCTCCCCTCTGACTTCCTTTACTAACAAATTGAGTACCGTCATCCGCACCTTCATAATCATAAGATTCATACCAATCAGAACCTGTTACTACTTTATACAATTCCTCAGTTTCAAAGGTTCTTCCCACAATACCAACCTTACCCTTAATATCTTTATCAGCATCAGAATCAAGAGCACGATAAGTAAAAGGTGCTATATTCCATGTGAAACGTTTCATATCACCATGACTCTTATACAAGTTATAAAGTTTCGGAGTAGACCAAAGGAATCCGTAAGAGTATCCCGGATCTGCTTTTCCCACCAAACTAGATTGAGAAGAAAAGTCCGAACATTGAAGCCCGATTGTATTACCAATACGTCCTTCCGAGCGAACATCACCCGTACCGTCACCGGCAAACTCAGCTTCCCAAATACTTTCATTCTTACCGGATGTATTATATTTATTAGAACACATATCAATAAATACATCCCAATAATTAGTAGAAAGATCGTGACCCTCACCCATTACCAACTGTCCGAAATGACTGGCACGTTCAAAGTAAGATTTCGCTTCCGCAGGTTCCGGTTGGTCATCACGATTATGCTCACCTGCCCAGAACAAATAGACACGCGCCAGAATTCCCCATGCGGCAGACTTTGAAATACGATTAGGCTTATATCCCAGATCTTTGGCTGAAAGTAAACCTTCATCGGCTGCCTCTTCCATCTCTTTCACTATAAACTTATAAATCACATTTTTGTCGGTACGGGCAATATCTTTGTCAGTTACAGTACCGGATGAATAAGTAGATTCCAATTTCAAAGGAACATCTCCCCAACATTGAACCAGATTAAAGTAATAGAATGCACGCAGGAAACGAGCCTCCGATTTATATTGGGCTGTTTTTTCCGCACTCATACTCGGTACATTGTCAATATGTTCAAGTAGCATATTCGCACGTTCGATACCACTATACAAATCCGCCCAGAACTGTGTAACAGCAGCGTCACTGGTTGTCGTATTGTTACAAATCAAACCTGTATTAGAAATACGTCCGGTAGACCCGCCATAAAATTCCAAGTCGTCACCGCCTGCAAGAACCATGTAATCATTACCATAAAAAGAGGTCTGCGATAGATTTGCATAAATACCGGTCAGGAAATTGGAAACTTCCGTTTCATTTTGGAAGTAATTTTCCGGAGTAATCTTATAAGGCTCCTTTTCCAAAAAGTCACATGAGGCCATCGTACATGCGGCTACCAAAGAAAGGAATGTTATTTTTATCGTTTTCATAAATTCTTCTTTATATCTATTATCTGATCAAATAATATTAAAATCCTAAATTGACTCCGAAGTTGATTGCATAAGCTCTCGGATAAGCAGAGTAGTCAAGTCCCGGCGTTAAAGCACCGTTACGGATAGACACTTCAGGATCATAACCGGAATAGCCGGAGATTGTCCAAAGATTCTGCCCTGCCACATATACACGGGCATTGCCGATTCCCCACTTCTTAATTACTTTCTTCGGCAGAGTATAACCTAATGTCAGAGTTTTCAGACGCAGGAAAGAACCGTCTTCAATCACACGCGAAGAAACCACTTTATTAGAACTTGAGTTCTTGGCAACCGGAATATCACTATACGGATTTTCCGGAGTCCAACGGTTGGCATAACTTGCATATTGGTTCAAATTACGTGAGTTGTTCACGTTTTCAAAGAACAAACGGTTGGCATTCAAAATATCGTTTCCATAAGACCATTGGAAGAAAATACTCAAGTCGAAGCCTTTGTACTCAAAATCATTCGTGAAACCACCCGTATGAATAGGCAAGCCACGTCCGATCATCGTACGGTCGTTGGTATCTATCACACCATCACCATTCAGATCTTTATATTTCGGCATACCCGGCTGTGTATTACTTTCGCTGGAGAAGTAAGGAACACCCGGACGCAACACATACGTATCACCTGATTTGTAGAAATCCTCGTATTTATAAGTACCTTCATACTGATAACCGTACATCATACCCATTGAATAACCCTTCTTGGCAATATAAGTAGGTTGCGTATTGTAGGCCTGGTCGAAATAAGCGGCAGTCAGCAATGATGTCTGGTTTTCAGCCAGCTCCAGCACCTCATTCTTATTGAATGCAATATTGAAGTTAGTACTCCATTTAAAACCGTTTTTCTGGATGTTTACTGTATTCAAAGTAAATTCCACACCCGAGTTACGTACTTTACCCACATTTTTCATTGCACTCTTGAAGCCTGTCGTGTAAGACAAATCGGCATCCAACAGCAGGTCACGGGTAGTCTTCATATACCAGTCAACATTGATCCCGATGCGTTCGTTAAAGAAGCCCAGATCCAAACCGACATTCCATTGTTCTGTTGTTTCCCATTTCAGATCCTTATTTAACAAGGAGATAGGCACCATACCGATACTGTTCAAGTTATTCTCAAACGGATATACACCTGTCTGAACATTATTTGAAGTTGCCTTCAACATTTTCAATAAAGCATACGTTTCATACTCGCCTACACGGTTGTTACCTGTCAACCCCCAGCTTGCACGCAACTTACCGCTAGAGATGACGGATTTATATTTGCTCATGAAATTTTCTTCAGTAAAGTTCCATGCCAAAGAGCCTGAAGGGAAGAAACCGTAACGGTTCTTTTTAGCAAACTTAGAAGAACCATCGACACGGAAAGACGCTGTCGCATAGTACTTCGATTTATAATTATAATTCACACGTCCCAAATAAGACATCATAGACCATGAAGACTTCTCCGAACTTGTAGTAGCGGGAATACCTTCGCTCATACCTGCCATTCCCATCGATTCATTCGGGATGTTGGTTGTTTTGAAAGAGTAGTATTCATAATCCGAATTCTGCAAGGTAACACCCAGCAAAGAATTAAAGAAGTGTTTCTTCTTTATATTAGTCTGATAAGTCAAGACATTCTCGTTCAACCAAGTCAGCCGTTGATTGCGAACCACCTGCGCATTTACCTTATCTGTAGAAATAGGGCTACCGTAACGTGTCTTCGAGTTATTGAAGGTATCATTGTTACGGGCGTCGTATGTATAGCCTCCCGACACTTTCAACTTCAGACCTTTAATGAATTCATATTCCACAAATCCGTTCAACTGAAGATTGTTCGTATAATTCTTACGGTATTCATTCTTTAATGACATAATCGGATTGAAACGATAGTCATTCGTCGGCTCTACCGATGAATCGAGTGCGTTATCCATCAATGTGCTCAATGGAACATCCGGTTCAGTCACAGGACGATATCCCCATACACTATAAAACAAGTTATTCATACCACTGGATGAATATAAAGAGGTAGAACTACCTGTCTGGATAGCACGTGAATAGTTAGCTGTTATGCTCATATTCAGTTTACCGCGACGGACTACCGTATTCATACGTGTCTGGAAGCGTTTGTAGTTTGAGTTCAGCACGATACCGTCCTGGTCAAAATAAGAAGCGGAAGCATTATAACGGACGCCTTCCGTTCCTCCCATCAAGCTGACGTTATGACTCTGCTGCCAAGCGGTACGGAAAATTTCATCCTGCCAGTCATATTGTGCAACATTGCGATAATCTTCCAATGTCCATTGCTTACCTTCATATTCTTTCAGATAATTTTTCTTAGTATCTGCCGGAAACATTTCGTTCTGCAACTTTACAAACTCGTAGGCATCCATCATAGGAATGGTATTGGTAACTTTTTGCACACCGAAACTTCCATCGTACTTAAGCTGCGGCTTTCCAATCTTACCTTTCTTTGTAGTCATGATAACAACACCGTTAGCACCACGTGCTCCATAAATAGCCGTAGCCGAAGCATCCTTCAGCACATCTACTGATTCTACATCGGAGGGGTTAATGGTAGCTGCGATAGTCGGATCTTCTACAGGGAAACCATCAATGACATACAACGGAGAGTTGTCTTGAGTCAAGGAGTTATTACCACGGATAACGATATTCATCGTTCCACCCGGCATACCTTCGCCTGAACTCACATTTACTCCGGCGATACGTCCTCCCAATGTCTGATCGAATGAAGAGGAAGGGGTTTTAAGCAAATCTTCCATATTTACCTTTGCCACAGCACCGGTCAGGTCTTTCTTCTTGACCTCCTGATAACCAACGACAACGACTTCGTCCAACGTTTTTGTATCTTCTTTCAATACAACAGACATAGGTTTCGATACATCAACCGGCAACTCCTGCGTCGTGTATCCGATAAAAGAGATAACAAGAACAGACTTCTTGTTGGGAACATTAAGTGAGAATTTACCGTCGAGATCGGAAATCGTACCTTGTGTGCCTCCTTTTACTTGGATGCTTGCACCAGGAACCGATTCTCCTGTTTGATCGATGACAGTACCCCGTACCAGTACTTGGGCCACTGCAAGAGAGAATGAAAATAAGGTTAACAGTAACACACTGAGACCTCTCTTCCATGATAACTTAAATTGGAATTCGGTTTGCATACTATTCGTTTTACATTTAAAATTAGATTAGTCAATGCGCAAATTTAAAGATACATCCACAATTTTACCAACCAAAATTATTCAATTATGGTACAAAAACATACATATCAAAGATATTCGATATATCTTTGTGCAAAAAGAGCATTATGCAACAGCTACCCATTCATTTCGCCCCACTACAAGGCTATACAGAAGCATTTTACCGCAATGCGCATGCTGCCGTTTTCGGTGGTATAGACACTTATTATACCCCGTTTGTACGAATTGAGAAGGAAAGTTTCAGGAATAAAGATATCAGAGAGATTGATTCCGCAAACAATCATGTGCCACATTTAGTTCCTCAGCTGATTGCTCCGTCCGCAGAAAAAGCGGAGACCATTCTTTCCCTTTTCATTGAAAAAGGATATGGCGAAGCAGACATCAATCTGGGATGTCCTTTCCCTATTTTAGCCAAACGGCATAACGGCTCGGGAATACTTCCTTATCCGGAAGAGGTCAAGACATTATTAGGTATAGTCGTAAAGTACCCGCAAATCCGCTTTTCCGTAAAAATGAGATTAGGCTGGGAAAATCCGGAGGAGTGTCTCGCCATCGCTCCCCTATTAAACGACCTTCCTCTAAGACAGGTAACGATGCATCCCCGCTTGGGCAAACAGCAATATAAAGGAGACGTAGACCTCGAAGGCTTTGCCGCTTTTCAAAGCGTTTGCAAACATCCGCTTATTTATAACGGTGATATAAAAAGACGGGAAGATATCCTGCGCATCCAAGAGCAGTTTCCCATGCTGGCCGGAGTAATGATCGGACGGGGATTACTAGCCAATCCGGCATTGGCACTGGAATACAAAGAGAACCGTACACTATCCGCCGATGAAATGAGGAACAAGCTACACTCCATGCACACATCCGTATACAGCCAATATGCCGCACAATTGGAAGGAGGGGAAGGGCAACTGCTCAATAAAATGAAAACCTTCTGGGAATACCTGGCACCTGGAGCAGACCGGAAATTGCTAAAAGCAATCCATAAAAGCGGCACATTCCAGAAGTACAACCAAGCCGTTCTTAGCTTTTTTGGTCAACGATAAGTTAATTGACGGTTATTTTTTGTAATTTTGCGCCCGTCTATAAACAAACACATGATGAAAAAATACATTCTAATCTTTCTTTGCCAAATGATGGTATCGGGCAGTTTTGCTCAAATAAAGGACTTCAAGTTTAAATTTTACGGACAGATTCGCACCGACCTCTACTACAACAGTCGCGCCAATGAAGAAACCGTAGACGGATTATTTTATATGTATCCGAAAGATAAAGTACGTGACGAAGACGGAAATGACTTGAATGGAACGCCAAGCAGCAACTTCTATACTTTATATTCACGTCTGGGAGTAGACGTGGCCGGTCCTAAACTGGGGACAGCCAAGACTTCCGCCAAAATAGAAGCCGACTTTCGGGGTACCGGTACTTCTTATTCGGTAGTCCGCCTGCGCCATGCTTATCTCAATCTGGATTGGGGAAAATCGGCCTTATTGCTCGGTCAAACTTGGCATCCACTATTTGGAGATGTTTCTCCGCAGATTCTGAATCTTTCTGTCGGAGCACCTTTCCAGCCATTCAGCCGTGCACCACAAATTCGTTACCGCTATACTAATAAGAACTTCCAACTGACAGGAGCTGCCGTATGGCAATCCCAATATACCTCTCAAGGTATCGATTTAGATAACCCCACTAAGAGTAAAAAGAGCCACGAATACTTGAAAAACGGCTGTATTCCGGAAATTTACGTAGGAGCCGATTATAAAAACGGAGGATTCCTGATTGGGGCGGGAATCGAAATGCTATCAATGAAACCACGAAAGGAAGCTATCGGTGGAAATGGGAAGAGATTCAAGGTAGACGAACGAATCACTACTTTATCCTATGAGGCTCACATGAAATATACCAATAAAGATTGGTTTATCGGAGCCAAAAGCGTTTTGGGCTCCAACCTTACACAGGCTTCCGGACTCGGTGGATTCGGTATCGAATCTATCGATGAACGTACAGGAGAACAGAAGTACACTCCAATTCGTGTTTCCAGCTCGTGGTTCAACCTTGTCTATGGAAAGAAGTGGAAACCGGGAATTTTCGTCGGATACGCCAAGAACTTGGGAACAAGCGACGAATTATATGCTCCAAATGGAAAGGCACAACTTTACGGAACAGGTACAAATCTCGACCAATTGGTAACGGCGGGTGCAGAACTGACTTATAATGTTCCTCACTGGAAGTTCGGACTGGAGTATACGTTAAGCACAGCATGGTATGGTTCTCTCAACCCAATGAACGGGAAAATTAAAAATGCGCATGCTGTATGCAATAACCGTATCGTAGCGGTTGCCATGTTCATGTTCTAACCTCTCTCATAAAGTTAAACTCATCCATCTGCTGTCATCCGTCACATAAAAGGGGATAAAACATTGATAATAAACCTGTAAGACTGTGACAGCAGTGTATGATGGCAATGTGACAGAAGGAACTGCTGTCACACGTTGCCAGCTTATTACAGTCAATCTTATGCGGAAGGAGTTATACAGTTTCAGTCGTTAGAAACTTTAGTTTCCATACGCGGAAACTTTGGTTTCATCGGTGAGAAACTTCAGTTTCATGCGCTTGAAACTAAAGTTGCAAGGCAGGAAACCAAAGTTTTCAATGTAGGGAACTACCGCTTCTCCAGCATGACTTCAAGACTTGCGCCATCTTTGCAAGTGAAGCGGAGTACTGTTTGTTTCTTGTCAACGGAGAGTACTTTACAGAACGGAGTTTCCTTTATATTCCACTGTCCTTTCAACGTTACAGTTACCGGAATCTCACCACTCTCGTTATCAATCCACGGGCGGGAATAGATACTGCGCTCTACCCGCTTTCCGTCTTTATCAAAAGCCTCGTCGCTTACACCGCGATACAATGCCAAATCCGGTTGCGATACGGTCAACAACATCTTTTCCGGAGATTCTTTGCGAATCATAACCAGGCACGAAGTATCCGTCCGTTGCAATAATCCGCCGGGAAGCAACGCTTGTGGAGTTTCAAACAGTACATAAGAATAGATATTGTCCGATAAAGACTGTACGATGTGGGCATTACGGTCTTGTTGGAGAACTTTATATGCAGGCTTCTTGGCGAACGCTTGTAAGGTAGCCGTACTTGTCTGCGGAAGAACAGCATACTCATAACTTCCACCTTTAGGGGCTTTTCCATGATCGACAACCAATGATACCCAATCCCCTTTCGTCTCCTTACCGGTATCCTGCATACGGGAATGTTGCGGGAACTTCTTCTCAAAACGAGCCGTAACAGGTACATAATATCCGGTTCCGAGATGATCCATCCATAATTCACCTTCACCTTGATAACCTTTCCAATAATCATGTCCCGCTTTGTCGGTTACCGCCAATTGGAATATAGTGGTTTCAGTAGGATATTCCGCATTGGCGTTTTCAATATCCGATCCTAGACAAACGATTGTTTCACCGATGAAATGGAAAGATTTACGTGCCCGGTGAGTTCCGTTATACTTATCATGTTCATGCAACTTCATACCGAAGTTCCCATTCTCTTTCTGTTGTGACAGTCCGCCGGCAAAAGCTTCATCGGAATAGAGCATCTCTTCCATACCGGAGAACCTGTCCACATTCATAACTTTCGCTTTCAACTGTTCGAGGGGAAGATGAATGGAAGTCACACCCGGAATACGGTTCCAGTCGAAACCTTCCTGTTGCCATCCGCTGGTAGCAGGCGTCACAGTCTGTCCCTGAGCTGCGGTAAGAATCTGCAAACTTCCATGCGCAAAGTAACGGCCATAGAGATTACGTCCCAAATAATGCTCGGCCGCCCAAAGATAGCGGGAATGTCCGCGAGCCACTGCCGACCAGTTACTGCGACGTTGCACAGAGGCACAACCATACCCCAACGCCAGATTTCCCTGCGGATCAGGTTCGGGCCGGAAACCTTTCTCTACGAGCCGCTTTGCAATCTTTTTCTCTTGTGCATTGGATACCTTCGGCATATACTCCGGTTCTTGACCATCGGAAGAAGCACCGGACACCAAGCGCAAATAAGCGGCTGCCATTTCTTCGTCAAATTGCCCCTTTCCATCGGGAGTTCCCGCCATAGCCATCATTGCATAATGCATCGGCACCAATTTCCCCTTTCCATCGGGATGACGCCCGGACAAAGCCAATGGGAAGTTCAGCTTATTGCAGTAAAAACGCATGGCAAGTAGCACATTCCTCACTGTTTCATGCGCCAGCTCAGAGACAGCAAACTCTGTCCGGTTGAGAAGATAAATCATATTAGTCGCCCCATCCAAACCACCGACGGCATAAGCCGGATAAAGGTTGCGATGATGAAAAGCAGCGCCATCCACCTTAAACGAACCGGCCAATCCCGGAGCCGGACGACACCCGTAATCTATCCAACGGGAAAATGACCGCAAGTATTGTAACTTTTCAGGAGTATCTTCCATCATCAGAATGCTTGCTATACGGCCGGTAGTCTGTGTATTGAATGAATCCATATCAATACCGTTACCTTCCGGCTTCGGATATACTTCATTAGTGATGGCATACCAACGCAAGGTACGTTCGGCTTCCTGCAATTTACCAGCCTCACGCAACACATCTTTCATCAGGAAATAAGCCAGATACAGACCACGGACACTATACCCGTAATGATGAATATTTCCCCAACAACTACCGTACGTCACTCCCTGATCGGTAATATGGTCATACATTGCCAGGAATTTCTCCTTCATTTCATTCTGGACTTCCGGATTCGCCGTACTATTATTATAGGCAACAGCAATTCTCTTCATCAAGTCGAAATAAGCACGCATCTCCACACCCATCTTGGTCAGCATATCTTTGTCCCAATTCGGTATAATGCGTTCATAAGCTTCCGAAGCACGTACCATAAAAATAGGTACCCCCGAAACCTTGCCATTCTTATAGGTAATCTGATAGAAATCATATTTCTTGCGGATAGTCTGTATCTCTTTATCCGATACTTTACCTTTTGTATAGTTCATGTCACGGAAACGCTTCTCCAGCAATTTCATCTCTTTCTTTTGCGCCTCGCTCACCGGAGTCAGTTCGATATCCGGCTGCAACAATGAATGTTTATAGACAACCAACCAATGATTATTAGTTCCGGCATTGACAAAAGGAACTTGTAAGTCGGCTGTTTGCTGACGGGCATCCACCTTCGTCGCAGTGATCAAATGATCGATGAAAAGGCTTCCTTTTTCATTCGGAGCAACAATACGAAGCTCATTCATCCCTTCTTCCGGAGTACCCTGCATATCCCGTTCGTAGCAAACCCATGCAGCACGCCAACCGCTGAAATTGATTCCGAAAGGAAACGAAGTACATTTCTTGCCATCTTTCAAAAACTCAAACTCAATTGTTGCGTCCTGAGGCTCCTCATTGTACACCCATATTATAAAAGCAGAAAGATATAAATCTTTACCCGTCGGATCTTTCTTTTCAAACTTTAAATCCTTCTTCAATTCCAATACCCCTCCAGGCTCAAAGACCCATTTCAGCGAATGTTTTCCGTCTTTATAATGTGTATCGGAAATAGAGAGTTGCGAATTGACACCTGTTATGTAATCCGGAATCTTCGATTCCTCAAAAGAGAACATCCGCTCGTCGGTCACGACTTGCGCATGAAGAAATGCCGAATACAAAAATGAGAATAGGGTAATCACCCGTAGTCTGGTAAAGAGTTGTTTCATCATGGGTATTTATATCTTATTTAGGTTTCTATATGCGGTATAAACAGTCTCAAAAAGAAGTCACTTTAAAGCCGGTAAACAACACGTGGTTTTGCAAAAGGCGCAGGCCGAAATGTCCGTCTCCTTCGTTTCCGGTGAGGGTATAGCGGAATAATTCTTCACCATTCACCGCGTAAGTAGTCATTCCTTTTTCTACCCGAATCCGGATTTCATACCATTTATTGGGTACAAGCAAATGCGGCGTATCAGTATACTCCTTCAATAACGGTTTGACTTTATCATCTGCAATACCATAATATTCTCCTCTGTAACGTCGAAAACGGGTGGTAGAATTATCATTTCCCCCGTATCCAACGTAAAAAAGGTTCAATGTATTATAGTTCTTAAAGACACCGTTGCGCCACTGGCTGCGAGCAAAAAGATCGTCGGGATGTTTAGGATCATTGGCAGCCCAAAAGCAATTCAAATCACTCAGACGATCGTGCCTTCCCCCTTTCATCACCATACAGATATGGTAACTGATTTCATAATCACCCGTCAGACGCTGTGAGGACCATAGAGTCAACCCACCCGGTACAATCAGTTCCAATGTATCGGCATGTTCTATTATCTGTAAAGCACGGGATTCATCTTCTATTTTCCACTGTTTTACAAAAGAGCTAGTATGTTGCGCAAAAAGCACCACACTATCCAAAAGAAGAAAAGTAATCAGACTGTAGCTAATAAAAAATTGCTTCATTATTTATGGTATTAGTTTAAAGATCATTCTTTCGGATACAAAGAAACCCCTCTTTTCGAAAAAAGAGGGGTTCAAATTGTACAAAATACCTCAAATAACGTATTGGGTATGCATTTGTATTACCAAGCTTCTACTACTTTTCCATATAATGGTGCCAAATACCAATCTTTATTCTGAGCTCCATTACTTTGTACCCATTCAGTAAACTGAGGATAAGCTTCGGCAAAAGGCACTCTTTCGTATGTATGCTTCACACCCACAGGTACTTTTACCCCCCAAACGAAGCCGTTCTTATTACAATATGGAATACCATTTATCATTTCAACATCAGCTTTTGCTGCATCAACATCATAATTTGTATAGAAACGGGTTGGCTCATATCCTTTCATGTGAATCTCTTTATTATCATTCGTCACAATAAAGAAATTTTGTTTCTTTGTATCCAAAATCAAATTTCTATAAGCTTCCAGTTGATTTTTCCCTTCATTATCAGTGATTTCAGAACGATTCTTACCGGCAAACTTAATTTCAGCACGTAACATCGGTTTTCCTATGACAATATAACCTTCTGTTGTTTGAAAGAAATTCTGTTTATCACCAAGTGCGGACAATCCATCCAACATAATCACCGGATTACCTGTCTTTGCATCGACAGTCAGTTTATAAGTATTCATATTTACCTCTACAAAATCACCCCCAGTTTCTTCTCTGACCATTTCTTCTTCCATACCTTGTCCGCCTTTCCAAAGAATACGAGAAGTAATCTCATTAATATACTTCTTATCAAGTCCAATCAACTCCACACCCAACTTTGTCGGATAATATCCTCCTTTGGCACGAAGATCCAAAGTAAGCAAAAGCCCTTCTTTATAGCCATGTGCAGGTAACAAGTTTTCTACTTGGCATTCGGTAACCTTTAGGTCATACTCGATGACAACATCATTCAAATCGTTGTCAGGACCATTAGATTGCTTCGGCCAGTTGTCTTCAAACATAGCAACTCCTGTGTTATGATAAAAACGAAAATCTGCATCCTCTTCACTTGTTGGCGCTACTGCATCCTCCAAATTAATAGAGCCATCTGCCCGAGTAACCGCTTTCAAATTAATTGTCCGTACTTGGGAACCTGACATAGCAGTATATTTAGCATATACAGCCTGAGAATGCATCGGAATATTCAAATCCACAGTTGTTTCACCTTCTACAAGAGCATTCTCCAACAAAGGAATTTTACATTCCGCATCAGAATATAAAGAAACAAGTGTCTTGTTAGCCGATGTTATAGATACCGAGACTGTACGGCTTGTCGCCCAGTCAAATCCCGTAGAGATCTTGTCCGTAGGACTATCTCCCGTTGTTGCTTCATTGTCACTGTTTGTACAGGCAACAATGGTAAATGTTCCCATAAGGACATACATCAAACTTCTAATTTTCATCATAATTCTCAAATTTAATAACTGTTCATCTTCCTTTTCTCAATTGAAACCACGCTTTATGCCATCCATATGCGAGCCTTTTCTGTTAACTAATCACAAAAATATTTAACACAAAATCATATAACAGCCTTCCTTGTCTTTAATTTCTTCCCTTTCCATCGAAAATAACAAGTAGCTATAAAACTTACCGCAAAAGCCTTGTTCATCGGTGATGGATAATATATACAAGTTATTTCTTATATTTGCATAAGACAAGACATTCCATACAACAAATGTAAGGATTCCGTTTTGAATATACAAGTTTTTGGCTAAATATATCAAAAGAAATGGAGCAAGTATTATATGGCATAGATTACATAGAATATTATTTCTACTGGATATATTACAAGTTTATTGGCTATCCTTTAATAATAAGAATATGTTCGATTGCTGTAATGTTCTGCATCATTGCGTACCTATTTCTTTTATTACATATCATATATGGTATATTCAACAGAAAGAAAGAAAAACGTAGATACCAAAAGGTTTACGACAAATACTATGAAGATATGCTATCTATCTCTTTAGATTCCAGCACAATAAGTGAGGGAGAGATAGCTGACAGACTGAAGTATGATACCAAAAAGCGTCCTAAACCCAATGAGCTTCGCATCATTACTCAACTGCTGACCGAGATAAAGACTGCACATGAGAATGAAATCAATGAAGTGAACTACCATTCGATACAAACTGTATTCCAAATAACCCGTTTCCTCGAACATGAACTTCAATTCGGAGCTAAGAGAGCCAAGATACAAGCCCTGAAAATCATTCAATCCATCAATGGATATGCCTCTGAAGCAGTATTGGTGCGTTTCCTTTATCACCGTAAAATAGAGCTAAGGAATTCGGCACGCTATACATATATGTGGCTAAGTCAGGGAAACCCGTTCCGTTTCTTCGATGAAGACATCAGCATGAAGCTAAGGCAATGGGATATGATGGAATTACATGCTATCCTCGAACACCGCCGGAAAGTAGGCTACAATACGCCTAGTTTCATTAAATGGGTAAATACTTCGGCTGAAGAAAATGTGAAGATATTCTTCATTAATGAAATCAGACTTTATAATGAAACAGAAAGTGCTCCGACTCTCGCCAAGCAAATCAATGCCCGTTCTGTAGAAATACGAAGCGAGGCAATAAAGACGTTAGGCAAACTTAAGTACAAAGAGGTAGAACCGAAGCTAATTGAGATGTACAATGTGCAGCCCGAAGAAGTCAAACGGCAGATTATCACAGCTATTGCAGACTTGAAAACTGATAAGGCTTTAGGATTCCTGTACAATGCTTACGATGACGCTGACAATTGGGGAACAAAGCGAGTGATTCTGAAAGCCCTTTACGATTACAGTGCTATGGGCAGGAAAACATTCGAACAATTGGAGAGAAAAGCCGATTCTCATACAGCGATCTTATTCGCTCATACAAAACACCCGCTTATTAACCAGTTAATATAAAAAGAATATGAAAGATATACTATTTACCTTCTTCAATTATTTCGTATTCTTTTATACGAGTATGCTGGCGATATCTTTTATCGTATTCGCTTTCCTCTCTTTCATTTCTTTGAAACGGAGAAAAGACTACTATGTGGAAAGTTATGTACGGAAAATTATCAAAGAATCTCCCTATACACCGGGTGTTTCGGTCATTGCCCCTGCCTACAACGAAGAAAAGACTATTATCGATAATGTTAACTCGATGCTTGCCCTCGAATATCCAGTTTTCGAAGTTATTATCGTGAATGACGGTAGCACGGACAAGACTTTGGAGAAAATTACCGAATATTATGAACTGATAGAAGTACCATACGCATACATCGAACGAATCAAGACCAAACCGTTCAAAAGGCTTCTGAAGTCTACAAATCCGAAATACAGCCGCCTCATCGTTGTCGATAAAGAGAACGGAGGAACGAAAGCGGACGCTTCCAACGCAGGTATCAACGCCTCTTCCTATCCTTATTTTATCTGTACAGATGTGGACTGTATTCTGGAGAAGTATGCATTGTATCGTTGTATTTCACCGATCATATCTTCTGACAAACAAGTGATTGCCGTGAGCGGAACTATGCTGATGGCTAACGGTTGCGTAGTGAAGGACGGGCAGATTGTTGATGTCAAGACTCCGCGTACCCCTATTCCGCTTTTCCAGAATTTGGAATATATGCGTTCCTATCTGATAGGTAAGATGGGATGGTCGGCCATCAACGGGATGCCGAATGTATCCGGTGGATTCGGGCTTTTTGACCGTTCCGTAGCTATTGCGGCCGGAGGTTATGACGGCACTTCCTTTGCGGAAGACATGGACATGATTACCCGCATGGTAGGATATATGTGCGACTTCTCCCGGCCTTACAAGATAGTGCAGATACCGGACACCTGCTGTTGGACGGAAGGACCTCCCAACCTGGCAATGCTTTACCGCCAACGTACCCGTTGGGCACGGGGATTATTCCAAACATTGAGCGTCCATCACAAGATGATTTTCAAGAAAACCTATAAACAGATGGGGCTGTTAACCCTACCTTATATGTTTATCTTTGAATTCTTGGCACCCATCATTGAGGTTACAGGATTCAGCGTTTTCATTTACCTGGCTTTCACAGGGGCTGTCAACTGGAATACGGCATGGATGATTTACCTGACCATTTACGTATTCTGCCAATTCCTGTCCATCGTGGTTATCACTTACGATTACTACGTCGGAATGCTTTATAAAAGAGGATACGAATATTTATGGATTATCATTGCCTCCATATTGGAACCGATTTTCTATCATCCCATCATTACATTCTGTTCCCTAAGGGGATACCTCAGTTATTTGACCAAGAGAGACTTCAAGTGGAAGAAGATGGAACGGACAGGATTCAAACAGAAGAAAGGAAATGCCAATGAGGAAGATACCAAAGTCAATCCTGAACCCGCAACAATATAAGAATGTATAAATAACAAGATAAGATGAACAGAGTATTTCTCCATAAGATCACCATATTAGCTTGTTTGCTCCTGCTGATAACCTCTTCCATCGGAAGCGACAAAGGTTTCCAGACGCCGGAGCAATATGCCCAGATCATACAGGAGCATTTTGCCAATGAAGAGTGGGAAGCGGGGAAAGCACTGTTGGATGAAGGACTTCAGAAATACCCGAAAGTCTCCGATCTTCAATGGCTCATGGGTAAATACTGGTTCCATGAGAAAGACTACGATCAGTCTCGTTATCATCTTGTCAAAGCGGTGGAGGATAATTATAATAATGTCAATGCCAAACATTTACTGGTGGATGTCGAAGACATCACAGAAAATTACTCCAGTGCGATTTGCTATGTAAATGAGTTGCTGGAAGTAAATCCGTATTGGCGTGGATTGTGGCGCAGAAAGATTGAGTTGTACCGCAAACAGAACAACGATGTGGAAGCCGACCGTTTGCTGAGACGTATCAATCAGATTTATCCGAACGATACCATTTTACGGAAGGATTATGTATATAGTCTGGAAATGGGATATCGCCAGATGAAAAAAGGCGGTAACCGGAAGGAAGCAATCGAAAGACTGACCGAGCTCATCAAGATATCTCCCGATAATGAAGAGTTTTATCTGGACATTATCAATCTGCACTTGCAGGAGGGTAACCGGGAAGCCGCTTTAGGCTGGTCGTCCAATGGATTGGCGGCTATTCCCGGAAGTTCCGCACTTATCATCAAAAGAGCCGGAATTCTCGGTGAATTGGCACGTTTTCCGGAAGCATTGGTATTTGTACAGGAACAGATGAGAAGAAATAACAGTCCGGCAATACGGCGTATGTATAACAATCTGTTGCTGGAAGCCGCCCGCTCCGAAAAGCAACGGGATCCTTATGTACTCTACGGAATGGCTTATGAAGGCGGAAACAAGGATAAGGAAGCATTGGATTATCTGCTGAATACCTCCGTGACAAGAGGATACACCGATGACGCGCTCTTCTATATCAGAGAGGCGAAGAAACAATACGGTAACACAGACAAGGGAATCTTGTATAAGGAATATATGCTTTATCGTCAAATGAATGAGGACGATCTCGCTTACTCGGCTTTAAAGAAGCTGTATGATATGTATCCCGATGATTACGATATTGCTTTGGCCATGTCTTCCCTTCACATGAAAAAAGCCGAAAGACTTATGGAACTCGGCCTGTATTCGGAGGCATTGCCTCATGTATTATTCGTTTCACAAAGGCATATAGACAACGAAGTAAACGGTGCCGCATGGGAAAAAGCACTGAGTTGCTATATCAATATGAAGCGTTACAACGAAGCGCTCGCCACATTGGATACCATCACACTTCATTTCCCCGATTACGAAAACGGCACGTTGAAAAGGGCATTTATCCTCGATAAAATGGATAAAACAGAAGAAGCTTTGCAACTTTATCTGTCTGCCATCGAACAGAGTGATGAGGATATGCGCATTTTCTACGTGATAGGATACGAGGAACTGGCAATTCCTTACATCAAGAAATGTATGGAAGCGGGGGCTACGCAGAAAGCATACGATGAAGCCGTCAAACTCGTCAGCCTGAATCCATCGAGTGATTTAGGACTACGCTATGCCATCAACTCGTCTGGATTATTGGGAAAATACGATGAATTCGAGAAATATACGGCACAAGGTATCAATTTCTATCCGGAAGAGCCATTCTATCAAGCCAAAAGGGCTACCGTATTGGACCGTGACAAAAAATACGAAGCTTCGCTGGAATTCTTGAAGCCGATACTCAATAAATATCCGAGTAATAAGGAGATTATAGGCGCTTTCTCGCAAAGCAGTGAATACCGCGCTTTGCAACTGACAAAAGCGAAAGAACCTGAGCAAGCCCTTGCGGTGCTTGACACAGCGTTACTTTTCGACAGTCAGAACAAATCTTTGAAATACACAAAGGGAGTGGTGTATGAGGCTAACAGACAAGCTGATTCCGCATACTATTATCAGAAGTTCTACGAGCCTTCAATCATGGAATATCGCTCTTTCCAACGGCATTTATCGGGCTTACGAAGCATGACGCTTAAAAATGAGATAGCCCTGACTTATCTGCGTGCCCGCTATGGTGAAGAGGATATTATCACCTCTGTCGCCACCGCCGAATATACCCGTAAAAACCGGAAAAATACTTATACCGGACGTATCAACTATGCTGGAAGAAGCGGATCGGCAAGCGATAATATGGAGGCGGAGGAACAGACGCCGGGCGGAGTCGGCATTCAGGTACAAAGCGAATGGACGCATCACTTCTCACCGAAATGGAGCACTACGATCAATGCCGCTTTTGCCACCAAATACTTCCCGGACATTACTGCCGATGTAGCATTGCGCCATTATCTCAAGAATGATTGGGAAATAGCGGGACATGTCGGCTACAGACGGGTAACTGCCTACAACAAGCATTATGAGTGGAATAACGAATTCTTTGCCGGCAGTAACGGAGAAAACGGATACATATTCACCGGATGGGATGAGTCGAAAACAAACCTGCTCACCGTTGGCGGAGAGGTAGCCAAGACCATCGAAGAGGTCCGGCTTAATGCCAAACTCGACCTTCATTTCTTTAACTCCAAATTCTATTACAATGCGCAGGTCGGTGCG
Source organism: Bacteroides sp. NSJ-39 (assembly GCF_014287315.1). Taxonomy (NCBI): domain Bacteria; kingdom Pseudomonadati; phylum Bacteroidota; class Bacteroidia; order Bacteroidales; family Bacteroidaceae; genus Bacteroides; species Bacteroides sp. NSJ-39. Next base: position 64,234 of record NZ_JACOOB010000011.1, on the reverse strand, counting down.
AAATATTTCCCTGCCAGCGATGGAAAGACAAATATCAATGCCATGGCAAGTATCGGTTCGGCACCGGAAACGGCCGTATTAGACTATGCGTTGCCCGGTTCCTTCTCACATACCAACACAATGGTAGGTTTGGGAGGCCAATATATGGTCAGTCCCAACATTACCATCGGCCTGATGGGGACTTGGAATACCTATTATAACCAGACGAATACAGTGCGGGGAACGGATCCGATCCATCGAATAGAAACGGTATCGACACGCTATAAAAACCTATATAATATCTATGCACAGATCTATATTTCATTCTGATAAGCTATGCCCCCTACTGGCAGGAATGATATGCGTTTGCTGCCTTTTATCCGGCTGCCATATGCAGGCGCGCACCGAGATATTTGCCTCCAAGGAAGGCTACCTCATCACAATCGGCGAAGACCCGACGGACAAAGATACCCGATGGGCCAAATACCTGTACGAGCACCTCAAAAAGCGTGCAAATGACGATGAAATGGTCGCTTTCGGGGTATCAGAGAAGGAAATGTGGCGTGTTATCATACGCATAGATCCGACCTTGCAGGAAGGGTTCAGGATCGCCATCAAAGGATCGGAAATAGAACTCACAGCAGCCGATGACAGACAAATGTTGTGGCTGCAATACCAATTGATAAAAAAGATAAGCAAGGAAGACCCGCGTATCGACGGTTCCGACCTTCCTCCCGCCATCATCAATCTGACAGATACTTGCGGTACGTTTGCTTTTGATTATCAAAGTATCTATTCCCCTTCCGGTCTGAATCCCGATTATACGGGAGTAATGGGACTCAATAACTTTGACGACAGTTGGGGTATATGGGGACACAACCTGAGAAAAGTATTGGGAGACAATGTAGATAAGGTATATGCTACCATCCACGGTAAGACAGACGACTCACAACTTTGTTTCTCTTCCGAAGAGATGTATCGGCAAATTGAGAGCTATATCGTAGATAATATCGGTGAAAAGGGAAGTTCTCGTTTTGTCATTGCTCCGGATGATACTCCGTACGCCTGTACTTGCGCCAGTTGCACAGCGATGGGAAATACGGAGAAGAACGCAACACCTGCCGTCACAGAACTGTTACTCCGGCTGTCGCAACGCTTTCCTAAACATTCCTTTTTTACCATATCCTATCTGAGCACCAAGCAGGTTACGGACAAACAGTTGCCGTCCAATGCAGGTATCATTGTCAGCGCCATAGACTTTCCACTCCGACGGATAGACGGCAAGAATGCACAGGAAAAAAAGTTTATGCAACAGCTGAATCAATGGAAGAAAGTTACGAAGAACATTTATATATGGGATTACATCAACAACTTCGATGACTATCTGACACCTTTCCCCATATTGAAGATAGCCCAGCAGAGACTCCGGTTCTTCAAGCAGAACGGAGCCAGTGGCATTTTTTTCAACGGAAGCGGATACAGCTATTCTTCTTTCGATGCAATGAGGACTTTTGTACTGTCGGCACTTCTCATCAACCCGGAACTTCCCGTTGAGGAACTGGTCAGAGACTATTTCAATCAAGAGTACCTCCTATCAAAGAAATGGCTGTACGACTATTACATTAATTTGGAAAACAGCGTCCAGTCCGGTAAGAAGTTAGGTATCTATGCCGGTATTGCAGAATTGGAGCAGTCATTCCTCAATCCGGAGAAGTTTATCAAATTCTATGATGAAATGGGCGATTATGTTTCCGATGCGAAAGGGAAAGAGCGTAAAAAGCTCCATGAACTCCAGACAGCCTTGTCTTATACACGTCTGGAGATGGGACGCAACCACAGTTATGATCCTTACGGATATGCCCAACGAAACGGAAAACAAATCCAACCGACTCCGCAAGCGCGGAAATGGCTTACCCAACTCAAAGAACATCATGCTTTCACGGGGATGGAGTACTATAATGAATCGGCCGATGAAATCGACTACTATATAAAAGAATGGGAACAGTATATACTTGCTTCCGACATTAAAAAGAACTTATTTCTCGGAATCATGCCTTCTTCAACTCCCCCAACGGACAAAGATGGGTTGAAGAGACTTACAGACAGCACGCACGGTTTACCCGGCAATTATCATTGCGGCTGGACAACTCTTCCGAAAGAAGAATATGAAATCAGTCTGCCTGTAAAAGGTATCAATAAGACAGGAAACATTTATATCAGTTTCTTGAATCTTCCCAGACATCGTTTCTACCCTCCCCGGCAAATCGAAATATCGAAGGACGGAGCAATCTATAAGACAATCAATCTGGAGACGGATGATTCCGTTGAAAAGGGCGAATTAGTAAAAATAATCACTCCGATAGATTTGAACAGGGCAGAACTGGTAAGTATAAAGGTCATGGGAGCTAAAAAGCCAAGAGCCCAGATCGGTATAGATGAAATTGTATTCGTTCCATAAAAAGTAAAAAAAGGTAACCCCTAACATAAAACATCCACTATGAACAAATCGGTACTTTATATCCTCTTATTAACAGTATTTCCCTTTTTCCTCTCAGGGTGTAAGAAGAAAGTACGTCCTACAACTATGGTCATAAAAGACTCGGTAAGGCACTATTATCCTATCAAACAAGGGCAACAACTAGATATCATGTTCACAATCACCAACACCGGTGACGCTCCTCTGGTCATTTCGGATATCCAGCCTTCTTGTGGCTGTATCATTCTGGATAAAAGTTCACATATCATCATTCCGGAAGAGGGTATCAGACAATTCAAGGCAACCTACAACAGTATTAAAAATATAGGCGAGGTTGTTCACCGCATCCGGATTTTCGGGAATATGCTTCCCAACGGGAAAGCGGAATTGACCTTTGATGTCAATGTAGTACCGGACGCCGACTATACACGTGACTATGAGGAACTCTTCCAAGAGTTCAATGCCAAAAACGGTATTGTCAAAGAGATGGTGGACGGAAAAGAGTCCGAACTGGGGTATTATGTAGGGACGCCATAAACAAAGTTCCTACCGGCTATTCGCTAGGGATGTATTTCCTTGAAAGCTGCATTCTCTTCCTTTACCTGTTGTATTGTCTGTTTCAATTCAGCAATAGGCAGGTCGTAGCCGTACCATCCTGTATAACAATCTACTACATACCATTTTCCATCAGGCAAGAGTTGGAATTCGACACGCAAGTCGACTTCCGATTCCTCATAACCGGCTTCAAACACTTTGCGATCAGGCTCGTTCAATGTGAATTTGGAAACATAAATTCCCCCCTCTTCTTGCGCGATACGTTCTTCTTTCATCGTCTCGCTATCCAATAAAGGCCATTTTTCCTTAGTAAAAGGGAATGTCTTCTCTGTTTCACCATCATCCGCCAATAAGGTAATCGGAGTTTTCAACGGGAACTTAATGCGAGTGTACTGGAATGCTGCACTGGAAGTAAACTTATCCAAAAACGGTTTGAAGTCCTCACCGGATTGTGCCACCGCCTTACCGGTGGGAATACCAGCAAACAACACTATCATCAGCAAGCAGTATACAAACTTTTCAGCTCTCATAACACGATATAAATTAAGAGTTTGATTGACACTGCAAAGATAATGACTAGTTTGATATCTTGATTATTTGTGCCGCAAATATTCATAACCAAAACGGCAATACAGGCATTTTCTCCGGTCGCAATACTCTTTCTGCAACTGTATCAACGCCTGACTGTCCGCCGCACTGACCACCGGAAGACCTGCCGCACTCCACGAACGGATAATATGATTGTCTTCCGCTTTCAATTCTTCCAGAAAGCGCCCGGCACGTTCGCACATTCCCTCGTTTGCCTTATGCAGTCCGTAGGTATAAAGAAAAGGCACTACTGTATTGATAATAATCAGGTCTTTTGACCGTTCTCCCATCGTTTTCTTCTTTTGCGAGGAAGTCCGACCGAACAGATAATGACTTTCCCAATAAGAAGAAGTGCCGACCTCAAGAAGTGTCCTCACCTCCGCCAGTGTCCCTGCTTCCAGCAACCGCGAGAACAGCTTACCCCCTCTTTGATAAAGGTAGGCCAACTGAGCCAGACGAACAGTAGGAAAGTTTTCGGGACGAAGCCGGAGAAAACGCCAAAGAGTAGCATTCATCACTTGGGTGAATTCAAACTTCCGCTGCAAGTAACGGAACTCCTTGATAAGACGTAGACTATACTCATCCTCCTGCCCTTTTTTAAGAAACGAATCTTCCAACAATCCTGCCAAGCCGTAAAAGAAAGCCTCTATCTGGAACAAATCATTGCGATGTTTATCTATCGCACGGAAAGGCAACATTCCTGCCCACGTTTCAAAAGCGTCTCCATTCAAGCCGAAACCGAAATTGCGGGCAAGAGTGACGAAGAAGGCATCCTCCCAATTATGATTGCAATGCTTAAGGCGCTCCGTTATCAAGCGGGCTTTTTGTTCCAAACGTTCCGTTTGCAAAGCTGTCAGCCAAGAATGGACGGTAAGTTTGGGAAGAGAGGCGAAGATAGGATAACAAGCCGGATACTGATCGGCTACACAGAGCTCATGATAGTGAGATTGCACATTTTCAGGACAAGTCAATATTAATTGCGGAATTCGCCCGCCGTCCGTGCGGGTTACCTCCATATCCGCCTCACCGACCACATGAAGAATGACCGAATCGTATGCTTTATCCTTATCGTGACCGTGACGGAGCCAATCCGAAGAGTGTGTATGTATTTCTATATTTCCCACCCATAGCGTACCGTCAATCTTTAGTTTCGCATTAAAAAAGTCGGGACCGGCGTTGGGGTTTTGCAGACCGGGGTCAATCACTTCTACCGGTAAGCCGTTGGTGGTTTGCAGTACTTTCAGGGGAAATAATTTATGCTTCCACACGTAGTGGAGAAGATGTTCCATGTTAACAAGACGTTAATGTGCGCTGCAAATGTAATAAAAATCTTATCTTTGCGACTATTATTTTGAATATAAGTCAGAAAACAATGAAAATAGCACTGATCGGTTACGGAAAGATGGGCAAAGAGATAGAAAAGGTTGCCCGTAGTCGCGGACATGAAATCGTCTGCATCATTGACATCAATAATCAGGATGACTTCGAATCGGAAGCATTCAAATCGGCCGATGTAGCCATTGAGTTTACCAATCCGATGGTAGCTTACAGCAATTATATGAAAGCGTTCAAAGCCGGTGTGAAACTGGTATCGGGCAGTACCGGATGGATGACCGAGCACGGCGAAGAAATCAAGAAGCTCTGCACGGAAGGGGGCAAAACACTCTTCTGGTCGTCCAACTTCAGCCTGGGAGTCAGCATCTTCTCCGCTCTCAACAAGTATCTGGCTAAAATCATGAATCAGTTCCCTGCATACGATGTCACCATGAGCGAGACACATCATATCCACAAGCTGGATGCCCCCAGCGGAACAGCTATTACACTGGCGGAAGGTATTCTGGAAAAGATAGACCGTAAGGACAAATGGGTGAAAGGGACTTTCCTTGCGCCGGACGGAGCCATTAGCGGAACCAACGATTGTGCTCCTAACGAACTTCCTATCAGCTCGATTCGTGAGGGTGAAGTTTTCGGACTTCATACCATCCGTTATGAGTCCGATGTAGACACCATTTCTATCACCCACGATGCCAAGAGCCGCGGCGGGTTTGTATTGGGAGCCGTATTGGCAGCCGAATATACTGCCACACACGAAGGTTTTTTGGGTATGAGTGATTTATTCCCGTTCTTAAATGACTAAAATATCAGAAGCTAGTTCTAAACAAATATAACATTATGAGACAAGCCACACGTGCACAATGGATTAAATGCGCCATTGCTATTCTTCTTTATCTTGCCTTCCTTATCTGGGTACGGAGTTGGTGGGGATTGATTGTTGTTCCTTTCATTTTCGATATTTATATCACAAAGAAAGTACCTTGGTCTTTCTGGAAAAAGTCGAAGAATCCGGTTGTCCGCAGCGTGATGAGCTGGATAGACGCCATTGTTTTCGCACTGGTCGCCGTTTACTTCGTCAACATCTACATCTTCCAGAACTACCAGATTCCCTCCTCCTCGTTGGAAAAATCATTGCTGGTAGGCGATTTTCTGTACGTAAGCAAGATGAGCTATGGTCCTCGTGTGCCGAATACACCGCTTTCTATGCCGTTGGCACAACATACACTGCCCGTCTTCAACTCTAAATCATACATAGAATGGCCACAGTGGAAATATAAACGAGTGCCGGGATTCGGCAAAGTGAAGTTGAACGATATTGTCGTATTCAATTTTCCGGCAGGTGACACGGTAGCGGTCAACTACCAACAGACTACAGATTTTTACACGCTGGCTTACGGTGAAGGACAACGTATCTATTCCAAACGGATCGATATGGACAGCTTAACCCGTGCACAGCAGCGTGCCGTATACAACCTGTACTACGCTGCCGGACGGAAACAGATTTTAAATAATCCACGTACTTACGGGGAAGTCCTCTGGCGTCCTGTAGACCGCAGAGAGAATTACGTTAAACGTTGTGTAGGTCTTCCCGGTGATACGCTCCAGATTGTCAACGGACAAGTGATGATTGACGGTAAAGCGATCGAGAACCCCGAAAACCTGCAATTCAACTATTTCGTACAGACTACCGGTCCGTATATCCCGGAAGATATGCTCCGTGAATTGGGTATCAGCAAGGACGACACCATGCTGATAGAAGACTCCGGCTGGGAAAGCGGACTGCAGGAAATGGGACTGGACAGCCGGAATGCACAGGGCAAACTGAATCCGGTATATCATTTCCCGCTAACCAAGAAGATGTATGACACGCTGTCCGGCAACAAGAAACTGATCAGCAAGATTGTGATGGAACCGGAAGATTACGCAGGCCAGATGTATCCGTTGAATCTTTACACGAAATGGGACCGCAACAACTATGGTCCTATCTGGATTCCCGCCAAAGGAGCTACCATCACGCTGACAGAAGATAATCTGCCTATCTATGAGCGTTGTATCGTAGCCTACGAAGGCAATAAGCTGGAAGTGAAACCGGACGGTATCTACATCAACGGTGAAAAGACCAACGAGTATACCTTCAAAATGGATTATTACTGGATGATGGGTGACAACCGTCACAACTCCGCCGACTCCCGTTATTGGGGATTCGTGCCCGAAGACCACGTAGTAGGCAAACCGATCGTCGTATGGCTGTCGCTCGATAAAGACCGCGGATGGCTTGACGGTAAGATCCGTTGGAACCGACTCTTCAAGTGGGTAGGATGATAAGTGTACGGATAGAATAGCGTGATAAGGTGATAAATATTGATGAACATTCGTAAATTCAAATGGATACTAGCATTTGCCGGAGCAGTAGTCGTGGTGCTTCTGCTCCGGGGATTTGCTTTCACGTCCTGCCTTATCCCTTCCACCGGCATGGAGAATTCCATTTTTCAGGGTGAACGTATCCTGGTCAACAAATGGAGTTACGGGTTGCGGGTTCCTTTCATGTCGCTTTTCTCTTATCATCGCTGGTGCGAGAGTCCCGTGCGTCGGCAAGATATCGTAGTATTCAATAACCCTGCCGGAATCCGGCAACCTGTCATCGACTGTCGGGAAATCTATATCAGCCGTTGCCTCGGAGTGCCGGGCGATACGTTATTGGTCGATTCTCTTTTCTCCGTTATTTCTCCGGAGGCACAGTTTAACCCGGATAAGAAAAGACTTTATTCGTACCCCGCTTCAAAAGAAAATCTGATTACGTCACTCATGCATACTCTTTCCATCACCAACGACGGATTGATGGGAAGTAATGACAGCACCCATGTACGCAGTTTCAGCCGTTACGAATATTATCTGTTGGAACAGGTCATGAATGGGAAAGAGAGTTTCGTCCAACCTTTGTCAAACAAAGAAGATGCCGAACCAAATCCGCTGATTGTCCCCGGAAAAGGGAAATTTATCCGGGTCTATCCCTGGAACATAACCCTGCTACGAAATACACTCGTGATGCACGAAGGCAAACTGGCAGAGATAAAAAACGATACCCTCTACGTGGACGGAAAGCCCACGAAACACTGTTATTTCACAAAAGATTATTATTGGATGGGGTCTAACAATACTATCAACTTCTCCGACTCGCGTCTTTTCGGATTTGTCCCTCAAGACCATGTCATCGGAAAAGCCTCCGTCATATGGTTCTCCAAAGAAAAAGATACAGGACTGTTTGACGGATACCGATGGAACCGTTTTTTCAGAACAGTGAAATAATCTCCGGATCATAAAAGAAACTACTCCTGAATAATATCCTTCATTATAAAGTCTCCTAAACGAATTAAAATGAAAGAAATGAAAATAGCTTATTTATCTTCAGCTTATCTCGCTCCCGTCGAATATTACACCAAACTTCTGGCTTATGACAAAGTGTTTGTAGAGCAACACGACCACTATATCAAACAAACCTATCGTAACCGGTGTACCATTGCCGGCCCATCCGGTGAATTAGCTCTTTCCATCCCAACCGTAAAACCCGACACATTGAAGTGTCCAATGAAGGATATCCGCATTTCCGACCACGGCAACTGGAGGCATCTGCACTGGAACGCCATCGAATCAGCCTACAACAGCACTCCTTTCTTTGAATATTACAAGGACGACTTCCGCCCCTTCTATGAAAAGAAATACGAGTTTTTAATCGATTTCAACGAAGAACTCTGCCGAATGGTCTGTGAACTGATTGATATTCACCCCACCATTGAGCGCACTTCCGAATATAAGATGGAGTTTGCTCCCGGAGAATCCGATTTTCGGGAAGCGATCCATCCCAAAAAGAATTTCCGGGAAGTAGATACAGAGTTTGTTCCGCAACCTTACTATCAGGTTTTCGAGTCCAAACTGGGTTTCCTGCCTAATTTGAGTATCATAGACCTGTTGTTCAATATGGGACCGGAAAGTCTGTTGGTACTAAGCGGTAAAAGATATACAAATGGATGAAAGTCTTATCAAAAGAAGTCCTACAAGATTAAAACATAAAGCTAAATCCTTTATTGTGAGAAGCTTTATATTTTTGAATTTCCAAAGACTGTGATTTTTTCAATTGCACCGCCATGAAATCCCCAAAAGGCCGGTTGGTTTCATCATCTTGCGCCTGTTGTAAAGAAAGGATATAATCTGCCCTATCCTCCTTAAGAATCTTAACGGGGAAAATTAGGCAATAAAAAACGCTAAGTCAATTTGTTGCAATCACTTAGCGTTTTCCGAGTACCCAGACTCTCTGTCATCTCCTTAAAAAATCTCTAACCAAACATCTACCTATTTCAACTCAAATGGTACAATACCTTTAATATCCCTGGATGAACTACCGATAATTGCTTCAAACTTGCCCGGTTCGGCCACCCATTCGTGTTTGGCATCATCAAAGAAGCTCAATGCTTTCTTATCAATCGTCAGCGTTACCGCTTTCTCTTCTCCCGGAGCCAGTTTCACTTTCTGGAAACCTTTCAACTCTTTGATCGGACGAGGGAGAGAGGATTTCTTATCGCTGATATAAAGCTGAACAACTTCTTGCCCCTCACGAGTTCCTGTATTCTTCACATTGACCGTGAAAGAGATAGTATCATCTGCTGTCATTGTTTTCTTGTCAGCCGAAGGCTTTCCATAGGCGAAAGTAGTGTAGCTCAATCCGTGTCCGAACGGGAACAACGGTTTGATCTTTTCTTTATCCGCCCAACGATAACCTACAAAGATATCCTCACGATAGATTTCATTAATAGTATCTCCCTTATGTTTAGACTGTGCCAATTCTTCTTTATTGCCCGGATATTCTCCTAATTTATGAGCACCCACATCTTCCAGTTTTGCCGGGAAGGTGAAAGGAAGCTTTCCCGAAGGATTGGCGTCTCCTACTAATACGGAGGCAAGAGCCGTTCCGGCTTCCGAACCTAGAAACCATCCCTGAACAATAGCAGGCACTTCATTCACCCAGGGCATGGCTACCGCATTACCGGAAATATTAACCACAATCAGGTTTTTATTTACCTTTGCAAGTTCACTAATCACTCTATCCTGTGCGTATGGCAAACCTAAAGAAACACGGTCCGAATCTTCACAGTCCTGATGGCTACTCTTATTCAGACCACCGAAAAAGATTACATAATCAGCATCTTTAGCCACCTGCAGAGCCTCAGCAAGGAGTTCATCTTCCGAACGGTCATCTTTCAAGTTCTGTCCGGTCTTCACTCCATTATATTCTCCTGTCGGATCACCGACATACCCACGGGCATATACAACCTCTGCCTGCGATCCCACTCGATTTTTCAATCCATCCAACGGAGAAACCTCATATTTCACTTTCAAAGAAGAACTACCACCGCCTACTGTCATCATCTTAATCGCATTCTCACCGATAACAGCAATCTTCTTCGCTTTGTTCAGATCGATAGGCAACACGTTATTATTATTCTGCAAAAGAACAATTCCCTCCTCGCCAATCTTTCGTCCGGCTTGTCCGTGCTCGGGAGAGCCTAAAGAACCGAACGGTTTATTCGGATCCATTGAGGTGCGGAAAATCAGACGAAGGACATTGCTTACCTTTTCATCCAACTCTTTTGTACCGACTTTCCCTTCCTTTATCAACCGCAGATAAGGGAAAGCCAAATAGTAATTATCGTAAGCGTTTCTCGTTCCGGCAGATAATCCGTTTGTCCACGAACCAAACTCCAGATCCATACCGTTATAGATGGCCTGTTCGGTATGATGCACACCTCCCCAGTCAGACACCACTACTCCGTCGAAACCCCATTCATCCCGAAGAATGTCTTTGAGCAAACGTTTATTGTGGCAACCATGTTGTCCTTGATAAAGGTTATAGGAACCCATTATCGACCAAGTTCCCCCTTTCTGAACAGCAGCTTTAAAGGCCGGCAGATATATCTCATAAAGAGCACGGTCGCTTACTTCAACATTAGTTGTATGCCGGTTGAACTCCTGATTATTCAACGCATAATGTTTCACACAGGCAGCCACTCCGTTTTCCTGTACCCCCTTGATGTAAGGAACTACCATAATGGAAGACAAATAAGGATCTTCGCCCATATATTCAAAATTACGTCCATTCAAAGGGGTACGATAAATATTCACACCGGGGCCTAACAGAATGTCTTTCTTCCGGTAGCGTGCTTCTTCACCGATACTTTTTCCATAAAGGTAGGACATTTCGGGATTCCATGTCGCGGCAAGGCATGTGAGTGCGGGATAAGCAATACAAGAATCGTTTGTCCATCCTGCCTGATTCCATTCATCCCATAATACTTCCGGACGGATACCGTGAGGCCCATCGGTAGCCCATACTTCCGGAATACCGAGACGGGGTACGCCTGCCGAACTAAATTTAGACTGTGCATGAATCATCCTGACCTTTTCTTCAAGAGTCATCCGGTTCAACGCATCTTTCACTCGCTCTTCGATTGGCTTGTTTGTATCCAAATATACCGGTTTCTGCGCACAGACAGGCAATGCGGTCATTATGGACAGGCCAAGCAACATTGCTTTGAATTTCATATTCATATAATTTCTATTCTTATTCAGACTTTACTACCACAGTATTCATACTTTGAGCCAGATTCTCAATTGTTGATTTCGAACCATCCAACGGAGCATAGATTTCCAAACTGGACTTCAACATACTTCCATCACAAAGTTTGTTTATTTCTTCCTCATTCATTGCCGAACGGTAGAAGAACAGTTCACTGTACTCTCTGCCCTCTGTAGAACTATTATCACCGATAATAAACTTACCTACAGTCAGTTTCTCGTTCAATTCTCCTGCTAAACTCTTATCGGTGTATAGCAATGTACGTCCTTGTGCATAATAATGTGTCAAAGATACTACATGCCATTGATTATCCGTAACATTTCCACCTACTATTTTACCTTGCGATGGAGAGTTATATACTACTTTTCCCTCCTGAATCTTCAAAGTTCCCATAGTATTGCCACCATTTGTAAAAGTGGCAATCGTTCCATCTGTAGCACCTTTCACCTTAAAAGAGATTGTAAACGGATGTACTGTTTCTTCCGGAGTAAATTCCAAAACCTTTCCCGCCAAAGTATATGAAGTTCCGGAGACACGTGCAGGAAGAGTCTTACCAGCTTCTATTGCATCAAACAACGAAGGAACCATAGCATAAAGGAATTCACGGTGTCCTTCTGTATTCGGATGATAAAGATCCGTACCATTCTGATAACCGTCTGCCCATTTACCACTACCGTTATCTATTGCACCTAACATATTGACAGAAGGAAGATCCCACTCATGAATCAGCAGATTCATCTGTTTTACATATCTATAATCGCTCTCCTCAAAATCTCCACGAGTATAATTATTCATCATCACGGGATATTTACCGTCTTCACGCGCTTTACTAATCAAAATCTGCATATTGTCTTTGAATTGATTATAGATAGCCTGCTGATCGGCAGCCCCATGTATTCCCTCATTACCCAAAGAAAGTCCGAAGATAACATACTTGCCGCAGTCATACAACAAATCATTGTAACGAGCCAACAAATTCAATGTACTGTTTCCACCAATAGAAATACCAGATGTATACCATGGCAGACGGGTCTCCTGATTCTTGAAACGCTCGTCCTGCAATTCACCGAACATATAGGCATAACCATGATTACTGTCTGCCCCCTGTCCGTTAGCGACAGAAGATCCCATTACAGAAATCTTAAAAGGATCTATACCTTCTTCACCACAATCAATATAGAAAGCGAAACGACGGAGATCTAAAGTGATATTATACGTACCATGATTCAAATTTATATCACTGGAAGAATAGCCAGAATTGGAGAAAGCCACTTCATTAGGAGTATCAGAAATACGTTTCATTGTATAATCCCAACTTTTGTTCATAATAAAGTTGAAGCGGGCACGGTCACTTGCCGTACCAAGTCCGGTCAGTTTTACCCGTCCACCCCATACACCTTTACCTTGATAGGCAAGCGGTACACCAGCTCCGGCATTCCAACCTCCTTCCGTAACACTCCCAACAATGCTCCATTCTTCTACCGGAGTAATGGTATAACTCTTCTTTGACATATCCACTACAATATATACCGGACCTGTCACCTCTGCCGAGATACCGTAACTATTCATCGCCACAACACCAGGTTCATGTCCCTTTCCAATATCAGTAGATACCCCCTCCGATGTTACCCCCTTGAAAGAAAACTTACCCGATTGAAGTGACAAAAAAGCTTCAAACTTATTACTTACCTTGTCTGTCGGAGAAATCATGTGCATAGGCACTTCTCCTTCTTCTACCGCACTACCGGTTATTGTCAACGAAGTAAATGTTTGGGGACGTTCTACATCGGTATATTCTTCTAGCTTCAAAGCATTTATTGCCATATATGCTCCCGTACTACGAGAAACAGCAAAGGTCAAGGTGCCTTCTTCATCCGGATAGACTAATCCGGACTCGCAGATATTAGCAATATTCTGGTTAACCCCTTCTCCGCCTAAATTTGTTCCGGCAATCTGCAACTCACCTTGATAACTGTTCAACCCGGACATCGTATAATAAGCAACACGTTTCTCTGTGGCACTTCGGCTACCGAACGCATAGAACTTATATGCCTTCTCCTTATCCAAGCCGGAAATGGTAAAGTTATTGCCATTCTCCCCACTCTCTATATAGAAATAATCTTCTGTAGCTGTAGATACGGCAAAATCTTTCAACAACTCTGCGTCAGGAGTTAACAAACCACCTCCGCCAGAACCTCCATTAGTAGAAAAACGGGTATTCAACGTCAGTTTATAGCCTACGGAAGTACCTTCCGAGTTAACAAAGTCTTCAAATACAGAGTTAACAGCAGCATAAATCCCATCATTATTATAAATGTTATTCCAATAGTGTCCGTTCTCATCCGGACTTTCAGTTTGAAAACCTCTATTTTCCCCTCCTACCGAACCAAAATCAAAATAAAGGGTTTGTACCAATACAGGATTGATAGGCTCCGGCGCAGGTATCACTACCTCTTCGTCTTCCCCCGGTATGGGAGAAACAACAGGCTCATCGTCATTGCAAGACCCAACAGTAAGCACTCCAAAGAGTGCCATAACCAAAAGTATATGTTTTTTCATGTTCCTTCTTTTTACAGATTAATATATGATATAGTTATCGTATGCCGGACCATTCTTCCATTTTCATGATATTCAAAGGGATATAATCACCTGTCGCACGGGAGACTGTAAACAAAATCTTTCCTTCTTCATCCGGATACACCCAATCCGATTCACAGATATTCTCTACATTATGATTCTTCCCAGTACCTCCACAATCGGTGCCGGCCGCCTGTAATTCTCCTGCCCATTCGTTTGTACCAGCTATCGTGTAGCGTGCTGTACGAATCTGAGTTGCGTCTCGACTAGCAAACATATAAAATTTGTACCCTTTATTTTTATCCAAGCCCGAAAGAGTAAAGTTACCATTATCTTCCAACTTTTCTAAGAAGAAATAATCACCGGTGGCTGTAATCACTGCTAAATCACCTAATTTGTCTTTATCCGGATTCGTCAAACCACCTGCTTTATTAGCCGTAAAACGTGAATTCAACGTCAATGAAAAGCCTGTCTGATCATTCCTTGAATTTACAAAATTGGTATAAACAGAGCCCTTCTTTGCATAAAATCCATCATTATTAATAATATTATTCCAGTAATTTCCATTATTATCCGGGGAGACTGTCGGTTCCCCGCGAGTTCCACTTTCATTACCACCAAAATCAAAATACAATGTCTGTACTAGTGTCGGTTGCGGTTTCACCTCTCCATCTGAAATCTTCTTGAAAGAAATTACTGCCTTATCATTTCCGGCTGTCAAATCAACAGTAAGTACATAGGTCGCTCCCTCTTCCAGCTTTACATCATTAGCAAGTTCAAAATTTTTGCTATCTGTCAACTTCAACAATGCTTCTGTACCGGAAGCCAATGTTATCTGAGAAAATTCTCCTCCATAACCATTCTGGAAGAAGAACTTAGCACTTATATAATCAAAACGGAAACGCTGTCCTATTGATGAACCATGTTCAGGGCCTGCCACTCCAGTAAACTGATATTTCTTTGATGAAATTTCCGGCATACAATAGTTGCTTCCGATATTCCACCCAAACTGGCTATCCAATGAAGGAGAGCCGACTCCCCAACCCATTAACCAAATAGCACCATGTCCGTCATCAGAAAGAGTAGCCTCCTCATCACCGTTCATGCGGGTCACACTAAAATATTTCTGCTTCATATTAGCTACTACACGATACTTGCCATTCACCGGTAAGAAAGTCAATGTGCCATTGGATTCTTTCCTAAAATAATCCGGATTAATCCACCAGCCATCCAGATCTATACCCACAACTACTATGGACTGTCCCTGAGTAAATGATTTCTGTATCAGATAAGTATTCGCATCCTGTGCTATCATCTTCTCTCCGTCAAACAATACATTGACCAATGGAGAAACTGCGTATGTAAGCACATTGAAAGTTACCTCATAAGGTTCTGCCTCCGTACCGGAGAAAGTGATGGGATCCACATTCTTCCCTTCCGAAAGCTGATTCTCATTATCCCATCCGAAAGTCAGTTCGTTGCCGTTTTCACCGACTTTCGGGGTTTTAAAATAAGCCTTCATATCTTGAGGAAATCTACCGGTCACACTATAATTATACAGAGACTGCCTCTTCATCAGATATTCTTCACCCATTTCGTCAACCAAAGTGACATAAGGGAAGTCCGGTCGGGACAAAACAACCTCCCGCTCCATTTCCGTAGTAGTGAAATGGATATTCTGAAGGACAAACTTCAAAGTAGCCCTACCATCAATCACGTTGGGATAATAAGGCACAAAGACTTTGCCCGTATAATCGCTACCACTTGTCTTGGTGCGAATCACAGTTTCCGACACCAATTCCTCTCCATAAAAAAGTTTCGCTTTCAAAGTAGAAAGAGGTACATCCACATCCGAAGCCTTAATGGTGAACGGGAGACTATCGCCATAAAGCGCACTTACTTTCCCAGCTCCGAGTTCCATATCCGGATTACCCGAAAGGAATTCATCGTCACTACAGGAATTCATGACCAGTATTCCTACCAATGCCAATATTATATAGATACTTTTATTCATGTCTTTATACTTTTAAGGTTCTTATTTCAACTTCGCCCAACGGTAAGAGGTCACAGACTTGCCAGGAACATCATAAGCAAAATGACGTTTACCATCACTGATAGTTATCCTCTTTGTCTTCTCATTGTTATTCATCAAAACAAAGGCGTATGTACCATCCGTATTCTCGAAAGCAGAATACATAATATTGCTGTCGGAATAGCCGGATGCACCGATACGTACTGCGCCCGGTTTCACTACACTTGAAAGATGGGCAATAATATAATAATGTGAGTTACGAATGATTGTCTTATAGTCACTATTGCTGATATCCACCGCTCCATAGCAAGTCTGGCAACCACCTTCACGATTGGGAGCACGGTCATTATCAAGCATCAGATTCCATACAATCACCCCTTTACACCAATTGTTCACTGTTCCCAATGCAACTTCTTTCATATCTTCCAGCAATCGCTTTGACAAGTCACGTCCGCTATTCCATGTACCGATAGAAGTTTCCGTAAACAGTAGTTCTTTCTCGGGATAAGCTTTATGGATTTCCAGCAGTTCCTCACGATCGCCGCCATAATTGTGATATGCTGCACCGGCTATATACTGGGATGCATCGCTATCACCGTAAATCTTGACCGGATACTGTTTCTCTGCCTCAAGATTGCTGTAATCATAATTATGATCATAGGCATAAATCTTTGTATCCAATCTCGCAGCCTTGAACTGAGGTCCGAGTGCAGTTTTCACAAAGTCTCTCTGTTCTTCCCAACTCATGTACATCGAAGCCGAATTGCCATGATTCAATGGTTCATTTTGAGGAGTCACAGCATAAATATCAATACCTTCGGCCTTAAATGCCTGTACCCATTTTACGAAATAGGTAGCATAGTCTTGATAATAAGCAGGATTCAGCTGTCCGCTTGTCCACGTCGTCAGCGGGGTAAGATCTTCCAAACTCTTTACCTTCATCCACAAAGGGCAAGTCCAGGGGGCTGCAATAATCTTAATAGAAGGATTAATGGACAGAATCTCTTTCAGAATCGGCAAGATATAGTTTTTCTCTTCACTCTGCAAAGCAAAGTTCTCTATTCCTTTCGTATCGCAACAAGTATATTCGCTCAACGAAAAGTCCGAACAACCAATCGAAATACGAATATAACTAAACCCGAAACCACTATTATCAGAGAATGTTTCGGTCAGGAAATCATGGCGGTCCGTCGGCTGCATCTGTAAAAGATTAAAGCAGGTAGCTCCCGTTATGGCTGCCCCGAAACCATCCATTGTTTGGTATTGTTCTGTAGGATCCAGCGTGATAGAAGTAGGTGCCAGGTTATCCTTCGAGCTGAAGTTAACCGCATCACGGGTTAAATCACGTGTCAGGCTGTTGGTCGTTGCATAAATCGTCACATCTCCGGTTGGAACAGGTGCTACCGGTTTTTCTGCGTCGTCACTGTTGCTGCATGCAGCTAATATGGTGAAGCACCCTAAAAAAGTCAATGCTATATTTCTCATGTTTATCATAATCTTAAGTTTCTAATATATTAATAACCCGGATTCTGTTGAATCTTATCATTCGCATCAATTACTGACTGCGGGATAGGCAAGCGATAGGAGTTCTTATCGAAAGCATAAACCTGTGCCTTGCGTCCTGAATCTTTCGCATACACAGCATTCATCACTTCTTCTACCTTGTCCAGACGTACTAAATCAAACCACCGTTGTCCTTCAAAAGCCAGCTCCAACCGACGTTCTTTAAGCAAAGCGTCAATCATGGAATTCTTGTTTTCACGGATAGATGAAGGAAGTTTCCCCAAACCGGCACGTTTCCGTATTTCATCAATAATACCGGCAGCCGCTTCCAAATCAGGTGTATCCTGCATTATCAATGCCTCTGCCTTCAGCAACAACACATCAGCATAACGATATTTTATAATACTACTATTGGCCGAACGGCATTTATACATGAACGGATAATTATCCGACGGATAATAATTGCTCCACGAACAGTCATAATAAACAACCGACTCTTTAAAACGAACCTCATCACCTTCTTTCTTGAAAGCATTAATCAAGTCACGTGACGGAGTTACCCATTTCGCCCATGTGAAGTTGGTATTCCAGTTCACCAAATCGCGTCCGAACATCCACGAACACCAATTGCCCGCTCCGGGAGTAAACTGTGCCTCAAGAATAGCTTCCTTTGTATTACGTACTTTCGCATCCGTATTAGCATCGTTCATGCCAAACAAATCGCTGAAATCTTCTACCAAATCGAAGCCATCCGCTTTCACTTCATCACAATATTGGATTACCTTCGTATAGTCACGCAACGGCTTTTCTGCATAAATTTTAGCTAATAATGTACGTGCCACCGATTTGGTGAATAATGTCTTATTGCTCAGTGTATTGTCCGGTGCATACTTCACAGCATCCAATAAATCTTTCTCAATCTGTTGGTAAGCTTCAAGTTCCGTATTTTGCTCAGGAAAATACTGGGAATATACATCTTCAATATTATCCGAAGTAATATCATCCGCCACAGTTGTAATCACCGGAAAGTCTCCCCAAAGACGCACCATATCAAACATAATCATAGCACGGAATATCTCCGCTTCCGCTTTATACTGTGCCCGTTCGTCGGCAGTCAATGAATTATCTTTCACCAGGTCGATGTTGCAAATCAGCTTATTGGCACGGGCAATATCCTCCAAATACCGGTTCCAGTCACGCTCCAATACAGAATTCGATCCTTCAATAGAATTATTTTCAAACGGAACAACTTCCGCTCCCGTAGTACCTGCATAGGCATTGTCTGAATGAGAATCCGCAATCAGCAGCAAATCCACATACCAATGTTCCTGACGATCACGCATCTGATTGTAAAGCGTAGTCAGATGGCTTTCAACAGCTGCCTTATCCTTGAACACAATCTTCGTTCCGTTATCCGTTATTCCTTCAGTCACATCCGAATAGGTGTCTAATGGCTCATAATCCAGTGAACAGGAAGAAATCCCCAATAACAGACCGGACGTCAATCCACAAAATATAGTTCTTAGTTTCATAATCTTTCCTTTCATTAGAATTCAACATTAATACCAAACACGTATGATCTGCAATGCGGGTAAGTTCCCCAGTCGATACCCTGCACCGTACCGCTATTACCCCATTGGTTCACTTCCGGATCCATACCGGAGTAACTGGTCCACGTCAGCAGGTTGGTAGCTGTAAAATAAGGTTGCAGACGGGTGATTCCCCATTTCTTCAAGAGTTTGCCTTTCACGTTGTATGACAAAGAGACGTCTTTCAACCGCAGATAACTGCCATCCTCCACGAAATAAGTAGAATTCAACAGTTTAAAATTGGCTTTCGGCACATCCGTTATCTGTCCGGGTATTCTCCAGCGTCCCAGCACGCGGGTCGACTGATTCTTACCATCATACATACCTTCCGTTTCGATACGTGAAGCGTTATAAACATCATTTCCGTACGAACCTTGTATAAAGATACTCAGATTAAAACCTTTCCAAGAGAATGTGTTGGTCATACCATAAGTGAAATCCGGATTCGGGTCACCGATATAAGTACGGTCGGAAGATGAGATCTTACCATCATGATTCAAGTCACGATACATCAGCTCACCGGTTTCCGGGTCCACACCGTCGCTAATATAGCCATAGAAACCTCCCAAAGCACGCCCCGGCTCATTACGTACGACATAATCATTGACTACATCCGCTGTCTTCGCATCATAATACACTTTTTGCAGTTCCAGCTTCGTCAGTTTATTCCGGTTGAAAGAAATATTGAAATCCGTATCCCAAGTAAATGCTCCGCCACGGAAGTTCTTCGAACTGATAGAAAATTCAAAACCCTTGTTCACCATTTCACCTTCGTTTCTGGCTATCGAAGTGGCTGCGGCAGCGCCGGCAGGCAGAGATACATTCATCAGCATATTCTTTGTTTTCTTATAGTAGTAGTCCGCATTGAACGTCAAACGTCCATTCAAGACTGTCAAATCCAAACCTATATTTGTCTGTGTGGTTGTCTCCCAAGTTAAATCGGATGTACGTAAGTTCGCCTGACTGATGGTCGGTACGGCATTGGCATAATCCGTCTTATCCCCTTCCTCACCTTTCTTAAACCATTCGATACGACCGATGTTATAACGTTGCAGATAAGCATAGTCTCCGATACCCGATTGGTTACCCGTTTGTCCCCAACCTCCACGCAGCTTCAAGTCATCAATCCAAGTCAGATCTTCCATAAACTTTTCTGAAGAGATACGCCAAGCGGCAGAAAATGATGGGAATACCCCCCAGCGATGGTCAGGATGCAGTTTAGAGGAACCATCAGCACGGATATTGGCAGTCAGCAGATACTTACTGTCGAAATTATAGGCTACACGTCCGAAGAATGACATGATACCCCATTGGGAAGCCCCTGTTCCGGTATTATCCCAAGAAATCTTATTGGCCGCATTCAAGGTCTGGATCTGGTCATCACGATAATGAGAACCGTTAATCCAACTGTTTGAATAGTCGGAATCCGTCCACGACGAACCGGCCATGACTTCCAGTCCATGCTTTTTGAAGTTCTTATTATAAGTCAAGACATTATCAAATGTCAGGACCGTATTCATGTTCCGATTATCCGAAGCCTCTCCATATTGGTTGCGTCCCCAAGTAGTGGAAATAGGATCAAGGAAAGTAGTATTGACAGCATTACGGCGGTCAAGAGTAAGTGTCGATTTGAATTTCAACTCAGGAAGAATCGTCAGCAACACGTTACCGGAAGCCAATAAACGATTTTCTTTATCTTTATTGTTCTTTGCACGTGCCATATTCTCCAGTGGATTGGTGATATTGCCCACTCCATAAAAATTATTATAATATTGGTTCGGGTTCAAAGCGTCCCAAACCGGAGCATACGTCGGAGTATTGATAACCGCCAGAATAACACCTCCCCGATTCGCTCCTGTACCCATAGCGCCTCCTCCATTGCTTGTATAGTCGGAATAAGAGATATTAGCACTAACGGTCAACCATTTACGAACCTGATTTTCGAGATTCACACGGAAGTTATAACGTTTGTAGTAAGAGATATCCAACACACCTTGTTCATTCAGATATCCGGCAGAAAGATAGTATTTCATCTTCTCGTTGCCATTGGATACAGCAATCTGATAATTCTGGGTCTTCCCTGTCTGGTATGTCTCATCAAACCAATCGGTGCGGTCGGGCAATCCGTCAGGCAGAGACACCAGTCCGATCTCGTCCTGCAATTCTTTGTACTGTGACGCATTCAAGGACTCCACTTTATCGGCCACTTTATTCAGTCCGAACTGGGCAGTCAGAGAAACTTTCGCATTTCCCGTCGCACCTGCTTTTGTCGTAATAAGAATCACACCGTTAGCGGCACGCGAACCGTATATAGATGCGGAAGAAGCATCTTTCAAGATCTGCATACTCTCAATATCATTCGGAGAAAGGAACTTGATATTGTCTACCGGCACTCCGTCTACTACATATAGCGGATCGTTACTTCCATTCATTGAAGTAGTACCACGCACACGGATAGACATCTCGCCTCCCGGCGTACCATTGGGCTGGATGACCGATACACCTGCCGCCTTACCCTGAATGGCCTGTCCGGCAGATACAATGGGACGCATATCCAGATCTTTGGTGGATACGGAAGAAATGGCTGTCGTCACATCTTTCCGTTTCACCGAGCCATAACCGATTACCACCACTTCATCGAGCACTTCATTATCTTCCTGAAGTGTGACCTTCATTTGACGGGTAGCCTTCATCTCCTGCGACTTATAGCCCACATAAGAGAATACCAGAATGGCATTTTGTTGAACATTTAATGAAAAGTTACCGTCCAGATCGGTAATCGCACCGTTAGTCGTTCCTTTTTCCTGTACACTAACACCGATAAGCGGTTCGTTCTGCGCATCCAGTACCTGACCGGAGGCAGTAATTTGTTGTGCGGATGCACTCAATGATAGAAACATTGCCAGAATAGCAAAGAGAATCTTGCGACTCCCCGAAAGGATTTTTCGCCTGTTCTTTTTCATGCGTACTAATTTTAAAGTTAATAATAAACGTC
The DNA here is from genome assembly GCF_014287315.1 of Bacteroides sp. NSJ-39. Taxonomy (NCBI): domain Bacteria; kingdom Pseudomonadati; phylum Bacteroidota; class Bacteroidia; order Bacteroidales; family Bacteroidaceae; genus Bacteroides; species Bacteroides sp. NSJ-39. Next base: position 41,977 of record NZ_JACOOB010000011.1, on the reverse strand, counting down.
CGTCCGCAATGGAGTTCCTCTCATTGCTTCCGAAGCACAGGTCAAAATTATAAAGAAATGAGAACGGATTCATAAGGAGGGGGCAATAAGTGGATACCATTAAAAGGCAAACAATTCATTTCCAAAAGCTTACTCTCTTTTCTTCAGTCTAAAAAAGTGGATAGTTTACAACCTTGATTAGCGGATTTTTCGTACTAAATCCTCAAAATCCTCTCTCGAGCCACGAGTTTTGTTCTTCACTTTTGCACGGTAATTATAGATTGTGTTCACCGAATAACGAAGGAACTCAGCGATCTGTGAACTGTCTTCAATGCCTAGACGTATCAAAGCGAAAATACGTAATTCGGTATTCAACAGTTCGTCTTTCTTCAATACAATCCGTTCATTATCCTGCAGCAGGTCATTAAACTTCTTCACGAAATCGGGGAACAGATGTAGAAAGGCTGTATCGAAGTTGGCATACAACTCTTCCAACTCTTCGTCAAGAGCGTCCTGCGAACGGGTTATCTTTAAAAGTTCCGCTATCTGTCCGGCGGATACTTTCTTATTCACCATACGCCGATAAGCATCCAAACGGTTAATATAGGTGGAGCACAGCTTGATAAACCGCGCGATATATTCCTCCTTAATCTGATTGGACTCTGAAAGTTCTATGTTGGTGGATGACAGACAACTGTTCATCTGCCTCAACTCCTCATTCAGTCCGTTTAACTGCTCGTTAGCCTGTTGAAGATGGTTTCGTGCATCCGCAAGTTTCTTCATCTGACGATAGATATAGCCCAAAGCCACTATCAACAGTACCAGCAATGTAGTGATAAGCAACAGATATTGCTGGAGACGACCATTCTGCTTTTCAATCATTGCCTGATAAGTCTTGTCAATCAGTGAAAGTACATCAGCACTTTGCCAGCTACGCAAACGGGCATTGTAGAACTTGGTCGCATTCCATGAAAAACGCATATACTGATAGGCACGCTCCATATCTCCGTCCTCATAAAGAAGTTGGGCAAGCATCCACAGCGACGCATGATCTTTAATAGCCGAACGAATATCTGAAATAGCGGAGATGCAGAGATTCTTCTCCTCCCCTAGATGATCCCCACTGTATTTGTAGATGAGGGAACGATGATAAGTGGCCATCGCATATTGAGGTGTATACGGCTCCATCTCCGCCAATCGGAGGTCATTTATTTTCAAGGCTTCCTCATATTGATGTTGGTCACGAAGCAACGCTTCACGCATCAACAGACGTTCTTCCGATGCAGGCGGCAATATGGCGTACAAAGAATCCCTATATGCCTGCGAGATACTCCAATAATGTCCCGAAAGGGCTTTATCCTGTGTATAAACGCTCAATTCTCCATACACATGATCGAAACAAGTGTAATAATCCGGGATTAAGCGAGCGGCTACCTCCTGACGGTCTACCGACTCCAAAACGTCGATAGACTCTGTATACATCCCCGTCGAAGATAGTAGTAATGAGAGCTGCAGCTTGCTTTCTATCTTCCGGTCTGTATCATGCAGATACTCTGCAATCCGTATATTCTCATTCAAATAATGAATGGCGGAATCGCAGATAAAAGCTCTGTATTCTTTGTATATCTGATTATTCAAGTTGTAATGTTCCGCTGACTTGACCTCTATTCCATTTACCAATGACTTAAGATGTCCGATACGCAACTCACGTTGGGCAACGTATGTCTCATGCTCTTGAATCGTCCGGTCAAGCACGTTCAAGAGTGAATCTAAAGTCTTATCGGCCCAAGTATATAACGGCAAAGAAAGAAATACAAGGAATAACAGACTATTCTTTTTCATTGGAGTATCAAGCTTAAAATACAAAGGTTAGTTATTCAGTTATTTTTCTTCTTCTACCATCCAGCGCTCCACATTCCGCTTTTCCGCACTGAACTCCACACCGACTTTTATCACTTGCCGACCCTCTGCCGCATAAGGAAGCGTATAGCCTTTCTCTTCAATCTGTTGCAGGGCCTGTCCGGCAGTTCCTTTCAACTTAAACTCGAATACATAAACAAACTTAGGAGTCTTTACAACAGCGTCTGCACGACCCCGTGAGCTATGGACCTCCGCTTGGGTGAACTGCCCCATCAGCTTGAATATTAAATATATGATGACTTGATAATGACGTTCAGTCTGGCTATTCAACTGATTCAAGTCACTGAACACACTAACTTGAGAAAACTTTGTGACACCGGTCAGAAACGCAAAACGGAGGTAACGGTCCGCACTCTTCAATACCCCGTAAAAAGCCTTTAAGGTAGAACGGTAAGACTCAAGAAGAGGTTCATTCTGAATGGCCTGCAACAGTGGCTTATCATACTCATCCACCAATACCACAACACCCTTGCCCGTCTGTTCGGAAGCACGACGGATGACATAAGCAAAACGTTCTTCCGAAGCACGGTCACGCTTTTCTTCTCCATACACCGCTTCCCATCGTTCTAAGTGCTGATTTAAAATAGCATCCAAATCCGCCGGAGTGGTGTACTTACGGGCATTCAAGTCAAGATGAAGCACTGGATGCTCTTCCCACTTCTTCTCCAACTCTTCCACAGCAAGCCCCGTAAAAAGCTCACGTCTCCCCTTGAAGTAGACTTCGAACGTAGATATCAACAGACCTTTTCCGAACCGGCGCGGACGACTTAAAAAGAAAGGCTTGCCAATGTTCGCTATAGTCCACATCAATGCCGTTTTGTCCACATACAGATACCCGTCATTGCGAATATCCTCGAAAGTCTGAATCCCGATGGGGAGTTTTCTACCCGTTACCAACATACTGCCTCTGTTTTTAGATTGTTATCACACACGTATCTGCTACAAAAATACGAATTATACAGACGAAAACAAGTAGCATTCCTCTTTTTTAATTAGAATCACTCTTCATCCGTTCCGCAAATACGCACACAAGCTACAGATCGTCAACGAGCGGCACAATAAAATGCATCTGATTGCCACGTCCCACTCTCTTGATAATCCCTTCGGCCGCAAAAGATTTGAGGTCGGCAAGCGCGGAGTTCTTCAAGCGACCTGTGAGTTCAGTATAAGTAGCCCTTGTGATGAACCCATGCTTCCGGATATGCTGCAATACAATTTGTTCCAGTTGCTTCCTGTCCCACTCTTTCGAAGTACGGAAACCGATACATCTCCTACGTTCCAAATCTCCCCTAATACCGGTACGGAAAGACTTGGACGCACGGAAATTCACCCCATCAAAGGAAACGGAATTTGAACGTAAGTCATTCCTGTTCTCCACCAGGCGGGACTTTACTTTGGCAGAGAAGAATCCAAACTCTCCCAACTCCACCCGATATCCTTCACTCAGGTACTCCAACGTCTCGTTCTGCAACTCGGAAAGGATTCCTTCTATCATCCCCTCCTTGAAACCGGTTCTCTGGGCCACTGTCCGGATAAGACGCTCTGCCGTAATCGTTCCGCTATACACAATGTCGGCATACATTGTTTCCTTATCACCCTCTTTCGTGGTAAGGGACGGTTTTTTCTTCAAATTGTAATAAGCCATAATTCTTTTCTTACTATGTTTAGGACTCTTCAGTGCAGAGAATAAGAATGTTCTGTGCAGAAAACAGTGCGGTTTTATGTAGCCGGGAAGTCGTCACCTTGCAAGGTGACCATCGGCACCTTACAAAGGGACAAAAGGCACTTTATAGGGTGACAAACGGCACCTTATAGAGTGACATCTCTTTAGAGAAAAGAATAAAACTTGTAAAGATACGAATTTAATCAGCGAAAAGCAAGACCGCCTACTAATTATTTGTAAATCAACGTGGACAAATATTCCTCTGCAAACATTTCATTGGACACCTCCAACAACTGTTCCGCCGTCAAAGCTTCTATGCGTTTAAAGACAAGCTCGGACGACTCGTATTTGTGATAATGCAAATAGGTTTTCGCCATTCCCAAAGCATTATTTTCAAAATTGTCCGAAGCCACTCCTATTTGCCCTATCAGTTGCTTCTTGGCCGCCGCCAACTGGGACGAAGTCATCTTCGTATCCCGCATCCGCTTCAACTCCTTATAAGTCAGTTTCAAACAGGTATCCATATCTTCAACATCAGTGCCGAAGTAGATACAGAAAGCTCCCGTATCGGTGTAAGAAGTCAGATTGGACTCGACATTATATACCAGTCCCCTACGTTCGCGCAGAGATACATTCAGCTTGCTGTTCATACCGGGACCGCCAAGAATATTGTTCAGCAAATAAAGCGCCGTACGCTTATCGTCATACGCATTGTATCCACGACTGCCAATCATCACATGAGCCTGATGCGTATCCTTAGCGACCGTCAAATGCTCGGGAGCATAAAGCGGAGGAGGCACACGTCGGCTGTTTACCTCTCCGGCAGGGACATCCGACAGATACTTCTCCGCCAGACGGATTATTCTTCTGAAGTCATATTGCCCTTGAACGAAAAATACCATATTTCCCGGCTGATAGAACCGGCGCGTAAACGAAAGGACATCTTCGGTGCGAAAGCTACGCAACAGTTCCGGCTTACCCAGGATGTTCCTCCCCAACGGGTGGTTACGGAAAATCATATCCTCGAAATCATCGAATATCAATTCCGACGGAGTGTCTTCGTATGATTGAATTTCATCAATGATAACCTCCGTTTCCTTCTCAATCTCGTGTTGGGGAAAAGTGGAATGAAACACAATATCCCCCAGCAATTCGAGCGCCCGTTCCAGATGTTCGGTCAGGAAAGCGGAATAGACTACCGTTTCTTCTTTATTGGTGTAGGCATTCAAATCGCCGCCTACATTCTCCATCCGGTTAAGGATATGCCAGGCTTTCCGCTTCTCCGTCCCCTTAAAGATGAGATGCTCCACAAAATGAGCCATCCCCTGTTCGTGCTCCGCCTCGTCTCGTGTTCCGGCGTCGATGGCAAAACCACAATAAGCTACTTTCGAGAGAGTCGGTTCATGGATAATACGAAGGCCATTCGGTAGTGTATATTCGTTATAATGCATTGTTTTCTACTTCCTTATTGAATTATGCCGCAAAAATACAATAAAACTTATTGCTGTTTATAGAAAATTGCAGATATTTGTGGACTATAACAGTAACAACGTATATGGAAAAGATAGGAATATTCTGTTCTGCCGCCGCAAACATTGACAAAATGTACTTTGAAAGTGCCCGCCAAATCGGTGAGTGGATGGGTAAAACAGGTAAAACGTTGATTTATGGAGGAGCCGATCTCGGACTTATGGAATGCGTAGCGCGTGCCGTGAAGGAAAACGGCGGTAAAGTAATCGGGGTAGTTCCTACCAAACTGGAAGAGAAAGGACGTGTCTGCACGTTCCTTGATGAAGTGATCCATACCCACAACCTTAGTGAGCGGAAAGATATCATGACAGAGAAATCGGATATCCTGGTAGCATTGCCGGGAGGCATAGGCACATTGGACGAGATATTCCATGTAATGGCTGCCGCTTCCATCGGATACCACCGGAAAAAAGTCATCTTCTACAACGAATATGGTTTCTATGACGAACTGTTGAAAACACTCAAGACATTAGAGGATAAAGGATTTGCCCGGCAGCCTTTCTCCACCTATTACGAAATAGCAAACACGCCGGAAGAATTAAAAGAAAAAATAAACTGATTATATGATAGACTCCATCAAACAACTATTGCAACAGGAAGCACAAGCCGTGCTCAACATCCCTGTAACAGACGCATACGAGAAAGCTATACAACTGATTGTAGAGCAAGTACATCAGAAAAACGGGAAACTGGTTACTTCCGGCATGGGAAAGGCCGGACAAATTGCGATGAACATTGCTACTACTTTCTGTTCCACCGGTATTCCGTCCGTTTTCCTGCACCCCAGCGAAGCGCAACACGGCGACTTGGGAATCTTGCAGAAGAACGACTTGCTTTTATTAATCTCCAATTCCGGCAAGACACGTGAGATTGTCGAACTGACCCGGTTGGCACATAACCTCGATCCGGACTTGAAGTTCATCGTAATCACCGGAAATCCGGACAGTCCGTTAGCACAAGAATCGGATGTCTGCCTGAGCACCGGAAAACCGGCTGAAGTCTGTACATTAGGAATGACTCCTACCACCTCGACAACCGCGATGACCGTCATCGGCGATATCTTAGTGGTACAGACCATGAAAAAGACCCAATTCACCATAGAAGAATATTCGAAACGCCACCACGGTGGTTATCTGGGAGAAAAATCAAGGTCACTATGCGAAAAGTAATCGGCATCGGAGAGACCATCCTCGATATCATCTTTCGAGGAGAACAGCCTTCCGCAGCCGTGCCGGGAGGCTCCGTGTTCAACGGCATCGTGTCCTTAGGAAGGATGGGAGTCAACGTCGGTTTCATCAGTGAGACCGGCAATGACCGTGTAGGGAATATCATCCTGCAATTCATGCGTGAAAACAACATCCCAACCAATCATGTGAATGTATTTCCCGATGGCAAATCACCTGTATCGCTCGCTTTCCTCAATGAGCAAAGTGACGCTGAATATATCTTTTACAAGGACTATCCGAAGCAACGTCTGGATGTACTGTTTCCCAAATTGGAGGAGGATGATATTGTCATGGTAGGCTCATACTATGCCTTGAATCCAGTATTGCGGGATAAGATTCTCGAATTATTGGATCAGGCGCGTGAGAAGAGAGCCATTATCTACTATGATCCGAACTTCCGTTCTTCACACAAGAATGAAGCGATGAAACTGGCCCCTACCATCATCGAGAATCTGGAATATGCAGATATTGTGCGCGGTTCTTTGGAGGACTTCCTCTACATGTATAATATGCAGGACGTAGACAAGATATACAAAGATAAGATAAAGTTCTACTGTCCCCGTTTTGTCTGCACCGCCGGTGGCGACAAAGTATCTTTGCGTACCAACCTGGTCAGCAAAGAATATCCGATAGAGCCGTTGGAAGCCGTCAGCACCATCGGAGCCGGTGATAACTTTAACGCAGGCCTGATCTACGGACTACTTAAATATGATGTCCGTTACCGCGATCTGAATAACTTGAATGAAGAGATCTGGGATAAAATCATTCAGTGCGGAAAAGACTTTGCTGCTGAAGTTTGCCGAAGTTTCAGCAATTCGGTTTCGGCGGAGTTCGCACAAAAATATAAATAACAATTATTTCCTAATTTTATATAGGCATTTTTGAAAAAGATTCCATATCAAACCGGTATTTACTTTTACGGTTCGGTATAGAATTATAAATCTCAAACATGAGAATTAAATCACAAGCTAGTATTTATCAAATATTATATTTACCTTTATCCCAAATTCAACTTTAGCGATAAAATCTAATATAATCATGAGAAAGTTCATTTTACCTGTATTACTCTGCTTTATTTTTATCAATCCGGCTACAGCTAACGATGAAATCAAGTCATTACTAAAAACATTAGATAAAGCCCTAAAGTATAAATTAGATTATGCAGAACAAAAGCAAGAGCAAATAGATAGTCTTAAAATAGAACTGAAGTTACATCATAAAATACGTAAAAAAGTACAAATAGCCGAATTATTATGTTTCGCCTATTCTTCCTTTCAAAAAGATTCCGCTTTAACCTATGCTATTCATATGAATGAGTTAGCTCAAGAAAGTGGAGATAGAAAGCTTATCATAGAAGCCAAGCTAGACTATGCACGTATTCTATCTTCCATGGGATTTTTCAAAGAGGCATTGTCCATCGTCAATCCCATACAACATGAATTATTATCTCCCAAACTTAAAGTGGAATACTTCCTCGGGCAAGCCACTATCTACAATCACCAGAAGAATTTTGCTTCCAGTGAAATAGAATCACGCAAGAATGATTTGATAGAACAAACTTATCGCGACTCCTTACTCCAATGCGCAGAAGTCCCTTCCAATATACGAGCTTTCACAATTGCTCCTATCCTGCTACACAAAAAGAAATATAATGATGCCATCCATATGCTTGACAGTGCTTATTTAAGCTATCCCCAATATTCGCGGAATGCCGGTATATTAGCTTATTCATTAGCCTCCGCTTATCAAGGCAAAGGTGACTCTAAGAATGCGGTCAGGTATTTTACCATATCCGCCATATCTGATGTAATAAACGGAACTAGAGAAAACCGTTCTTTGCGAATATTGGCAAAACTTATTTTTGAAAGTGGAGATATAGATCGGGCATACGCATACATGAAAAATGCAATGGAAGATGCGATTTTATGTAATGCAAGAATTAATACTATCGAAGCCTCGGATATGTATCTCTTCATTGACAAAGCTTTTCAAGAGAAAGAAAAACGCAAATTTGTTATTATCAGTAGCCTACTCAGTTCGCTGTGCCTTGTTTGTATCCTATTATTTATACTTTTCACCCAACTAAAGAAGCAAAAGAAAAAAGTGGAACAAGCCAATAAAAGCCTGTCATATCATTTGGATGAAATACAAAACATAAACTCTGCACTGGCTGATAGCAGTAAAATTAAGGAAGAATATGTGGGATTATATATGGAGCAATACACCAACTATATCACTCAGATAGATAGTTTCAAAAAAAGAGCCCTTAAAATAGCAAAGAGTGAAGATATCAATAAAGTGGTTTCTTTCCTCAAGTCTTCGCTAAATACAGAAGGAGACTTGGCAGAGTTTTATAATAATTTCGACAAAGCAATCCTCAACTTATTCCCAAACTTCGTAGCAGACTTCAATGCGCTCTTATCACCCGAAAATGCCATAATACCCGGTACAGGCAAACTGCTGACTCCTGAACTGAGAATCTTTGCACTAATTCGGTTAGGAATCACGGACAGTGTAAAAATAGCCCATTTCTTGCAATATTCGCTGTCTACCATTTACAATTACCGCTCGAAAATGAGAAGCAAAGCTATTGGCGACCGTAACTCTTTCGAAGAAAGAGTGGGACGTATCGGGCAATAAAAGCTACTCTCACCATAACAAAAAACACCCACTGTAATAAGCTGTTTTCTCTCATTGCAGTGGGAATAATATTTTCTCATATTGGTGCTAAAAAAGCCCTTTGCACACATCTGTCTACATCAAGGATTGACTTTGACAACTTGTTCCCATTTCAATTTCGTCGGATAGCCCCAATCCGGTTTAGTAGGATCACAGAAATCGCCAACAGACGCCATTCGAGCATAAAGTAATTTAGTAAGTTCTTCACGTTTTTTACTATACTTCGAATTATCATAAAGATTATTCATTTCCATTGGATCCGCCTTAAGGTCAAAAAGCTGCGGATGACGCTGACCGTCTACATTGTAAAGTATAAGTTTGAAACCATCCTTCTTGATGGCTCGTTGGAGGTTAATATATGTCAGCAATATGTCCTTGCGCTTTTTCACTTTCGGGTTCTGTATGGTTTGCGCTAATGAAATACCCTTAACAGTAGCCGGCGCCTTTATCTTCGAAAGATCGCAGAGAGTGGGGTAAAGGTCATAAAGATAACAGTAGGCATCGCTCATAACATTTTGCGGGATATTAGGTCCGCATATCACCAAAGGCACTCTCACCGCCGCTTCATATAAGTTCTGTTTCCCCAACAGTCCGTGTTCTCCGACACAAAGGCCGTTGTCCGCAGCAAATACGATGATGGTGTTATCGGCTTTGCCGCTTTTTTCAAGCATATCAAGGATACGTCCTATCTGAACATCTACCTCGTTCACCATACTATAATAGCGGGCCCTTTCAGCAAGCACCTGTTCCGGTACACGCGGAGTAGGCAACAGTTTTTCATCACGTTCATTAAGGTCGCCATTATCAAACGGATGCTGTGTGACAAAATTCTTTGGCATCGTAATTTCCTTGCTGCCGTATTTGCGTCCGTAATCGGGTAATACGTTACGCGGATCATGCGGCGAAGTAAATGCGACATACATCAGAAACGGGTTATCATTCGATGCATTTGTTTCAATGAACTTGATGGCGGCATCGGCATACAACTCAGATGAGAAAGTATTGAGTGATGCATTTACCCATTGACCATTTTTGTATTTCCCTGTCGGGTCATACTCATGCAGATAAGGGCATCGGTGTCCCTTTTCTTCCTTTTCATTTCCATAGGGATGCATTCCCCCGAAAAAAATATTTGCACCCGTAGAGAACGAACGGTTGAATGCAGCTTTGTCACTATGCCATTTGCCGGTTCCGAAGGTTGTATAGCCGTTCTCGCGGAACAGTTCGGGAAATGTTTTCTCATTCTTGGGGATGATTTGTCCGTTGCGGTGTACATCCATCAGACCGCGCCCGGTAAGGAGCATCGCACGACTGGGCTGCGAGATGGCGCCATTGAGCCCGCCCATTACGTGAGTTTGGGTGAATGACATACCCTGATTGACAAGCCTATCCATATTCGGAGTCTGAATTTCGTTATTACCCCAGGCATGGATAGTGCTGAATGTCTGGTCATCCGTTAGTAATACAAGTACATTAGGACGTTTCGGGCTATTTTCTTTATTGACTTTTTCTGGATTTGCCCCGAATACAGAAGAGCCTCCAAAAGGGACATTTAATATGGCTGGAAGGCATAGGAACAGAGTCTTGTTTTTCATTTTTAAATTCATCATACTAGTTTTATTTTATAATTTAAGTTTCTATTTAGACGGTGCCTGGCAAGGGACTGCCCCCCAAGCACGATAATGCCTGGTCATTGCATTGTTCAATTTCCGAAACCTATCCCCTTGCAAAGGTAACGGAGTAGTTTCCAAAGAGTCCTCTTCCAAATTGAACATCTGCGCCTCTTCAAAGGGAAGATTCTGTAATAGTTTGTACTCATTATACCTCACAGCACTCTGTGACTTGCCACCAAACTGCGCACCACCTTCATTTCGGAGCCAAAAGACAAAGCGGTCTTCTGTGTTCTGGGTCTTTCCCTTAATGGCATCCAGTACGGAAATACCGTCTATCTCATGCTTGACCGGTACATTTACAAAGTCGCATATAGTAGGCATAAGGTCCATCATCACCACGAAGTGATTGTCATGTCGGCCACCTTCGAAAACTCCCGGCATATTCAATGCGCAAGCGACATGAATACCACCCTCAAACATATCGCCTTTGGCACCCCGGGTAGGACCATTATTCGCCATACTTCCCCGGTCTCCTCCATTATCAGAAGCAAATATCACCAACGTATTATTCAATTGACCACTTTCCTCAAGAGATTGTATCACCTTACCTATATTATAATCCAAATGTTCAATCAGGGCTATCAGCCTTGCACGCTTAACCGGCAGAGACTTGTCTCTCTCTTGCACCTTGTTCACCCATTCTACCGGAGGTTGCAAAGGAGAATGGGGAGCATTGTAGGCAAGATAAAGAAAAAAGGGCTTCTTCTCTTTTGCTTCTTTCTTGATATAATCCACACTCCATGAAGTAAACAATTCGGTAGCATGGCCTTTAGGATCGATTTCCTTATCATTCAGGTACATATAATTCCCTCCCTGTCGCCGATGCGTGTAATAGTCATCCATCATATCCGCAAGAAAGCCATGAAAATGTTCAAATCCTCTTTCATTAGGAAGGTTCGGACTTTCCCAACCCAAATGCCATTTACCAATCAACGCGGTTCTATAACCACCATTCTTGAGCACCTCAGGCATAGTGACGGCAGACGGATCAAAATAGCCCCAATTTTGGTCAACGGAGGGACGTATGACTCCGGGCACTCCTACCATAGCCGGGAAACGCCCGGTCAACAGTGCGGCACGCGAAGGAGAAGATACCGATGAATTGGCATAAAAATTATCCAAACGTACTCCCGTTTCAAAGATGCGATCAATATTGGGAGTACTCAAATCTTTGGCATATTGGCAGGACAAATCGCCCAATCCAAGATCATCTACAAGAATCAGCAAGACATTAGGAGTCGCTTTATCAACCGTATTCGAGGCCAAAGCCGCACCGGAAGTCATAGCAGCTCCCAATGCCAACAAGGCTGTTTTTTCTATCTTCATAGTTACTATGTATGTTAACGTGTTATTTTTTATTCGTGCGCTGTACTTTTCGGGCAAACTGATCAGGAACTTCCGAATAGACGGACTCAGCCCAGCGGGTAATCTCTTTGTCCAGTCTTTCAACCAATTCAGGTTCCTGCTTGCTCAAATTGTTTTTCTCATATGGGTCATTGTTCAAATCAAACAAATGCAGCGTAATGTCCCCCTTTTGATTGTAACGAACCAGTTTCCATTTACCGTCTCTCACTGATATAGTCTTATTACCATTACCCCAAAATAAAAGCCTTGTAGCAAGATTTTCTCCTTTGAACAAAGGCACCAGAGAGGTTCCATCCAGTTTCTTCTTTGAATCGTTATAATGAATGTCAGCCATATCCAACATAGTTGGAAAAAGGTCGAAACTCATCACTGTTTGTTCGCATGTTGTGCCCTCTTTAATAGTACCGGGCATATAACAAATGCCAGGAACACGATGACCACCTTCCCATGGACTTCCTTTAGCACCTTTATATCCTCCGGCAGAACCTCCATTATTTATTACCGGACCATTGTCGGAGAAAAAGACAACGAAAGTATTCTCATCCAGTTTATATTTCTTCAGTGTCTCCAGAATCCGCCCTACACTCCAGTCTAATTCCTCTACCATATCTTTATAGATTTCTTTATTCGATCTATCAGAGTTTTTATCCCCTTCCGGAGTGGCCTCTGTACGAATCGCTTTCTCATGAGGACCCTGCATGGGAGAATGAGGAGCCGCATGTCCTATATATAGACAAAACGGCTTATCTTTATTTTCCTTTATATAATCTTCAGAGAGCGTTGTTAATAGGGTTGTTGTGTATCCCGGCATATCTTTCACTTCCAGTCCATCCCACCAATCCATATCACCATAACGGTTGCGGTGGCTCTGATAGTCGACATTTCCGGACTTAAAACCTACAAACTTCTGAAAGCCGAAATTCATCGGATGATGTTTCTGTAAATATCCTAAATGCCATTTGCCAATCAAAGCTGTCCGGTATCCATTGTCTCCCATGACTTTTGCAAAGGTTATTTCTTCCGACGGAAGTCCCACCTCCTTATCTTTATCATTCCGGGGTACTAAAAGAACTCTCTCCAAACCAGCTCTCTGTTGATAACGTCCGGTTAATAGCCCGCAACGCGTCGGACTACTAACTGAACCGTTCGAGTGGAAGTCTGTGAACATCATCCCCTTCCGGGCCATTTGATCAATATTAGGGGTCTTTATATACTCATTGCCATATATGCCCACATCACCATATCCCATATCATCTGCAACGATAATAACAAAGTTAGGTTGTTTCTGAGCCATCATTTCAACAGGAGAAAATGCTGCTAAAGCACAAGTAACGGCTACAAAATGTCTTGAGTGATTCTTCATATTTTATGCGATTTTAGTTGTTGAAAGGGAAAACAAATACTTTTATATTTATGCAAATATACGAAATGCTAATACCATTGAGTCACATCTGGTTCCATTTTAAGATAAAAGTAAGTCCACCAACAGATAAAGTTCTATAAATCAAATGAATACATTAAAAACAAAGACAATTTATGTAGTTATGGTAAAAATGAATATAAAATCCGATATCTCCATATTCAACACCTTCCTCAACTATAAACAGTTCACACACCTATTACATTTTCCCCATCACTCACTACACATAAACAACTACTATTCAATACATTATATATTATACTGTTTTACAAATTCTCTTTGGCGGCTTTACATCCTATAAAAAATTAGTATATTGATTGTATTTTTGTGGCATAACTAAATTTATTACTATATGAGAAATATTATTTCTATCCGCATTCTTTTCCTAATTATTGTATTCTCCATATTTGCAGTTTCTTCATATACAGATGGAAATACATACGCCCAGAATGCCCGAACATTTGCAACAGGAACTGTTGTTGACGAGCAAGGACAGCCTATACCCGGCGTGAATGTCCTTTGCCAAAATTCCAATTATGGGACCACCACTACTATTGATGGCACTTTCAAAATTCAAACGAAAGGTAAAAATCCAATTCTTGAATTTTCGTTCATCGGATTTCAAAAACAAGAGATCACAATCAAAGATCCAAAGAAACTTATTAAGGTAGTCATGATTGAAGACGGCTATATGTTGGATGAAACCGTAGTTATTGGCTATGGAACGCAGACCAAAAGAACAATAACGTCTGCCATGACCTCCATCAAATCCGAAGAATTATCTGGATATGTAGGTTCTTCCATCGAACAGACCATCTCGGGTTTAGTGCCAGGAGTTCGTATACAGACTTCCGATGCAACTCCCGGTGGTGATATTAATGTAGAAGTTCGTGGTATCGGTACCGTTACTGCTGGCTCGGAACCTTTATACATTGTCGACGGAATACCGATGGAAGGCGGCCTGTCAGCAGTCAATCCTGATGATGTATCCAACATTCAGATTCTGAAAGATGCCGCTTCAACCGCTGTATATGGCTCGCGCGGTGCCAATGGTGTAATACTTATTACCACAAAGCGCGGTGAAAGTGCAAAACCAACAATAACCATTAATGCCGCAACCACCATAGCCCAAATACAACATAAGTTTGAATTGATGAACACAGCCCAATTGCTGGAATATTATAAAGATAAGAATCTGAATGAAAGATTCCGTTACACAACAAATCAAAATCAAGACTATTTTCCTTTCGACGAGAATCTCAATACAGACTGGCAAGATGCCATCTTCCAAAATGCCATTCAACAGAAATACAACTTATCTATTGCAGGAGGAAGTAAAAATATGCGTTACCGAATTTCCGGCGAATACTTCGACCAGGAAGGTATTCTGATATGTACTGGAATGAAAAGATTCGCTTTCCGTTCCAACTTCGACATCGAATTAAATAAATGGGCCAAAGTAACTGTGAACTTTGCTCCTACGTTTATCAATCAGAGAAGGACCAGAGAAGGCGGAGAAGGCTCGAACAGTGTAATCCGAACCGCAATTTCCATGTATCCCTTTTTCCCGGTCAAACTCCCGAATGGAGAATATTTTTCCACATTAGAGTACAACCTGGCACCGACTAAGGCAACCGATTCAAGAGATCCCGAAACCGGTGCATTCCCCACTCTTACCGATTCGCCATTAGCTGACAACCAAGACAACCCAGTCAGAATCGCTCATGAGTACAAAAACGAAACGAGTCAGAATCGCATTGTTGGCGGTCTTAACTTCGAATTAAAGTTGGCCAAGGGATTAACGTTCAAACCATCATTGGCTATCGATATCATGTCATCCGAAAACTCAATATGGTATCCGGCTTCCATTGGCAAAAACCGTACTGACTCTGAGGCTTCCACCACAATGACCCGCAAGCTCATGTGGATTAACGAAAACATACTGACCTATCAGAAAGAGTTCGGAGACCATAACATCAGTGCCGTAGGAGGTATGACTATACAAAGCAACCAACTCAACAAGCTCTACACATCCGCCTATCATTTTGCGACAGAATCTCTACCTTCCATCAACGGAGGTGTAGTCAACGGAGGATATTATAATAAAACCGAAGACCGTATGCTATCCTACATAGCCCGACTGACCTACGACTACAAAAGAAAATATATGGTTCAAGGAGTATTCCGTGCAGATGGCTCAAGCCGCTTCGGAAAGAACAACAAATATGGTTATTTCCCCTCCATTTCTGCAGGATGGGCTATGACAGAAGAAAAGTTCATGAAACCACTCAGGAAAGTACTTAGTGAACTCAAATTGCGAGGTAGCTTCGGCTTGTCCGGCAACAATGCTATCGGAGACTACAACTATGAGACCAAAATGTCACAGCAATCGTATATAGTAGATGGTTCTGTTGTAAATGGCTGGGCTCCATCGAACATTGCTAATCCAGATTTGAAATGGGAAGTGTCCAAACAGACAAACTTAGGTATAGATATAGGTCTTTTCCACAACCGAATATTCATGCAACTTGATTTGTACAAGTCTATCACCTCCGATATGCTTCTCAATACAATCGTTCCAAGCACTTTAGGAGTTTCACGCATGCTACAAAACGTCGGTTCCGTTGAAAACAAGGGTATCGAGTTCAATATCGTATCACGTAACTTGACCGGCAAATTCAAATGGACAACTACGTTCAACATCTCCGCCAACCGAAACAAGGTATTGGCACTAGGACTCGATTCTGAAGCCATCACTGATGGAGTAGCAGAATCAAACATCACGAAAGTAGGCTATCCGATAGGTATGTTCTACGGAAATGTATTCGGCGGTATCTATCAGTCAATGGAGGAGATTCAAGCACTGCGGAACGACCCCTATTCAGGACTAGCTTTCGACCCGAACGTTCGTCCAGGAGACTGTAAATGGTATGATCTCAACGGTGACGGACTTTATGATGATAATGACCGTACTATTATAGGAAATCCTTATCCACGTTTCAATGCCGGTATGGTCAACACATTCTCATACAAAAACTTCTCATTTAGTTTTCAGTTGAACGGACAATACGGAAATCAGATTTACAACTATACATTACGTGAAACACTCCGCGGAAACAACAATAACAACCTTTCCATCAAAGTAGTAGACAGATGGCGTTCGCCCGAATCGCCGGGTAATGGTTTAGCGGACCGTACTTACACCTCCAATGATGTACGTCCAACTACGGAAATGAGTAAATTTACCAACCGATATCTCGAAGATGGTTCTTATTTATCCATCCGTAATATCCAACTTTCGTACACATTCGACAAAAAAATGCTTCGGAAAACCTTTTTAAACGGATTAGTACTAAGTTTCAATATCGACAACTTGCATACTTTCACCAAATATACCGGTATGAACCCCGAAGCCAACACATTCCGTTCGGCCACCGCACCGGGCATCGACCGTACCGGATATCCTTTATCCAGAAATTTCACCATGGGACTGAAAGTTACATTATAAATCTAAAGCATGAAAAAGAATATGAAAAATTTGAAGAATATATTTACAATGGCATTGGTTACTACCTGTATGTCCGCTTGTACCGGTTTTCTAGACATTGAGCCGGAAACCACTTTAACGGGTAAAAATTTCTACAAGTCACCCGATGATATACGTTCGGCATTGTATTCAACTTACTCTTCATTGAGAGACAACGGACTGTATTCGGCCAGCATCTATCTCTTCGGTGATGTGCGTTCGGATGTCGCATTCCCGAATCAGACCAATTATTATGCCAATACTTTCCGACATGAAATTGAAAAATTTACCATATCTGCCAACAACAGCGGAAACCAAAACTACTGGGCTCATCACTACAAAGGAATCATAAGAGCCAACACGGTCATTGAGAAAGGAAAAGAACTTTTCGGAAATGATGAAGCTGTTCAGAAGTACATTGCAGAGGCCGAAGTACTACGTGCCCTTTTCTATTTCAACTTAGTTCGCGCTTACGGCGGAGTACCCATCATTATGGATATCCCGCAAGAATACACAGATTCCAGAGGTCATCTGCGTGCATCCACAGAAGAGGTGTATATACGAATTCTCACCGATTTGACCACCGCCATCGAATCTAACAATCTTTATCGCTCAACAAATAACGGAGAGAAAACTCCAACAGGAAGAGTTAATAAATATGCGGCAGAGGCTTTACTGGGAAAAGTACTTCTATCCATGCCGAACGACATCACAGAAGCTGCTTATCCCAACGTAGAAGCATGGAAAGATATATCTGCCAATCCAAACATTACCGTATTTTATCCGGAAACGACCACTACGCAATACGAAGCCGCCAAGTATTATCTAGAAGATGTGATAAACAATGGAGGATACGAATTGTACCCGAATTTCAGTGAATTATTCAAGCCCACAAACAAACATTCAAGTGAGTCTATATGGGAAGTGGAATATAAAACGGGGCAGGCAGAAGGATTGGGCAGCCCGTTCTACACTCTTTTCTCACCCGCATCCTATGCACCCCGCAATAAAGCCAACTCAAACGGATATATCCCATCTCCCATTTCAAATCAAGGAAATGGCGCATGCGCACCGACCGGATATTTTATGGACATGGCAAAGAAATGGGATTCCATGTATCCCGATTATCAATATGAAGTACGCAAATTCGATGATGTTATCTACACCGATACACGCATCAGCGACGGTAACATCAAATTAGACACAGATGGTATTTCTTATCTTCCGGTTAATGAGAATAAAGATTATACACAAAACGTCGCATATCCTTACGACCCTTATACTGGTACCTCTTTCCGGACTTCTGTCAAAGGCTTTAGTGCAGACGACCAGTGGATGTGTGGCAAATACATGGGTTCATCAGAATATAAAGTAAATGATTCTGATGACAATTGGTATATCCTCCGTTTTGCGGACGTACTGCTGTTATTGGCAGAAGCGGAAGCACATATAAGTGACGGAGTTCTGTCACAAAGCGTTTTGAATAATACAATCAACCTTGTACGGGAAAGGGCCGGTATTGTTCCGTACCTTGCGTCTGGAGACTCTAATAAAGAATGGGTTCTAGATACTCCGGAAAAGGTTTACCAAGCAATCTATGACGAACGAACATTGGAATTGGCGTTCGAAGGACATCGCTGGTTCGATCTCGTACGCTCAGGGAAAGCAGTAGAAGTAATGAACCAACACTTCACCAATTTCTATAATGCTTATACTTCCAACAGCTCTCCTAATGTGAACAACTACTATATGAAGAGCGAAAAATTTGAGATTGACCAATACTGTACCTTATTTCCTATTCCGTCACAAGAGATACGTTCCAATCCTAAGCTGACACAGAATTATGGTGCAAGATAACAAATGTTATATAAACGAAAGGAAACATGATTATGAATAAGATTACCGCATTACTATCCATATTGTTTATTTCAAGTCTGTTCTGTTCTTGCGAACACCCCGGAATAGAATATATTGTACAAGAAAAGGGGTTAAACGTACAAGAATCAACCATTTATGTAGACGGATTCCTAGCTAAAGGTACCCCCGCTTTTGCTGGTGATGAAAACGAACCGGGTGACCGCTTGGGTATTCCGTTCGTCAACGGGTTTGGTCGGAAACTACTTGTCAAGTTTGTTGATCGGTCATCCGAAACAGGATTGAAAATAGAAGACGGAGAGATACAACTCTCCTTTCAGGGAGATAAACAATATGCTTATTTCCCGATAAGTGGAACCCCAACGCAGGATGGAACGGTACCTATTTCGTTTGACATTTTTGAAAACGGAGAAAAAATTGGCACCACCATCACTAAAACAATTCCAATTTGGGCTGAGGGCACTCAACGTCCTCCACGCGAACTTATTCCTACTAGTGAAAAACCTTTTGTTCTTCTCGGTGGAGAAATTAACTGGGTAAACCAATCTACTCCAACAACCGGAGCACAAAACGAACAAATATTTTGGTATGCCCGAATGTCCAGTCCCTCCACAGAAATCAAAATTTCAGGACTTACATACAACTGCGTGGCTAATCTACGCTACAATTCCATAATGATTGCCAATAATGCCATTCGTCCCGGTTTTACCGAAGATAATGGCGTAAAAACACTTATCTTATTTACTCCCACACCAGAAAATATAGAACAATACCCCGAAGCTTTTACATTAAAAGACGGTACTCTAAGTCACGTTTGGGGAGAAAATGATATATTCTTTCATGGAACAAACTCAAAACCAATATCTGTAGGCATGTGGGACGAAAACACACCTGATATACTCTATGGCGGAAACCGCACACGTCCCATGTCATCCGCATCTTGGACTATCAGTGCTTCAACCCCCAAATCTTATATCGAAAAACCAGGTAACTATAAAATATACATCAAGTATACAAATACAGATGCCGGTAATAACATCATACAGTATTTTCCCAAACATCCTGTCACAGGAGAAACAGGATGGGTACCTTTTGAATTTACAATTACAGAAAATCCTGTATCCGGATTTATAGTCAACCCTAACCTTACTACCGATACTCCTGACGTACCGACTTTCAATGAAGATTGGGAACCTACAGAAAGCGATCCCGTAAAAGCAATACGAGGCGAATTAATACAGAAAAGTAACCAGCAGACGAAAATACTGACCAAAGGGGAAGTACTTGGAGGTAATACTGCTATGCGCATTTGGTTTGCAACATACAAGCCGGAAGGGGCTACAGCACCAACAGGTTATAACTTCAAAGCACATGATGATAACAAAAACAATTGGTTCAGAGGTTTCTACACACCAGATGTTGTAAAGGTTGCCGGTGATAAGTCCAAAATTGGAGCTGGAACAGCCAATAAGAAAAGTAATGAGATCGTTCATTTCTTTGAAGATTCAAAACTAAATGAAAAGTATTTCATATCGTATGTCGATTTCAATGCGGATGCAGGTACCTTGTTGAATAAAGCGGGAACATTCACTTTCATATTCGAGTCACTGCCTAATTCGGGTACGGCATACCCAAAATTTGAAAAAGGATTCACTTGTCCTATAAATGTTATAGTACAAGAATAAATAACAAACGTGGGTTTGATGATTTTTCACATTGTACCATTCTGAAGTTCATTGAACTCACGTTGACCAATTGAAAAGAAAATAAAATTCACAAAAGATTTAATCAAAAGTGATGAACAAACTAATAACAGTCTCATCTATACTCCTTGCGGCAACTGCCGTAAAGGCACAATCGCCCAATGTGATATTCATATTAGCAGACGATTTAGGCTATGGAGACATTTCAGCATTCAATCCGGAATCCAAAATCCACACTCCGAACATTGATAACCTGACACACTCCGGAATTTCCTTTACGGATGCCCATTCATCTTCCGCGCTCTCCACTCCTTCACGCTATTCCATTATCACTGGAAGGTATCCTTGGAGAACAACTATGAAAAGTGGAGTATTGAACGGATTCTCTTCAGCTATGATTACTCCCGACCGCCGTACAATCGCCCAAATGTTTTCTGAAAACGGCTACAACACTGCTTGTATAGGAAAATGGCATCTTGGCTGGGATTGGGCATATCCTCAAAATGCCAAAAACAAACAGGATGTGGATTTCTCACTCCCTATCAAGAATGGTCCTACGGACAGAGGATTCGATTATTTTTACGGTATACCTGCTTCACTCGGAACAGCTCCACACGTTTATGTAGAAAACGATAAAGTGACAGCTCTTCCCAATCGCACCATTGGCCCGCAAAAGGGGATCAAACTGATACGTAATGGAGTCGCAGGTGCCGATTTTGAGCCACAAGACTGCCTACCCAATATTATACGTCATGGTATAGACTACATTAATAAACAGCGTGACAGTAAAAAGCCGTTCTTCCTATATCTTCCTATCACAGCACCGCATACTCCCATATTGCCGACAAAAAAATATCAAGGTCAGACAATCATAGGAGATTATGGAGATTTCGTAATTATGATAGACGACATGGTACAGCAAATCGTAGAAACATTGAAGAAAAACAATCAACTAGAGAATACCATCATTATTTTCACTTCAGATAACGGATGCGCTCCATACATAGGTGTAGAAGAAATGGAAAATAAAGGGCATCACCCAAGTTACATCTACAGAGGTTATAAAAACGACATTTATGAAGGTGGACACCGTATTCCACTCATCGTTTCCTGGCAAGGAAAATATACGAACGAAACCAACAGTTCATTGGTATCACTCACCGATTTCTATGCCACCTTTGCCCAAATGGTGAACTACCAATTGAAAGATGAAGAAGCGGTGGACAGTTATAGTATATGGCCTATACTAAGCAAAAAGGGAAATTCTGCCCGAAAAGATCTTATCTATGAATCGGGAAAAGGTTATCTATCTCTACGTACGCCTCAGCTAAAATTAGTATTCCACGGTGGTTCAGGAGGATGGGGATACCCTAATAAACCTGCTGATCTAGCCAAACTACCCAACATGCAACTCTTTAACCTTAAAGAAGACCCTTCGGAGAAGAAGAATATCATCAGTAACAAACGCTACAAAAAAGATGTGGATAAAATGACACAGATGATCAAAAAGTATGTGGAAGAAGGACGTTCTACCCCAGGAAAGAGGAGTGCGAATGATACTGGTAATAGCTGGAAGCAAATCGAAATATTCATGCAATAAACAAAACCTAGGAGTTAGAATATAAACATCTAAAACTATCAACAAATGAAAGTCATTAATAGCTTCTTATGGGAATGTCTCGCTATAATTCCCTCCGTTTTGATGGCCCAAACAGCTAACAAACAGCCCAATATTGTGTTGATCTTAGCTGATGATATGGGACGTGAATGTTTAGGATGTTATGGCAGTACCTATCAAACACCAAACCTTGACAAACTTTCAGAAATAGGAGTGAGATTCGACAACTGTTTCTCTCAACCCTTAAGCACACCATCGCGCGTACAACTAATGACAGGTAAATACAATAATAAAAATTACTCCTGCTTTGGGCACTTAAATCAAAAGGAGAAAACTTTTGCCCATTTAGCAAAGGACGCCGGATATACCACTATGATAGCTGGCAAATGGCAATTAGGCAGAAACAGAAATCTGCCTAATCATTTTGGTTTCGATCACTATTGCCTTTGGCAGTTAAGCTATGACAGGATGATAAAAGAAAGATATGCCGCTCCACTAATAGAACAAGATGGAAATATAAAGCTTTACTCAAACAATGAATATGGACCGGATATATTCACTCAATATGTGATTGATTTTATTGAAAAGAACAAAACTAAGCCCTTTTTCATATATTATCCTATGGTATTAGTGCATGATCCATTTTACCCCACTCCTCAAAGTGATGTATGGAAAGATCCCTCCATGCGTGAAGTACGCAATACCGCCAATTTCACAAAGATGGTAGAACATGTGGATAAAAACATAAACATGATATTCAACAAGTTAGAAAATTTAAACTTATTGAACAATACCATTATCATTTTTATTGGAGATAACGGAACAAACCGTAACATAAGAACAACCATGAAAGATGGAACAATAGTAAGGGGGGGGAAGGGGCTAACAATTGATACTGGAGTACGTGTACCTATGATAGTTTATTGGGGAAAAAATAACAATACAAAGCATGAATGTGCAGATATGATAGATTTCACCGATTTTATGCCTACTTTTGCAGAAGCTATGAATATTAAAGTGCCTAAACAATGGGATATAGATGGACAAAGCTTTTTACCTCAAATAAAGGGAGAAAAAGGTAAGTATCGCGAATGGGTATTCTGTCATTATGATTCAAGATTTAACGCGTCCGCGAGTAAAAATGCAAAACAATTTTTTAGAGACATGCGATATAAGCTCTATTCCAATGGTAATTTTTACGATACAATAAAGGATCCTAAAGAAACGAATCCTATTGCAAAGGGTAAAGGAAATGCCGAAGCTGAAAAATCAAGAAGAAAACTAGAAAGACTCTTTGCAAATATACCAGCTTGGAAAGTAGGAGATCCTGCAATACCCATGTGTATACTACCAGAATTTCCTTTATTACAAACCCCTAAAAACATAAGTCTAGAGCAAATATTACACTCATATTAAAAAAACATGCATAAACTAATCACCCTTTCATCCGCATTACTTGCGACAGCAGTCGTAAGAGCACAATCTCCCAATGTAATATTTATATTGGCGGACGATTTAGGATATGGAGACATCTCGGCATTCAATCCAGAATCTAAGATTCCTACTCCTAACATTGATAATCTAACCCAAGATGGGATTACTTTTACAGATGCCCACTCCTCTTCCGCCTTGTCAACCCCGTCACGGTATTCCATTCTCACCGGAAGATACCCGTGGCGAACAAAATTAAAAGAAGGTGTACTCGATGGTTATTCACCTGCTATGATTACACCCGACCGTCGGACAATCGCCCAAATGTTTTCTGAAAATGGCTACAATACCGCCTGTATTGGAAAATGGCATTTAGGCTGGGATTGGGGATATCCTCAAAATGCGAAAAATAAGAAAGATGTAGACTTTTCATTACCTATAAAAAATGGTCCCACAGACCGAGGATTCGACTATTTTTATGGTATACCTTCTTCTCTTGACATAGCTCCTTATGTTTATGTAGAAAACAATAAAGTGACTGCTCTTCCCGACCATATCATTGAACCGCAGAAGGGACTCGGTTTAATGCACGGAGGAGTGGCAGGAGCCGACTTTGATCCACAGGATTGTCTACCAAACATAATACGTCATAGTATAGACTATATTGACAAACAGCGTAACAGTAAAAAACCATTCTTCCTATATTTGCCTATTACAGCACCACACACACCAGTGTTGCCGTCAGACAAATATAAAGGTAAAACAACAATAGGAGCCTACGGAGATTTTGTAGTCATGATAGATGATATGGTACAACAAATCGTGGAAACATTGAAGAAAAATAACCAATTGGATAATACTATCATTATTTTTACTTCTGATAATGGCTGTGCTCCTTATATCAGCGTAAAAGAAATGGAAAAGCAAGGTCATTTTCCCAGTTATATTTACAGAGGATATAAAACAGATATTTACGAAGGAGGACACAGAATTCCTCTAATAGTATCTTGGAAAGGGAAGTTCTCGAATAAAATAAGTAATTCCCTTGTTTCTCTTACCGATTTCTATGCGACCTTTGCACAAATGGTCAATCATAAACTAAAAACTGAAGAGGCTGTAGATAGTTACAGTATGTGGCCTATATTAAGTAAAGAAGGGACTTCTACCCGAAAGGACCTTATTTATGAATCAGGGAAAGGATATTTGTCTCTACGCACACCACAACTTAAACTAGTTTTTAATGGAGGTTCAGGCGGATGGGGATACCCCAATAAGCCTGCTGATTTGGCCCAACTACCTCCAATGCAGCTATTTGATCTTGAAAAAGACCCATCAGAGAAAGAAAATATTATCCATGATAAACGCTATGAACAGGAAGTAAAAGAAATGACACGACTCATCAGAAAGTATGTAAAGGAAGGACGTTCCACACCAGGAGCAGAAGTAGCGAATGATACTGAAGACAAGTGGAAGCAAGTAAATATTTTTATGCAATAATCATTTATAAAATAATAAAATCATGCATTACTTATTAGTGAATATTATTTGTGCATTAACTTTATCGAATGCCAGTTCCGACGTAGAAAGAGCACAGCAGACCCTAGATGCTCTTTACCAAAACTATGCAGCACCCAACACGTGTCTGTTACGTGAGAACTATCCTTTTAACCAAGACAATAAGGCGACTTATCTGGCATCAGAAGAACAAGCAAAAAGACGCAATGAATATTCCTACCTTTGGCCGTATTCGGGCACATCCTCTGCAGTAAATGCATTACTGGAGAGCACTGGAAATAAGAAATATAAAAAGCTTCTGGAAAACAAAGTACTACCAGGATTGGAAGAATACTTCGACACACGAAGAGAACCATTCGCTTACTCATCTTATATCAGCAGTCAACCTCTCTCCGATCGTTTTTATGATGACAACGTCTGGTTAGGTATCGATTTTACCGATTCTTATCGTATGACAGGAAAACAAGCTTATCTGGAGAAAGCTAAACTAATATGGAAGTTTATCCTTAGTGGTAAAGATGACGTACTCGGCGGAGGAATCTACTGGTGCGAACAAAAGAAGGAATCTAAAAATACTTGTTCTAATGCACCGGGAGCCGTATTTGCTCTCAAGCTATTTCAAGCTACTCAAGATGATGCCTATTTAAAAGAAGGAAAAGAGTTATACGAATGGACTAAAAAGAATCTGGAAGATCCAAAAGATCATTTATACTTTGACAACATCTCACTCAACAAAAAAATCGGTCGTGCCAAATTTGCCTACAACAGTGGGCAAATGATGCAAGCAGCTGCCCTACTCTATCAAATTACCAAACAGAAAAGTTATCTGGAAGATGCCCAAAATATAGCAGAAGCGTGTCACAAACACTTCTTCACTCATTTCACCTCTCCAGACGGACAAACGTTCCAATTACTGAAAAAAGGAAATATTTGGTTCACAGCAGTTATGCTAAGAGGTTTTATTGAACTTTATCAAATAGACCATAACAAGACTTATCTAACTGATTTCCAAAAAAGTCTTGATTACGCATGGCATCATGCCAGAGATGAACGGGGCTTGTTCCAGACAGATTGGAGCGGTACAGATAAAAACGAGAAAAAATGGCTCTTGACACAAGCTGCTTTCATAGAAATGTATGGAAGACTAGGCGGAATCGATTTATAATAATCACTTTTAATAACCCTCTTAAAAACAATAGAGATATGAAGAAAAGAAATATCGGAATATGTATCATCACGACCACCCTATTAATGGGAGGTCCTGCTAAAGCTACAGAACTTATTCTGGCTAAGGATCATACCAATGTGGTTAATCAAGCAGTTGAAATTGCCGCTTATAAAAGTAATCGTCCACCCGTAAACAAGCGGCTTTTTACATCAAAAGCCGTGGAAGCGGAAATCACCAGGGTGAAAAAGCTACTTACTAATCAAAAATTGGCATGGATGTTCGAGAATTGTTTTCCAAATACTCTTGAGACAACAGTTCATTACCGTACAACAGACGGTAAGCCTGATACTTTCGTCTACACAGGAGATATCCATGCCATGTGGTTACGCGACTCCGGAGCACAGGTTTGGCCTTATATACAATTAGCGAATAAAGACCCGGAATTGAAGAAAATGCTCGAAGGAGTGATACGCAGACAATTTAAATGTATAAATATCGATCCATACGCCAATGCTTTCAATGACGGGGCTGTGGGAGGAGATTGGATGTCCGACCTGACCGACATGAAACCGGAACTGCACGAACGTAAATGGGAAATAGATTCTCTATGTTACCCACTACGTCTGGCCTATCAATATTGGAAAGAAACCGGTGATGCAAGCATCTTTGATAATGAATGGATACAGGCTATCACCAACATACTGACAACTTTCAAGGAACAACAGCGCAAAGAGGGAGTAGGACCTTATAAATTTCAACGCAAAACGGAACGTGCACTCGATACATTAAACAACAACGGTTTAGGTGCTCCTGTGAATCCTGTCGGACTCATTGTTTCAGCCTTCCGTCCGTCTGACGATGCGACAACTTTACAGTTCCTCGTACCGTCTAATTTCTTCGCTGTTTCTTCTCTAAAGAAAGCTGCGGAAATTCTGAATGTTGTAAACAAAAACACCAGTCTGGCGAAACAATGCACAGATTTGGCATTAGAAGTGGAAGCTGCATTAAAAAAATATGCAACTTACAATCATCCTAAATATGGTACAATCTATGCTTTCGAAGTAGACGGATTCGGAAATCATCTCTTAATGGATGATGCCAACGTACCAAGTCTGTTGGCAATGCCTTATCTGGGGGATGTAGACATTAACGATCCTATTTATCAAAACACACGTCGTTTTGTATGGAGCAAAGACAACCCCTACTTCTTCAAAGGAAAGGCAGGAGAAGGTATTGGAGGACCTCACATCGGTTATGATATGGTATGGCCTATGAGTATCATGATGAAGGCATTCACCAGTCAGGACGACCAGGAAATTAAGTCTTGCATAAAAATGCTGATGGATACAGACGCAGGAACAGGATTCATGCACGAATCTTTCCATAAGGATGACCCTAAAAACTTCACACGCGCCTGGTTTGCATGGCAAAACACCTTATTTGGTGAGCTCATTTTAAAGTTGGTCAACGAAGGAAAAATAGATCTATTGAACAGCATACAGTAAAATAAATTATAAGATAGCCATTCAATTCGAAGGTGTGTCGTAATGCACGATGCACCTTCTTTCTTGTTCATCACTATATAAATCGGTTTATTTTCTTCAAGCTGCGATAATTCGAAGATTTCTTTGATTTATGTGTCTCCAGCATCTAAATAAAGCGACAGTAAGCTCATAAAACCATCCAATCAGCCAATTCATACCTTCTTTTGTCAGTTTTGCACACATCTTTTTTATATTGAAGGCAATGGCTAGGAAGGCAAAGTCCATGAAGACCTTGTCCTTTCCAAAATGTCGGAAACGTTTGTAGTTCATATTGTTTTTAATTTGTCCGAACACGGCTTCCGGTTCTATGCATCTCTGCCCTCTGTGTTTCAGTCCTTTCTCAGAGCAGAGCAGTTCTTTGGCTCTCCGCTTGTATTGTCTAAGCCTATGATTCAGTTCTATCGTCCTGTTTCCTTTTGCTTTAAAACAGCGGCATCGCAGGGGACAGCCTTCACACCTGACAGCTCTGTACCGTGCATTTTCGCTGACATATCCGGATGCGGTTTTCACATTCCTGGTGCCTATCCTCCGCATCCTTTGCCCCATAGGGCAGATGCAGAAGTCATGTTCTTCATTGTAGTAGAAGTTTTCGGCCTTGAACGGGTCCGGTTTGAATCTCGGCCGCTGCTCCATGTGGAAATAGTTGTACTTTACGTAGGCTTCCATGCCGTTTTCGGACATGAAGCGGTAATTCTCTTCGGAGCCATAGCCGGAATCAGCAACCACCGTATGGGCCATCCGGTCATACCTGTTTGAAAAAGATTGCAGGAAAGGAATCAGGGTCAGTGTATCCGTAGGGTTCGGGAAGAGTGCAAAATCGGTGATGAACTGATTTTCGGTGCCGATTTGAAGGTTGTAACCGGGCTTCGTCTGTCCGTTGCGCATGGCATCCTCCTTCATTCTCATAAAAGTAGCGTCCTTGTCCGTCTTGGAATAGGAATTCCTCTCTTGCAGCGTTTCCAGATGGCAGTCGTATTCCTGCAGTTTGTCCCTGTGTTCTTCCAGTTCCTTCAGCTGTTTGCGTTTCTTTTTCAACGCAGTCTTTTCCTCTTTCGCGGATGGCTCGGAAACCTTTTCTAGTGCATGACGCAATTCTCCTGCCATTTCAGTCAGCATGGCCGGAGTGAACTCAACCTCCTCATTGTTCTCTGATGACTTCTCCCGGACAATGACATCGTCTATCTGCCCTAACAGGACATGTATCTTCTTCATCAGGCGTTCACGGTTCCGCTCAACCGTTTTTCGCCAGACGAAAGTGTACTTGTTGGCTTTGGATTCGATCTTTGTCCCGTCAATGTATTCCACATTCAGGCTGATGAAGCCTTTGGAAGAGAGAAGAAGTACGGTTTGCGTAAACACCTCGTTGATTTCCTTCTTCACCCGGTTGCGGAAACGGTTGATGGTAATGAAATCCGGTTTCTCATATCCGGCCAGCCAGATATAATGGATGTCACGGTGAAGGAGCTTTTCAATTTTCCGGCAGGAGTAGATGTTGTTCATATAGGCATACAGAATGACCTTGAGCATCATCTTGGGGTGGTAAGGGCTGCGGCCGCATTCCTTATACAGCTTTCTGAAACTTTCAAGATTCAAGCCCTCAACCAGGGCGTCAACCATGCGCACCGGATCGTTTTCTGCAATATCCTCATCAATTCTTGGAGGAAAAAGCACTGTTTGGTTGGGATTGTAAGGACGAAAATGTATCTTTGTCATAGTATAAAATCTTATGCCTAAAGATACGAAATCTTTAGGTAATAACAAAGCCCCAGCTTGTGAAAGTCGGGGCTTTGTGCGTAAAAGAAAGAAGGGGTGCATTTTGACACACCTTCTTTTCAACACGTAAATTACTATTAACATTGACTAATTATCGCAAAGGAATTACCACATCTGCCGATAATTCCTAACTTTGCGTATATGATTTACTCAGACAAAAAAACTATGTACAAGAACCTGTTAAGCTGGCTTACCATTCTACTGGGGCTTTCCTCCTGTTCCGGCACCTCACCGACCATATCGGTGGTATGTGAAGAAAATAACATAGGAAACAGTGTCATCAAATGGGAAACAGCTCCCTTGCTGAAAGGACAGGTACAAGTCTATGCTTCCACATCCCCCACATTGATTCCTGAAGAATCTCCTGTGGCAATGAGTAATATCTCCGACGGAAAAATGACAATCATCACCGAAGATCCTTCCCAACGCTATTACTATATGATGGTATTCAACAACAAATACCGGGTCAGAGTAGCTACCCGCAATGTCAATATTCCCGGCGTACAGAACTTTCGTGATCTGGGAGGATATAAATCTACCGATACAGGGAAAATGATCAGTTGGGGGATGCTCTATCGTTCTGCACAGATAGACAGCATTTCTCCCGGTTCGCGCCGTGAACTCAAAAATATGGGCATACGCACCATCATAGATCTCCGTTCCGAAGAAGAACTCCACAATTACCCGCAACTGGATGATAAGGAATTTAGAATAGTCCATATCCCCATCCCGACAGGAAATATGGAAAGTATCCTGCAAGGAATCCGGAAAGAGAAAATAAAAAGCGACACCATTTACCGGTTGGTAGAACGTATGAACCGGAAATTAGTAGCAAATTACCAAAAAGAGTTCAGAGAAGTGTTCGACATACTTCTCAATCCGGACTGTTATCCGGCTGTGATTCATTGTACATCCGGAAAAGGACGGACAGGGGTAGTATCAGCCTTGCTGCTTGCCGCATTAGGGGTCAATGAAGACGTGATTATGTCCGATTATCGTTTAAGTAATGATTATTTCAACATTCCCAAAGCTTCAAAATATGCCTACGAGTTACCGGCAAATTCACAGGAAGCAATTACCACCATTTACTCGGCTAAAGAAGACTTTCTGAATGCCGCCAAAGACCAAATCGAGTCAGAATATGGAAGCATACAGGGCTATTTGGAGAAAGGAATCGGACTTTCAACAGAAGAAATAAGGCAGTTACGCAGCATATTGTTAATAAATTGACTATCTTTGCAGCCGAAATAAAAGATATACAGAGATTTAATGAAGACATTTGAAGAGCTTGGCGTTTCTCCGGAGATACGTAGAGCAATTGAAGAAATGGGATACGAGAATCCCATGCCGGTACAAGAAGAAGTGATTCCGTACCTTTTAGGAGAAAATAATGATGTAGTAGCTCTTGCACAGACAGGAACAGGTAAAACAGCCGCATTCGGTTTGCCCTTGCTCCAACAGATTGACGTAAAAAACAGAATTCCACAATCGCTTATCCTCTGCCCTACCCGCGAGCTTTGTCTCCAGATAGCAGGAGATCTGAACGACTATTCCAAATACATTGACGGACTGAAAGTGCTGCCTGTATATGGTGGTTCTTCCATCGACAGTCAGATACGCAGCTTGAAAAGGGGAGTACATATCATTGTCGCCACTCCCGGACGTTTGCTGGATTTGATGGAACGCAAAACCGTATCTCTATCGACCATCCGCAATGTTGTGATGGACGAAGCGGACGAGATGCTGAACATGGGATTTACGGAAAGTATCAACGCTATTCTTGCCGATGTTCCAAAGGAGCGTAACACATTGCTTTTCTCGGCAACGATGAGCCCGGAAATCGCACGTATTTCAAAGAATTACCTGCAGAACGCAAAGGAAATCACGATTGGCCGTAAAAACGAAAGCACCAGTAACGTAAAGCACGTTGCCTATACGGTGCACGCCAAAGATAAATACGAAGCGCTGAAACGCATCGTTGACTATTATCCGCAGATCTACGGTATCATCTTCTGCCGCACACGTAAGGAAACTCAAGAGATTGCAGACAAACTGATGCAGGAGGGTTATAACGCTGATTCACTGCACGGTGAACTTTCGCAGGCGCAACGCGATGCTGTAATGCAGAAATTCCGTATCCGCAACTTGCAACTGCTTGTCGCTACGGACGTAGCTGCCCGTGGTCTGGACGTGGACGACCTGACTCATGTCATCAATTACGGATTGCCGGATGACACGGAAAGTTATACCCACCGTAGCGGTCGTACGGGACGTGCCGGAAAGACTGGTACTTCTATCGCTATCATCAACCTTCGCGAGAAAGGAAAGATGCGCGAGATAGAGCGCATTATCGGCAAAAAATTCATTCCGGGCGAAATGCCGACGGCAACCGGAATCTGTCAGAAGCAGTTGCTGAAAGTGATTGACGAACTTGAAAAGGTGAAAGTCAATGAGGAAGAGATTGCCGAGTTCATGCCGGACATTTACCGCAAACTGGAATGGTTAAGCAAGGAAGACTTGATTAAACGCATGGTGTCGCATGAGTTCAACCGTTTCGCTGAATATTACCGTAACCGTGCCGAAATAGAGATCCCGACCGACAGTCGCGGAGAACGTGCCGGACGGGGTGATCGCAAAGAAGGTGGTTTCGAGAAAAGAAGCAGGAAAGCCGCTCCGGGCTTCAACCGTCTGTTCATCAACTTGGGTAAGACGGACAGTTTCTTCCCTAGCGATCTTATCGGTCTGCTCAACAGCAATACACGCGGACGTATTGAGCTTGGACGTATCGACCTGATGCAGAACTTCTCTTTCTTCGAAGTTCCGGAAAAGGAGACGATCAATGTAGTAAAAGCTTTAAGTCGCAGTAAATGGAACGGACGCAAAGTGGTAGTGGAAGTATCCAACGAAGAAGGAGGTAAAGAACGTGCCCCACGCCGCGAGAATAAGGATAGAAAGTCCAAAGAGGTCTCGGTAAAAGGTTCCAAAGCGGGCAAGAAAGAGAAACCAAGCCGTGCCGAACGAGGATACGCAAACGCACGTGGTCCTAAAAAGAAGGATGATTGGCAAGCATTCTTCAAAGATAAAGAGCCTGACTTCAGCGAAGAAGGATGGGCACGCAGAAAACCGAAGAAATAGATTCACCACAGATTACACGGATTAACACAGATTAAGACGAAGATTAAACGTGAATTGAAGAAAGAAAAGAATAAAACGTTTCTCCTCTCTTAATCTGTGTTAATCCGTGTAATCTGTGGTGAAAAAGACTTCGGTATACATATAAACTGTTTTATTTGGCTATTTTCAACTCCTTGATAAGATTCCCTGCTTTTCCGTACTTTTCTATAATAAAAAGTACATAACGGATGTCTACACCTATACAACGTTGAAGTTCGGGTTCAAAGACAATATCACTGCTCATTGCTTCCCAATTACCATCGAATGCCAGTCCCAACAATTCACCTTTACCATTAAACATGGCACTGCCGGAATTTCCTCCCGTAATATCATTGTTAGAGATAAAGCAAACACTCATATCCCCCTTTTCATTAGCATATCTACCGAAATCACCGGAAGAAAACAGACTCAGCAGTTCCGGCTGGACAGCAAAGTCAATATCTCCGGCGTGCTCTTTCACCTTTTCAAAGATTCCTTTTACAGTCGTATAATAATCATAAACAGCTCCGTCAAAAGGTGAGTAACCGTTCACCGTCCCAAAGCTCAAACGCATGGTAGAATTAGCGTCGGGGTAGAAGTTATGGTCGGCATACATACGACGCATGGCAGCATTGAACACACGCTCCCCCTGTTCTATCTGTTCGGAAGCCTCAGAAATACTTTGATTCATCTCATAATACTTCACTATCAGATCGAGACTTAAAGCTACAGCCGGATCCTCAAATAAGTTATAGGTAGTATCCCGCTCCAAGAAACGTTTCAGACCTTTGGAAGAGGTTATTTGGGACGTGGCATACAGAGAATCCACATAGGCCTGAATGTTCCCGTTGTAAAGCGTATCAATCTTCTCATACATGGCAGGCAGATACTTCTTGTCTACTTTTGCCTGATATTCTTTGAGCATGGAGACAAAGACTTCTTTGTCAATGGCAAGATCCAGATTGTCATATTTCTCCAATAGTTTCTTGATACGTGTAACTACCTGCTTCTCTTCCGCCTCAAAATCGAAATTCAGGATTTCCAAGGCAAGCTGAACCAGTTCAGGACCATTAATAAATGCTTCACCGAAATAGGCTAAGGCATGATTTGTCTCCCGACGACCGCTGTAACTCAATTCCAAAGAAGAAAAAAGACGAAGAAGCTTTTCTCTTTCCGCCGGATGAGATTGAATCCATTCGCGAAGCGCAGCCTCAGCCGCCCGTTTCTTTTCCAGAACTTTCAAATGCTTGATAGCCTTATTTGTTCCAATGCTGTTTTTCCAGTAGTTAGAGCTCTCGTCGTACTTTGAAGCATATTTGATACGAATATCCGGACGATGGTCCATCTCCCGCTTCCAGATAGCCTGCTTCACTCCACGCACATCAATCATAGCCTGATTAATGCCGTTCATCATTTCTTCGATACCGTACGAAGAAAGATAACGTTCCGTACTTCCCGGATAACCAAGCGTCATGCAGAACGAGCCTTCCCTATAGCCATCCAGAGAGATAGGAGCTACATATTCGGGGTGATAGGGAACGTTTTCGGGGGAATAGTCCGCCGGACCGTTTTGGGCATTGGCGTAAATACGGAATACGCTAAAATCACCAGTATGACGCGGCCACATCCAATTATCCGTATCCCACCCGAATTTACCGACAGAAGAAGGAGGAGCAAAAACCAGGCGTACATCATTATAATCCCGATAGACGGAAAGCCAAAATTCATTTCCCGCATAATAAGCGTCTACAACACCGGTCAAGGTAGAATCCTTTTCGGAAACTTCCATTCCGATTACATTCATGATAGAGTCGACGGCTACCCTGCGTTCCGCTTCTGTTCTGGCATATTTGGCAGCAGACAGTACCCGCTTGGTGACATCTTCCGTGCGAAGCAGAAAACGGACATACAACTCCGGATTCGGCAGTTCTTCTTGAAGGCTACGCGCCACGAAGCCATCTTTCAGATAATCGCACTCCACCGAAGAGTGTTGCTGAATACTGCTGAACCCGCAGTGATGGTTAGTAAAAACCAGCCCGTCGTCCGAGACCACCACTCCCGAGCAAAAACCTCCAAAGCTAACCACAGCATCCGCAAGACACGGTTTCTTCGGATTATAAAGTTTGTTTACAGGCATCTGCAAACCAAGATCTTTCATCACCCGTTCTGTCTGCTTGTTCTTTTTAAGGTTTCCCAACAACCACATTCCCTCATCGGCAAAAGCATTCGAGAGACAGATAGAAAGAAGCACGACGGCGGTTAGTCTGAATTTCATGTTCTTATTTTTAGATTCATTATTCTGTAATCAGTCGCAACTGCTTGGCTCCCACCCTAGCTTTCAGCCATTCGCAGATTTTCTCTTTCTCGGCAACGGAGGGGCGTTTGGAGAATTTCAATACAGCCAATGTGACTGTATCCGTTTTCAACGAATCAACCCGTACCTCAAGTGAATGAGCAATGGAAAGAGTGGTAATGGAAGGATAAAGTACCTTCAACTCAGGAACCAGTTTACGGCTCATTGCATCATATGTCTTGTATTCTTCCAAAGTTTTCTCCAGTTGGGAGATCTTCACTTTCTGTTCCTGAAGCCGTTGCTCACTGTTCTTGTAGAAGTCTTCCATCACCATAGCACGAATGGAAGACACATCTACCGCTTCATTATTCATCCCCTGCAATACAATTAACTTTGTATCGTCCAGCTTATATTCTTTCAATTTGCTGCGAGCGATGGAGATGGACGCATCCGGCACCTCAGAGCCGATCAGGACAACGCGGACTTCTTTATGTTCATAACTGATTTTTTTGTCGAGTACCTGCGTATTGTCAAATCCCAGCTGTTCGTTAATAAAACGATTGGCTGCCGCTTCGTAGAAAGTACTTTTTATAATGCCGTAGGTCAGGTAAACGGCCGGACACATCGTCAGAATGACGATCAGAACAATGTACTTGCGTACAGTCTTCTCACGGGTTTTATCTACAAACTCTTTCCGTTGGAAGTGCATCACACGGACACCGAGAAAAGTAGCTAGACTGATAAATACGGAGTTGATGAAATAGAGATAGAAGGCTCCCAAAAAATAAATCAGATTACCGGACGCCAATCCGTATCCTGCCGTACAAAGCGGCGGCATTAATGCAGTAGCGATAGCAACTCCCGGAATCACATTTCCTTTTTCCTTGGTAGAGAGAGCTACCACACCTGCCAAACCACCAAAAAGCGCGATGAATACATCATAAATAGTGGGCGATGTACGTGCCAGCAGTTCTGACTGTGAACCAGCAATAGGGGCAAGAAGGAAGAAGATAGTGGCCGTCGTCACACTGAAAGCGGTCGTTATGAGAAAGCTCTTTAAAGAGCGTTTCATTAATTCGAAGTCGTTCAGTCCGACAGAGAGTCCTACTCCCATAATAGGTCCCATCAGTGGAGAAATCAACATGGCACCGATAATTACTGCAGTAGAGTTTACATTCAATCCGAGTGATGCCATAAAGATGGCAAAAATCAGGATCCATAAATTGGCACCTTTGAACTCTACACCTTTACGGATAGAATCCACGGTGGCCAGTTCGTTATCCTTGTCTTTTTTCAAGTCCAGATATTCTCCCAGAAAGGACTTGATAGCAAACTTATTACGTTCATCTGTCTTCATAGTTATTTCTTCTTTATAAAGCGATTAATAACAGGAATCTGACTCAATGGTAAATCCTTTTTGATAATATAAGCTATAAATAGCAATAAAAGTACGGTACGGAAAGCAAGACGGAGCACAAGATTAGAGATAGGCACTTGTTCCCCGAGAATGTACAAAACGGCAGCTAACGCCACATAGCAACCGATTCCCCGCAGGTCATACCCGATAGGGTATTTCTTCTGACCGACAAAATAGGACAGAAGCATAGCCACAGCATAACCGGTGAAACCTGCCCATGCACAAGCCATATACCCATATATAGGAATCAAGAAAATATTCATCAGTACGACAATGAGACAAGCAATCAGCGAGAAGTAAGCTCCCCATTTGGTCTCATCCGTCAACTTATACCAGAAAGAAAGGTTGAAATAAATACCCATAAACATCTCGGCAATCATCACAATAGGAACTACACGAAGTCCCTCCCAATAATCACGGCCTATGACATACCGCAAAATATCCAAGTAGAACATCACCGCCAGAAAAGCAAGCACGGTGAAAATGATAAAGAACTTCATAGCCTGTGCATACATCTGTTTGTTATCCTTATCCTTGCTCTTGCCAAACACAAAGGGCTCATAAGCAAAACGGAAGGCTTGGGTAAACATTGCCATAATCATGGCTATCTTACTGGTTGCCCCGTAAATGCCAAGTTGCACGGCTGCTTCAGCCTCATCCGGATAGACAAACGGGAAAATAATCTTATCGGCTACCTGGTTCAAGATTCCGGCAATACCGAGAATCAACATCGGAAACGAATAATAGAGCATTCGTTTCATCAAAGAACGGTCAATGCAATAACGGAAAGCACGAAATTCCGGTATTAGTCCCATCATCACCGTAAACGAACAAATCAAATTTATCAAGAAAGCAGCTCCTACATCCGTACCTTTCAGAACCACGAAATAAGTGATATTCAAAGAAATACTGATAAATATAAAGAGTAGCTTCAGCCCCGCAAACTTGATGGGACGTTTCTTATAACGCAGATATGCAAAAGGAATGGCTTGTATGGCGTCCATCGCAATCACGATGAGCATCATCCCTAAATACCAAGGATGTTCTCCATAACCGAATAAATCGGCAATAGGAGACAAAAACAGAAGACAGAGAAGTAAAAAAGTAAGAGAGACACTACTCACCATCAACAAAGAGGTAGAATATACCCGATTCGGATCATCATCTCCCTTATTTGCAAAACGGAAAAAACCGGTTTCCATACCAAAAGTCAGCAATACGAGTAATAAAGCTACAATGGCATACATATTAGTGATTACCCCATAGCCACCACTCGAAGCCGGAAGGGAGATCGTATAGACAGGCACCAACAGATAATTGAGGAATTTCCCTATAATACTGCTTGCACCATAAATTGCTGTGTCTTTTGCCAATGATTTTAATTCTGCCATTTTTATTAGTGATTAGTTGTTTGGTGGTCAATGATTAAACGATCATTAATCACCAAACAACGTTTTCTGGTTTCCGCTATAAAGACTTCTTCCCAAATGTTTATAAGCAAGCTCCGTCACTTCACGCCCGCGAGGAGTACGTTTCATGAATCCTTCTTTTATGAGGAAAGGCTCATATACCTCTTCAATGGTTCCCGCATCTTCTCCTAAAGCGGTTGCAATAGTCGTCAGTCCCACAGGACCACCTTTGAACTTGTCTATAATCGTGCAGAGAATCTTGTTATCTATTTCATCCAAGCCGTATTTATCGATGTTCAGTGCTTCCAATGCAAACTGAGCTATCTCCGTATCAATAGAGCCGGAGCCTTTCACCTGCGCAAAGTCACGTACCCGACGGAGCAACGCATTGGCTATACGAGGGGTTCCACGACTGCGGGAAGCGATCTCAGCCGCCGCACGTATCGAACAAGGCACATCCAATATAGATGCGGAACGACGAATTATGCTACTCAAGATATCATCATCGTAATACTCCAGATGCAGGTTAATACCGAAACGGGCACGAAGCGGAGCTGTCAGCAAACCACTACGTGTTGTCGCTCCAACTAACGTAAAAGGATTCAAATCAATTTGAATGCTGCGCGCAGAAGGCCCCTTATCAATCATAATATCGATACGATAGTCTTCCATAGCAGAGTAAAGATACTCTTCTACTACCGGAGACAACCGATGAATCTCATCAATAAAAAGCACATCATTCGGCTCAAGACTAGTTAATACACCTGCCAAATC
This sequence comes from Bacteroides sp. NSJ-39, assembly GCF_014287315.1. Taxonomy (NCBI): domain Bacteria; kingdom Pseudomonadati; phylum Bacteroidota; class Bacteroidia; order Bacteroidales; family Bacteroidaceae; genus Bacteroides; species Bacteroides sp. NSJ-39. The sequence goes on along the minus strand of NZ_JACOOB010000011.1, from coordinate 3,323 downwards.
TCCTGGCTTATCAAGTACAGGACCGGAAGTTACTTTAAATCCAACTCCCAATTCGTTGGCAATAATATTCGAAAGAGTTGTTTTTCCTAATCCGGGAGGACCGTGAAGCAGCACATGATCGAGTGCTTCTCCACGCAGGCGCGCCGCCTTCACAAAAATGCGAAGGTTTTCCACCACCTTGTCCTGTCCACTGAAGTCCTCAAAGCTTAACGGACGGAGTGCATTCTCGAAATCCCGTTCTTTTGAAGTAAGCTGATGTTCGCGTATGTTAAAATCTTCCTGTTCCATTTATTTCTTGAAAGTAGGAGACAAAGATAGAGATTTACATTCATTTTCAGTATAAGAAAGCTGAATAAAAAAGCCTGATAGCATGAAAAGCAACGATAAAATATTACTTTTGCATTATCTATATACAATCAACTATGGTTCTAAATTACATTTGGATAGGATTCTTTGTTATTGCTTTCATCATCGCCCTCCTGAAAGTTATTTTTCTTGGAGACACAGAGATATTCACTGCTATCATGAACTCTACATTCGACTCTTCAAAGACCGCTTTTGAAATCTCGCTAGGTCTTACAGGAGTATTGGCGCTTTGGTTGGGTATCATGAAGATTGGTGAGAACAGTGGATTGATTAATGCACTGGCCCGCTTTCTAAGTCCGGTGCTTTGCCGCTTGTTTCCGGACATTCCTAAAGGGCATCCGGTGCTAGGCTCCATCTTTATGAATATGTCTGCCAATATGCTCGGTTTGGACAATGCCGCCACCCCGTTGGGACTGAAAGCCATGAAAGAGCTGCAGGAACTGAATCCGAAAAAAGACACTGCTTCCAATCCGATGATTATGTTTTTGGTGATTAATACCTCCGGCCTTATCATCATTCCGATCAGTATCATGGTGTATCGTGCACAAATGGGGGCTGCACAGCCTACAGATGTATTTATCCCTATTCTGCTAAGTACTTTCATTTCAACTCTAGTAGGAGTCATAGCAGTCAGCATCGCTCAAAAGATAAACTTAATCAATAAGCCTATTCTCCTTTTAATGGGCGTTATCTGCCTTTTCTTTTCCGGCTTGATTTATCTGTTCCTAAGCGTTTCACGAGAGGATATGGGTACTTATTCTACATTGATAGCGAATATTCTGCTGTTCAGTGTCATCATCCTGTTTATTTTGACGGGAGTCAGGAAAAAAATCAATGTATACGATTCATTTGTAGAGGGAGCTAAAGAAGGGTTTACGACGGCTGTGCGCATCATCCCTTATCTGGTTGCTTTTCTTGTAGGAATTGCAGTGTTCCGCACTTCAGGAGCAATGGATTTTCTGGTGGGAGGCATCGGTTATATAGTAGGTCTATGTGGGGTTGATACAAGCTTTGTCGGAGCCTTGCCTACTGCACTGATGAAATCACTTAGTGGCAGCGGTGCAAACGGCCTGATGATTGATACGATGAAAGAACTAGGACCGGATTCGTTTGTAGGACGTATGAGTTGTGTAGTTCGCGGAGCTTCGGACACCACATTCTACATTCTGGCCGTTTATTTCGGCAGTGTGGGGATCACCAAGACTCGTAATGCGGTGACTTGCGGTCTGATAGCAGACTTCTCGGGTATCATAGCCGCTATCTTAATCAGTTATTTATTTTTCTTTTAAATCATAACATTCAATTATGGCTGTAACTTATCAAACAGAAGGCGTAAAAATGCCTGATATCAAGAAACGTGAGACTACGGAATGGATAAAAGCCGTAGCTGCTTCTTACGGGAAAAGACTCGGTGAAATCGCTTATATCTTCTGCTCGGACGAAAAGATTCTAGAGGTAAACCGTCAGTATCTGCAACATGACTACTACACGGACATCATTACTTTTGATTATTGTGAAGGCGATCGTTTATCAGGCGACTTATTCATTAGTCTGGACACAATACGCACTAACGCGGAGCAATTTGGCGCTTCTTATGACAACGAACTGCACCGTGTCATTATCCACGGAATTCTTCATCTTTGCGGTATTAACGATAAAGGACCCGGAGAACGGGAAATTATGGAAGCTGCGGAGAATAAGGCATTGGCTATGCGACAAGTGTAAGCAAACCTCCACAGCAAACGGTTTCAAAAAGTAATCAGTTTACTAAAACATACTATACTGTAACATACACTAACTATAATGAAGACGCCCCATCGTAATCACTACGACGGAGCGTTTTCATTAGCAACGGAATTGCTAGGGATATTCAGTAAATGTTCCTCTTTCTAAAAAATCAAGAGAAAAGCTTTGCTTTACGTGAGCTTTTCTCTTGATTTTTTCGTTCAACTCTCCCAGTCTTCTATCTTTTTTGTAGAATATTGTTTACATATTCTTGTTTTTTCCTTCCCACCCATGCATTATGTACATGTCTTTTTTAGGGGAAGTTAAAACCTCTCCTGTTTTTCCTGTTATTTTAGTCAGATTATGCTGCCTTTCTTTTTTTCTTTTCGACCTTTTCTATCATACATACCGCATTGGCTGTATGTATCCCAAAGAAAATCCAAAGTACTTCCGTTTTCCTGTTTCTAGCTTTTATCCTGGCCAGTGAGTAATGTTGTTTCTGCGTTCCAAAACTTCCTTCCAGGCGGGTAGCTCTTTCGCGGCTGAGTTCCGACCGTAAGATTCTCCGAAGCGGCTCATCTTTGGCAGCTCTGCCCTTACGCTTAAAGGAAGTACTTATATGATATTTTGTACAAAATTTCCGGTTGGCATTATTGGCATAGATTGAATCCGCCGCAAGCGCCTTAACCCTAACCCCGGTCAGTTGTTGTTGCAGATGAATACAGTCTTTCAAACGTACTCCTTCGTTAAAAGCCTTAAAGGAGATATGTTCTATAAAGGAGATTCCGTCTATCTGTATATTGTTGACTTTGGCTCCGAATTCAACGGATTTGGTTTCCTTGCCTCTGATAATGGGGCGAAGGTAATGCCGGTCGATACTCACGATACGGTTGGACACTTTTTTGCCTGCAAATAAATTCTTCCCTTGCTCAAGGACTGTCTGTATGACCGAGAAACGTCTTTGGTAATCAGAGGATAGTGCAAGCCTGTTCCTGTAGGATGAATGAAGCTGCTCCAGCTGGTCAAGTAACTTTTCCAATAACTGAAGTAACCTTCGTGTAATCATACGAGTCTGTGATTTCCTGCGTTTACGCAGTTTGCTATAAGCAAGACAGGCACGGCGTACATCAAGATACTTGTTACGGGGACGTTGTATGTGCAAGGTCTGGCAATGTTTGCACAGATGACGATGAAGCCATACAATACCTTCCCATAAGAGTTTGGTATCAGTA
>NZ_JACOOB010000010.1:0-163346 GCF_014287315.1 Bacteroides sp. NSJ-39 | reverse complement strand
TATCAGGATAAAGATGAAATAATCAATAGAGTCACCAGGCATGTGTCGGAAAACACCGGACATGGAAGGATTGAGACAAGAACATGCACTGTAGTCAGTTATGGATCTATTATGGAGAAAATGTTTAAGAAGAAACTTGTGGGGTTGAAGTCTATTGTAGGGATAAAGTCGGAGAGGACAATAGTAGCAACAGGAGAATATACTCAAGAGGTCAGATACTATGTAACTTCACTTGATAATACCAAACCGGAGGAGATTGCATCTGCCATCAGGCAGCATTGGTCTATTGAGAATAATCTTCATTGGCAACTGGATGTTACCTTTCGGGAAGACTACAGTAAAAAGGTGAAAAATGCAGCCAGAAACTTTTCGGTGGCAACAAAGATGGCGCTTACCATACTAAAGAATGAGAAAACAACAAAAGGAAGCATGAATCTGAAAAGACTAAAAGCCGGATGGGATGAAAAATATTTATCACAACTTTTACAGGAAAATAATTTTTAATGCGTCTGCCCTGTTATTCAATCATACGGATATACACTTGAATTACAATATGTTATACATCAATTTACATATAAACAACTGTTCATTATCGGACAAAAACGTCAATTCATTGTTTCGACAGGGTTTCCTGTCATATTCCATCCATAAGAATATTCTTTTTACGATCCTATCATACACAAATCATATTTGGGCTTTCTTTCTTGCAGAATCAATACTTTTGTTATATATTGCTGCCCTGTTTCCATCAAATCTGTCTGATACATCTTTATTACAAGCTTGACCATTTCAAATAAAGCTGCCATAATTGGACAAAGACAGAAATTTTATCAAGTTTTCATTTAAAACAGGCTCTTATGAAAAAATGCTATTTTATTATTCTTTTTATATTTCTCTCAGTTTCCGTATCATCATCCCAAACGATTGATTATACACAGGGACTTTCCATATGGTTTGATACTCCTAATGGCTTGGACAATCGGGCCATTTGGCTACGCGCTTCCGGATTGGGGAATAATCCTGACAAAGCATGGGAGAACAGTTCCCTACCAATTGGCAACGGTAGTCTGGGAGCAAATATACTGGGATCTATATCCGCAGAACGAATTACACTGAATGAGAAAACACTCTGGAAAGGAGGACCGAATACCGCCAAAGGAGCAGGATATTACTGGAACGTAAACAAACAGTCGGCAAATATATTAAAGGATATCCGACAAGCCTTTTTAGATGGAGACAAAGAAAAGGCGGCCCGCCTTACTCAGGAAAATTTCAACGGCCTGGCCGAATATGAAGAAAGGGATGAGACTCCGTTCCGCTTCGGTTCCTTTACCACGATGGGAGAACTTTACATAGAAACAGGACTTAGCGAGATTAATATGAAGAACTACCGCCGTATTCTTTCATTGGATTCAGCTATGGCTGTGGTACAGTTCGACAAAGACGGAACAGAATATCAACGGAAATATTTTATTTCATACCCTGACAGTGTCATGGTCATGAAATTCACTGCCAATAAAAAAGGAAAACAAAATCTAGTACTCAGTTATTGTCCCAACAGTGAAGCAGAAAGTTATCTTTCAGCAGATGGAAACAACGGCTTGGTCTATACCGGAGTGCTCGATAACAACAAAATGAAATTCGCTTTCCGAATCAAAGCTCTTCATAAGGGAGGAATATTGAAAACCGAAAACGACCGGATTATTGTGAAAGATGCGGATGAGGTGGTATTTCTGCTTACAGCAGATACGGATTATAAGATGAACTCTAATCCGGATTTCAATGACCCGCAGACTTATGTCGGCAAGGACCCGGAGCAAACAACCCTAGCTATAATGAACAATGCTCTGGAAAAAGGATACGACGAACTTCTAAGGAACCACAAAACGGATTATACAGCTTTATTTAACCGGGTACAGTTACAAATCAATCCGGAGGCTGGTACTCCCGATTTGCCGACCTACAAGCGTCTGGATAATTATAGAAAAGGCGTGCCGGATTATCAACTGGAACAGTTGTACTATCAATTCGGACGTTATCTGCTCATCGCCAGTTCACGTCCAGGCAATATGCCTGCCAACCTGCAAGGATTGTGGCACAACAATCTGGATGGTCCGTGGCGGGTGGACTATCACAACAATATCAACATTCAAATGAATTATTGGCCTGCGTGTTCCACCAACCTTTCAGAATGCACATGGCCGTTAATAGATTTTATACGCAGCCTGGTAAAACCGGGTGAGAAGACGGCACAAGCCTATTTCAATGCCCGTGGATGGACAGCGTCCATTTCAGCCAATATTTTCGGATTCACCGCACCTCTATCCAGTAAATCCATGGAGTGGAACCTCAATCCTATCGCCGGTCCATGGCTCGCCACACATATTTGGGAATATTACGATTATACTCGTGACAAGAAATTTCTGAAAGAAATCGGTTATGAGCTGATCAAAAGCAGTGCACAATTTACTGTAGACCATTTGTGGCATAAACCCGACGGTACTTATACCGCCGCTCCCTCTACCTCCCCCGAACACGGACCGGTGGATGAAGGAGTCACTTTCGCACATGCCGTAGTACGCGAAATCTTATTAGATGCCATAGAAGCAAGCAAAGTGCTCGGAGTAGACAGGAAAGAACGCAGACAATGGAAAAATATACTGGCAAAACTGGTTCCGTACCGTATAGGAAGATACGGTCAATTATTGGAATGGTCGACAGACATAGACGATCCGAAAGATGAACACCGCCATGTCAACCATTTATTCGGTTTACATCCGGGACATACTATTTCTCCACTGACCACCCCCGAACTTGCAAAAGCTGCCAAAGTAGTACTGGAACATCGCGGAGACGGTGGTACAGGCTGGAGCATGGGTTGGAAACTTAATCAATGGGCACGGCTGCAAGACGGAAATCATGCATATAAACTTTACAACAATTTATTAAGCAACAGTACACTAGACAACCTATGGGATAGCCATGCGCCTTTCCAAATTGACGGAAATTTCGGCGGCACGGCAGGTATTACCGAAATGCTGTTACAAAGCCATACCGGAACCATCCAATTGCTCCCTGCTTTACCGGATGCATGGACAAATGGTTCGATAAGCGGAATATGTGCCAAAGGAAACTACGAGATTTCAATTTCATGGAAAAAGGGAAGACTGGAAAAAGCTTGCATTCTTTCTAAGTCCGGAGGACCTTGTACTTTAAGGTATAAAGACAGTACGCTCACACTCAAAACTGTAAAAGGAAGAAAATATGAGATTGCACTAGATGGAAATCAACTCACGTTGATTAGTACATTAATCATATAAAATAAACCCTAAAAGTTAGACAAGAAACTTTTAGGGTTTACTTCATCGTATTCTGACTTACTTATTTAATGTGGGTTCGAAATAAAATCAAAAAATAGCAAGTTGTCCGTCATTGACAAAATTTACGTCAATGGCGGGCTTCTTTTCAAAAAAAACAGTATGCCGCGATAGCCGACAAGGAGTTGGCTATAAAGTTATTGAATGAACGATGTCTGGAGTGTTCTATCTGCGCAATGTTCTTCAATTCGTCATTGACTGTTTCAATCAGGGCTCTTTTTCTGAGCAAAATCTTGTCGGCAATACTCATCAGTGAATTCTTCATATTGTTTTTAACTTTAGTGACAAGCTGTATGCCATTAAGAAAAAGGTTCTCAAACAGAGCCTGACCAATATATTCTTTGTCTGCGCATAGTTTTCCTTTGATGTTTTCCAGAAACTTACCTTGCTTCAACGGTTCCCGGTCATCCACGTTTCCAGGCGTGAACATGAAATTGAGAATCTCACCCTTGTCATTGATTATCAGATGCAACTTGAATCCGAAGAACCATCCCATTGCACACTTCCACGCTCGGCAAGTCCCTCAAATGTCTTATGAATAAGGATTCTTTGGTTACGGCAAACACGTAAGGGAGCGGAGTCGACAAAACTGATGCCGGTACAGGTTCCCAGCAGGACTTTTTTGATGAAGATGGTCATGGGAAGCAATACTTCCTTCTCCAGTTCCACAAAACGGTTATGAGAAACCTGACGCGGAAAAAGGTGTTTCAGATGTTTACAGACATATTCCTTATAGTAATGCTTGAAACAGCGGAAACCACCGGAGTGAAATAGGATTAGAATAACCATAATCTCAGCATCACTCATACGGTTGGGGGTGTTACGATGATTGGTCTTCTTATACTCAATCACATATTTTTCCTGTTGAAATGTAAATTCCTTGCAAAAATCATCGGCCATACAATAAATCTCTGTAACTTTAGACTCTGGAAACATAATGGTAATCGTTTAAATGTTATAATTGGACACTATAAATTTAATGATTTTATCGCTATGTTTCTAATTGTCAGAAAAATATATTTATTCTTATTTCGAATTCACGTTATTTATTCAATAAGTTTCCTATTTTTATAAGTAATCCCTCATAATGAGCTTTGTCATCCCTGTGTGCCGAACCGATACGGTTTTTCATCAGAGACTGTGCTTTTTTCAAAAAGTACGACTGATAATTAGCAACCTCACTAATATCAGAAACAGCAATTATCCCCTGATAAGGATAAGCATCTTCACCAAATAAAGAAACAGTGTTATATTGATGGCTGCAATTATATTGAGATGTCTTTGGATTTGAATCCACAGGCTTATAAGAATGCAGGATGGGCGTTTCTGGTAACATGTGAACTGGATGATGACATAGAGAAGAAGGATGTCAGTGTGTTATTCTGCGGTGTCGGTTATCATATAGCCCCCTGTTTCGAATGGTTGACAAACAATGATATGAACTGGAATTTTGAGGTAATCAGTCTAAATGAGGATGTTCCATATATTGCGGATCTCAAATTCTTACGCAGATGAACAGGTTGTGCATATGTCTGGTTCTCTCTACAGTTTTTTTCTGACCGGGTGTGTTGAAAAGAACGGATATTATACGGAAGGGGAGAATAACGTCATCTCTTTGGTTTGTGACGTGACATGGTCCACTGAAAATACCATTCATGATGCAGGAGAAACATCCCGGGAAATCTATCAGTTCAAAAGGGACGGCACTTGTACACGTACCATCATTTGGACCAACAAGAATGAGGAGGAATCCAGAACAGAAATTTATTACCGGTGGGCTTTTTATAATCAGGGTTCCAATACGATTTATTTCGGTGAGAGCCATTATTGGGATATTGAAGAACTTACTTCCACGAAGTTCGCAGTTTATAACAGGTTTGGAGAGTATGGAAGTCTGGATATGTCCCGGGAATACATGGAACTGTCCCCTTTGAAATGACATATATTATGTTGAAGGTCATTTGAAAAGATTCACGGTGTCTTGGAACGTGTTCGGTGTCCTTTCTTCAGCGTTTTTCTTTCTATATGAAAAACATGACTTTTCCCTCTTCATATATTTATTTCTCCTTGTTCATCAAAAAACAGACTTTTCGCTGCCATCTATATACGGCAAATCTTTCGTCATCAGAGTTGTCAGTTTTTTCCACGAATGTCTTTATACTTGGAGCGGAAGTATATTTGGTCTGAATAATATCATCTACCAGGCAGCTGTACAATCCCCTGATTTCTTTGAAAAGAAAACTTAGGAACATAAGGTTGATGGTTGTATATATGTGTTTTATATGCCAGATATGATTTTGACTTCATATAGTCTGAAGCTCCGCTGCTGAAATTGGGCTTGCGAAGTTCTTCCTGCAATGCCTTTTCCAACTGTTTATATTCAGTGGAATCCGTTATGCTGTACCAATAGTGCTCCTCGGACTTAGTAGCCAGGTCTATCCATGCAGTGACTTCCCAATAATCGGTCGCCATTCTTTCTTATGGAGTCTCTGCATTCCGGGGACATGGTACAGTAAAGGGAATCCTTTTCCTAGTCCTTGAAAAGAACTTCAATGGAATCAATTTTTTCCTGTTTCAGTTCTTTGTATATGTCCGGCAATTTTTTATCAGAAATGGAGGTAATTTGGAAAACTCCATTTTCAATTCTGCAATTAACCCGTGGCCTGGCTATGATAGAGTCATTGAATACAAAAGCAATTTGCCTGCCTGTTGCTCTTTCTGTTTCTTTCACCCATTTATTCATTTTGTATTTACTGATTTGCCCGTTAATTGTATATTTCCCCGAATAGTCTGTCTCCAGTCTAAGGAAAATGAAATCTTTAGTTGTCACGATAGGTTTTCTGGAGATACTGTCTGTTTGTCCGGATAAATGTGGTACCAACCGTTTTCCCGACATCTATTCCGGCTGGTTAGGGAGTATGGCAAGAAAGAAAAACAGACCAGTATTCCCAAATATTTTTTTGCTTTATTCATAGTAACAACTTTGTAGAATCCGACTTATCACATTTTTATTCTTTTAGAAAAGGTATAAAATGAATACAAATATAAATCTTTCCTTTCTACCCCAAAAAGTATATTTGCTGTTTATTATTTCTGTAAAAGAGATCATAAATTCCTTTTATCCGTTTTTGAGGTATGAAAAGTTGCCGTTTTATAGAAGATGATATATACTTTTGCGGAAATTTCATGATAAATAAAGTAACAGTGTTTTTATGTACTGTTTGCAGGACATTAATCAAATATTTTAAAATTTACAAATGTGATGAAAAAAGTTTTTTTTACTGTTTTTTTAGCGTTGTGTTGCACGATGGGCTTTGCACAACTGTCTTTTAATGTAAAGGCCGGTCTTAATCTTAGCAGTTACATTGGCGACAATTCTGACCATTCCAAATTCAAACCGGGGGCACGTGTCGGAGTGGGAATGGAATATCAGTTTACCGATCTGGTTTCCTTGCAGCCTTCGCTGTTCTTTTCGCAAAAAGGTGCGAAATATTCAGAAGGATATGACGGAAGCATCATAGATGCCGATGCTGATGTAAAAATCAACCAGCTCTACCTGGAATTGCCCATCAATGTACAGTTCCGTTTTAATATTGCGGATAACACTAATCTTGTCATAGCGACAGGTCCGTATCTGGCTTGCGGAGTGGGTGGAAAAACTAAGGTTGATGGCGGGGCGTCCGTTGGCAGTATCAATATCACCGGTGATGATAAGATTGACACATTCGGTAATGACGGATTGGACTATAATCGGTTTGATGCAGGATGGAATATCGGACTTGGTGTGGAATTCGGACGCATTCTGGTAGGTCTTGATACCCAACTTGGTTTTTGCAAGGTGATGGACGGAAATGCTCCCCATAATGCTAATATTGGTATTACTTTAGGATATAAATTCTAGTCTGTTCAAATCGGGCAGTTGATAGCCAGCATGTTTCTTTCTGTTTTTTCTATCTTGGAATTGGAACATTGATTTATATTCTATATTATAACTTCCAAATAATCATTTAGTATGAAAAAAATATTCGTTTTATTTATCGTTTTCTTTCTGACGTTAAGCTGCTCATATGCCCAGAAAGGGAAGCAGGCTATAGGTTTCGGACTCAGCTATGGGACAGAGATTGAAAGTATAGGATTGGGGATCAAATATCAGTATAATATAACTAATCCTATTCGTATAGAACCATCTTTGAACTATTTCTTTGAGAATGACAACGTAAGCATGTTGGATGTGAATGTGAATTTTCATTATCTGTTTGCGGTGTCCGGGAGCGTTAAACTTTATCCTTTATTTGGTTTGACTTTATCTAACTGGATGTTTGATGGGTATGATTTGGACCTTGATTGGGATGGCGACCATCTTCATTTTGATGATGGAGGGAACCATAATGAGTGTCGGTTTGGTGTAAATTTGGGTGCAGGAGCTGAACTTACTTTACCTCGTAACTGGGCCATGAATTTTGAATTTAGATATCAGCTGGTAAGTGATTTTGATCAAGGGGTCATAAACATTGGAGCAGCATACAGATTTTAAGGAACAGTTCGAAAATTGGACTCATTATTGACGAAAGAGGGGGTAAGCATGATGATTTATGTCTGCCCGCTCTTTTTTTATGCATTTATGATAACCGTATATCAAAAAGAGTAATCAATTTCTATTCTTGACTATCCTTAGGGCAGTTATAATCATATTTCACTTATTTATAAATAGTTTAAATCTACTGTATTTATATATTAATATAATATGTAAATTAATAATTGCATGTTTCCGAAAATATTAGCGAACCTAAAATTTAACATATATTGTATTGTTTGTTTTTATATAATATGTATATTTGTGCCGTTAAACCTAAAAATTAATACATAACATGAAAAAACGAGTATCTAATAGCCCAGCTGTTAATATGTTGAAAATCTGCAAACTTCCTTTTGGAACCTCTTTGTAATAACGTCTGTAAATATAACTATCCGTTATTTGTCTAAAACTTTTTTAATTTTAAATTTATTATTTAATGAAAACAAATCTGAATCGCAAGGGCTTCTGCCTGCTTTTTAGCTTGTTCTTGTTGGCTGGTGGTGGGGGCTTGTATGCATCTGACTATCATTCTATGAGCCAAGTGCAAGACAATGTAATCAGTGTTTCCGGTATCGTAAAGGATACCAAAGGAGAACCGCTGATTGGTGTAAGTGTGTTGGTAAAGGGTACTACCAACGGTACTGTGACTGACCTGGATGGGAAATTCACATTAAAAGTTTCCGCTGGGGATATTCTTGAGTTTTCTTATATCGGCTATGCTTCACAGTCGGTGACGGTAACTAATGCTAATTCCCTGAATATCACATTGAGTGAAGATACTCAGGCTTTGGATGAGGTGGTTGTCACTGCATTGGGTATTAAAAGAGCAGAAAAGGCTTTAAGTTACAACGTGCAGCAGGTAAAATCAGAAGAACTGGTACGTACTAAAGATGCCAACTTTGTCAATTCTCTTAATGGTAAGATTGCCGGTGTTACTATTAATAAAAGTGCCGGTGGTGCCGGCGGTTCTACGCGTGTAGTAATGCGTGGCGCCAAATCGATCGAAGGTGATAACAGTGCATTGTATGTAGTAGACGGTATACCTTTGTTCAATACGACTTTGGGTACTGGCAATGATGTATTGGGTGAGGGTAGAGCTACTACCGAAGGCATCGCTGACTTTAACCCGGAAGATATAGAGAGTATTTCTGTACTGAGTGGTCCATCAGCTGCTGCATTGTATGGTAGTAGTGCAGCGAATGGAGTTATCCTGATTACTACCAAAAAAGGTAAAGAAGGAAAACTTTCAATCTCTTTCTCCTCTTCTTCCGAGTTCAGCAAAGCTTATATGACCCCCGAGTTCCAGACAACTTATCGGAACAAGAGCGGAATATATGAAAGTTGGGGTGATCTGATGACTACACCTACTTCGTATGATCCTAAGGATGATTTCTTCAATACTGGTACCAATTTTATAAATTCATTGACTTTGACTACCGGTAACAAGAACAATCAGACTTTTGCTTCTATTTCTTCTACGAATTCAAAAGGCATTGTGCCAAACAATGAATATGACAGATTAAACTTCACTATTCGCAATACATCTACATTCCTCAATGATAAATTACAGTTGGATTTAGGTGCATCTTACGTGAAGCAGACAGACCAAAATATGGTTTCACAAGGACAATATTGGAATCCTGTTATGGCAGCCTATTTGTTCCCGCGTGGGGAAAGTTGGGATGCTATCAGAATTTTTGAACGTGAAAATTCGGCACGTAACATTTCAGAGCAATATTGGCCTATAAGTGAAGGTACTTATGCTTCGCAGAATCCATATTGGACAGCCTACCGTAATGTTGCTCCCAGCGAAAAAAGCCGTTATATGTTCAATGTAGGTCTGACTTATAAAATTTTCGATTGGTTGAATGTTGCTGCCCGTTATCGTATGGATGATTCATACATTGATTTTGAGCGGAAAATATATGCCTCTTCTTATGATGTATTCACTGAAGGTTCCAAAAAAGGCCTTTATGAATACAACCATTATAAAGACCGCCAGGAATATGCGGATTTCATGGTGAATATCAACAAACAAATCAAAGATTTCAGCCTTTCTGCCAATTTAGGTTACAGTTATTCCAATTACTGGGCAGAATTGAGCGGTTATAGAGGTCCGTTGGCATTGATCCCCAACAAATTTACAGCAGGAAACATCAATGCCAGCAAAGCGCGTGTCATTGAAGGTGAAGGTGACAGCCGTGTCCGCAATAATGCGCTTTTCGCCAACTTGGAACTTGGTTACAAGAGTATGTTGTATTTGACTTTGACTGGACGTAATGACTGGAATTCCCGTTTGGTGAATACAGATGAAGAATCATTCTTCTATCCTTCAGTCGGCCTTTCTGCCATTGTTACCGAAATGTTTGATTTACCCGATTTCATTTCATATTTGAAAGTTCGCGGTTCTTATACAGAGGTAGGTTCACCGGTCTCCAGATCAGGTCTGACTCCGGGTACTGTAACCGTGCCCATTGAAGGAGGAGCGCTTAAAGAAGATATGATTTATCCTTTTACAGATTTCAAGGCAGAACGTACCCGTTCTTACGAATTTGGTTTAAGTCTTCGTTTATGGAATAAGTTGAGTGCGGAAGTTACTTATTATAAGTCTAACACTTACAATCAGACTTTCTTGGGTGATCTGCCCGAGTCTACCGGTTACAAACAGATTTATCTGCAAGCAGGTAATGTTCAGAACCGTGGTTGGGAAGCCTCTTTGGGGTATAATGACAAATTCGGTGATTTCAGTCTTTCTTCCAGTCTGACTTTCTCGCGTAATATTAATGAAATCAAAGAAATGGTCGAAAACTTCCATACAGACATTACTTCAGAGCCAATCAACATACCGGAAGTAAGAAAAGATAATGGACGTACTTTATTAAAAGTAGGTGGCAGTATACACGACATTTATGCAGATCGATTCTTTAAGAAAGACAGTCAGGGGTTTGTTGAAATCAAGGAAGACGGTTCTTATGGAATGGAAAATACGGACCCTGTTTATTTAGGTCAGGTTGCACCCAAATTCAATATGGGATGGAACAACTCATTTTCTTACAAAGGTTTCGGATTGAGTTTTCTGATCAACGGACGTTTCGGAGGTGTAGTAACTTCTTCTACAGAGGCTATTCTTGACCGCTTCGGTGTTTCTAAAGCTTCTGGTGAAGCTCGTGATTTAGGTGGTGCTTTATTGCCTGGACAAGGACGTGTAGATGCAGAGAAGTATTACAAAATGATTGGAACCGGAGATTATCATACTTCAGGTTATTATGTGTACAGTGCAACCAATATTCGTCTGCAGGAACTGACGTTGAGCTATACATTCCCCAACTCATGGTTTAAGAATGTGTTGAAAGATGTAACAGTTTCATTCACTGCAAACAATCCGTGGATGCTTTATTGCGAAGCTCCTTTCGATCCGGAGTTGACTCCGTCTATAGGAACTTATGGTCAAGGTAACGATTACTTTATGCAACCAAGTGTCAGAAGTTTCGGCTTTGGTATTAAATTAAAATTATAATGCAACAATGAAAAAGATAAATCAATATAAGCTTTTGGTAGCTTTTTGCATATTGCCTTGTTGGGCATCTTGCGATTATGAGGAGGTTAACACCAATCCCTATGAAGTGACTGATGAGGAGGCGAACCGGGATGGTGTGGCTGTAGGTGGTTCTATTATGAGCCTTGCCAGACAAGTTTTTCCGGTGGGTACCCCTGCAAATAAAACAGATATCATTAATGAATATCAGACATCATTTAATCTTTCCGCAGATGTCTGGAGCGGATATTTTGGTCAAAATAACAATTGGTTTAGCGGAAGTAACCATCTGACCTATTATTTGCAGGATGCTTGGACATCGTCTACCTATACCAGTACTTATACCAAGGCATATGCTTCCTGGAAAAAAATAAAAGAAAATGCAGAAGAAACGGGAAATATGGCAAATTATGCTTTAGCACAGATTTTGAAAATTTCCTGCTGGCACAAGGCGCTTGAGACATTCGGTCCGATCCCTTATACACATGCAGGCGAAGGCTTGCTTGTTGTGCCGTATGACACTGAACAGGAAGTGTATACCGCCATGTTCAATGATTTGAAAAGCGCTATAACAGAGTTGACTTCACTGGCAAATTCAGGTGCCAAAGTGATGGAAGATTTTGACCTGGTGTACGCAGGAGATCCGGTTAAGTGGGTAAAGTATGCCAATTCACTGATGTTGCGTCTGGCTATGCGTTTGAAATATTGTGCTCCCGATATGGCTAAACAATGGGCGCATGAAGCCTTGAATCATAGCGTAGGAGTGATGACCGCGAAAGATGATGAGGCCAAGATCAGTCCGAATGCCAATTATGCGTTTGACAATAACATTGCTTATTTGGCAAGCAACTATCAGGAGTGCCGTATGGGTACAAGTATGTATGCTTATCTGCAAGGCTATAAAGATCCGCGCATGAGCAAATATTTTACAAGTATCAAACAGGAGAATTCACTGCTGGGATTTGATGGCAATTGGTATGCCCCTGTGCCTCCCGGACATACTATGGGTAAGGGAGAATACACCGATTGCTCTCAGCCTAATATGACGGGAAGTACACCGACTTATTGGATGCGTGCATCGGAAATGTATTTCTTACGCGCTGAAGCCGCTTTGGAATGGCCGGAGTTTGGTGATGCCGAAGCACTGTATAAACAAGGCATTCAGATGTCGTTTGACGAAAACGGAGTCTCTACAAGTGTAGATTCTTATATAACAGGAGCAGGCGCACCTGTATTTGTACGGGTTCAATCTCCTAAGAATAGTTATTGGGCTTCAGAACCTACTACAGCCACTCCAGCTTTTGAAGGAAGCCAGGAAGAAAAACTGGAAAAGATCATGATTCAAAAATGGATTGCACTTTATCCCAACGGGCAGGAAGCATGGACTGAGTGGAGAAGGACAGGATATCCTAAGTTGCATCAAGTGCAGGAGAACAGAGGTTCTGCAAATGGTATAACCAAAGATAAAGG
Source organism: Bacteroides sp. NSJ-39 (assembly GCF_014287315.1). NCBI lineage: Bacteria > Pseudomonadati > Bacteroidota > Bacteroidia > Bacteroidales > Bacteroidaceae > Bacteroides > Bacteroides sp. NSJ-39. Next base: position 150,388 of record NZ_JACOOB010000010.1, on the reverse strand, counting down.
CATTCGCCGTATGGTTTATCCGATAAGTTTCTCCCAATCTGCAGAAGATAGAGCCAACTATGAAGATGCTATAAGTAAATTGAAAGATAAAACAGATAAGGCAACCTCCAGATTGTGGTGGGATTGCAGATAAATAATTTAAAAATGTGTATTATGAAAGTACTGAAAAAACTATTATATGCGATTCCCATAGCGGGAATAATATTTGCATCTTGTACGGATGTAGAGAAAATGGAAATTGAACATATTGGCGGTTTCAATACAATGGACAATGAAGAGAGTGAAGCTTATTATGCCGAACTCCGGGCGTATAAGGAAACAGCCAGAAACTATGGCCGTCCTGTGGCTTTCGGATGGTTTTCCAACTGGGCACCATCCGGTGTGATAAGGAAGGGGTATCTGACTTCTGTTCCCGACAGTATGGATATCATATCCATGTGGAGTGGTGCTCCGGGAAGATATGAAATTACGGAAGCACAGAAAAAGGATAAAGAGTTTGTTCAGAAAGTAAAAGGCATTAAATTGCTGGAAGTAAGTCTGCTTTCTCATCTGGGTAAAGGAAGGACTCCCGACTGGGTCTATGAAGAAGTGGAGAAGCAGGCCGAAGAAGAAGGGTGGAATGACAGTAAACTGAACGAAGAAAGAAAAAAAGCACGTTGGAAGTTTTGGGGGTATACCTCCGGAAATCCTGAAGGTGCCGACATGAAAGAGGCATTGGCCAAATACGCTAAAGCGCTTTGTGATTCTTTGTTTGTAAGTGAATGGGACGGTTTTGATATTGATTGGGAACCGACCGGCGGATTTAATGATGCAGATAATACATTGACGTATAGAGGTTATAATGGGTATTCTAACATGGAGTTTCTAATAAAAGAAATGGGTAATTACATCGGTCCGAAAAGCGACCCGGAGGGAAAGGGACATAAATTATTGGTTATTGATGGATATATCAATCATTTTGGTCCTGAGCTTGATGAATATATAGATTATTGGATTACACAGTCATATGGAAATTCCAGCCCAAATTATAGGCCACAGAGTGGTAATTTGAAAAAGTTGATTATTACAGAAAACTTTGAGTCTAGCGCAACAAGTGGTGGGCAGTTGTTGAACCAAGCCCGGTGGATGCCTGAAAACGGCACCACTTACAAAGGTGGGGTAGGAGCCTATCGTTTTGACAATGATTATGGTAATACTCCGGATTATAAGTGGATGCGTCAGGCAATACAAATTAACCAGCAGGTATTCAATGAGTGGAAAGCCGCTCAGAACGGGGAAAATACAGAAGGAGAATAACCACTGAAGTAAAAAATTAGATTAAAGATTATCATGAATAAGATTCGATTAAAATACATAGCAGGTTTTGCCATTGGAGCATTGCTTTTCGGTTGCAATGACAGTGAAAGTGACTTGCTGGAAACCAAAGTATACTTTGAAGAAAACAGTGTTACTATTAAAGCCTCGGGTGATGATGTCATTACCCATGATCTGCAGGCGAGACTTTCTTTCAAAAGTTCCTCGCCGACAGAGGTAACTTATGAAATAGGAGGAGCAAGTGCGGTAGAAGCTTTCAATGCCGCACATGGTACAACTTATGAACTGCTCGACCCTTCTCAGGCAAGTCTGGAAGTTACATCGACCACTATTGAAGCCGGAAAGATATACGCTCCGCAAACCACTGTAAAACTCAGTGGTATGGCAGATATTGCTGAAGGAAAAACTTATCTGTTGCCTGTATGTGTGCGGTCATCTTCTTTGCCTGTCATCGAAGGTTCGGATTTCACTTATCTCGTCATCAGCAAACCGGTAGAAATACGGACTGTAGGTCAGTTCTCCAGCAATTATATCAAGATACCGGTAAGTCCGCTTAGTCCGTTCACATCGGTTACTTATGAAGCTTTGATCTATTTAAATCGTTTTAATTCTAATAACACGATTATGGGAACGGAAGGTATTCTGATCCTCCGTATAGGTGACGAAGCTTTGCCAGGCGGACACAATGACTGGATGCAGATTGCCGGAAATAAGCAATTCCATTCTGAACAGGAATTTAAAACCGGTCAATGGTATCATGTTGCATTTACTTATGATCAGCCTTCGGGAAAGGCTATACTCTATATTAATGGAGAAAAAGCCTCTGAAAGCAGTTGGGATACTCCAAGTTTCGATTTGTCAAACGGTGGATGTTTTGTCGGAAAAGTAAAAGACTTTATGTGGGGAGAACGTCCTTTCAATGGATATATGAGTGAAGTCAGATTATGGAGTGTGGCTCGTACGGAAAATCAGATTAAACAAAATATGCTTTCTGTAGATCCCGCATCAGACGGTTTATTCGCTTATTACAAACTGAATGGAAGAGATTTGACCCAAGAAGATGGTGTTCCTTACATTAAAGATGCTTCCGGCAATGGAAAGAATGGAGAAACTAATGTCCGTTTCAAAGAATTGGATGAACCGGTTGCTATTAATTGACATCGTAATTCTCTTTGAATATTTTAAGTAATAACACTGTACATTGAGTGTAACTAAGAAAATACGGGATTCAAAAGGAGAGTTCCGTATTTTTTTAATATTTTTATTTCTTAAATTTTGTATTGTAATGATAGCTGACAATGAAGAAGTGGAGACTGTTGATCATTTTTCCAGGTTATTCAAAAACAATTATTCCAGAGTAAAATATTTTGCTTATGTCTTGCTGAAATCCGAACCTGATGCAGAGGATGTCGCCCAGGAGGTTTTTGCCAGACTTTGGGAAAGACAGAATATTTGGTTGGACAATGAAAGGGAGTTTGACTCATATCTTTTGATTATGACAAGGAATATCGCGTTGAACATATACAAGCATGAGCAGGTCAGACAGGAATACATGGAATATCATATGGTGAAATCAGTTTCCTCACAAATAGACTATGATTTTTTCGAAAGATTTCATTATCGGGAGATGCTTGGGATTATCTATTCTGCATTAGCTGCAATTCCCGATCGCAGAAGAAGAGTATTTGAACTCAGTCGTTTTCATGGAAAAAGCCATAAGGAGATAGCTGTCATAATGGGAATCTCTGTTCATACCGTAGAGAGACAAATATATTTAACGCTAACCGAATTAAGAAAGACTATAACGGCATTTGCTTGATTGGAAACAACTATAATATAATACGTATATGATTGCATTGAATCTGAACTGCAATCAGCGATCTATAACATACTTCAGTTAAGGCATTCGGCATACATGTTAAAGCCTTAAAAACTAATTGGGCGTCATCTCGTTTTAGTTGTTTGGAAGTAATTGTAAAAACAGTCCTGTATTCTCCAACTCCATTTTCCACCCACTGAATCTTTTATTTGTTGATATCATAAAAAGGATCGGAAAGTTGTTTATGGTTGATAAGACCCTGATGAATTGTACTCTTGAAACCTAATGCTAGTAACCACAACTCCGTTCCTGTCTGAAAATTTCCAACCTATATTTTTGTGCATGTTATTTGAGCATTTTTTTCGATTAAATTAATTATCATAGTGGAGGACATCAGGTATTAACGGTTTCAAAGATCTTACTTTTAACAATCTCTTACCATCTCTGCTGCTTGTTGCAATGTTTAGTTTTCTTGTTTTCAATCATATATTTTTCCTGTTGCAATATAAATTCCTTGTGTTATACAATAAATTTTTGTAACTTTAGTTTCTGAGAATATAGTGGAAATCGCTTAAATGTTATAATTACCTACTATAAATTTAATATTTTTATTGCTATGTTTCTATTTACCAATAGAACATACTAAATAAAGATCTCTTGCTGTTTTCAAATCCAGATACGACTAAAGGACGTAACCATATAACAATAAAAGCAAGTCTGGATAAAGATCTTACCTGGTTGCCCGAACATCAAATCATACTCAACGAAGCAGAAGGATGGGGATATAGTTGTCTGACAATGATTGATAAAGAAACAATCGGGATTCTATATGAGAGTAGTGTGGCACACATGACTTTTCAGGCGGTGAAATTAACGGATCTGTTAGAAGTAAAACTATCTGATATAATAAAAGATTGAAGCTATAGATGTGTCGTAGTGTGCAGAACGATATGCTTTGTTGATTTGTAATTTATTTTTTTTAATATAAAATCTTATCCCACCTTTTTATCATTCCTTCATCGGGAATATAAGGAACTTACTCCTTTGAAATAGTAAAAAAAATAAAGGAAGGTGGCTTTTTACACTATCTTTTTTTTAATATCATAATGCCCCATTTAGAATACGGTTTGTATACATTTATTTTATTATTAACACAATTGTTTTTATATTACGGTCCTGTTATAAAAAAGAAGTGATATGGATAAAATTGATATCTTTATAGAAGAACTAGCTCAGGCTGAGTCAAACTCTACTTTAACTAATATATATGCAGGTTCTTCATTACAAAATGAAATATGTAGGTATAATTTGTCACTATATTTTCATTATATGTTAAAAAATAATAGTCACGTCATTTTAGTGAGAGAGGCTCCTAGTTATAGAGGGTGTAGATTATTCGGTATTCCATTTACTTGTGAAGATATATTTACCCAAGAGTGGCTTCCTGACTTGATGGGAATAAATTTAGGTTATAGAATATTTTCAAAAGATAAGCCTGAGCGTGAATTGTCTGCTCTAACGGTGTGACCTAAGCTAAAAGAATGGTATAATCAATATGGAACAGTACCGTTATTATGGAATATTTGTCCTTTTCATCCTCATAAAGAAAATAATGATAAAAGTAACAGAACACCTTATGTACAGGAAATAATGGCGGGTAAAGAATTTCTAATAAAATTACTGGATTTATTTGAAATTAAACATATTGGTTCAATTGGGAGAAAAGCAGAAAAAGCAATAAAAGGAATGAAGCATGAGACTTTTTATTTGAGGCATCCGGCTCATAACGGCAGTAATGTTTTTGGAAAGAACATAAAATAGTTTATGTATCTTGTGAATGATAAATAGAACAACTATATTGATAAACTATGGAAAAATATATTCTATGCCAGCTATAGAAAATAGCGAAAGTGAGATTTTAATTTTAGGCACCATACCTGGAGGTGAGTCTTTAAAATATCAGCAATATTATCAGAATAAAGATAATTTATCATGTTTAGAATTTGTAATCCTAATTGGCCTTTTTTTGAAGAAGTTTATGCTATTCCTTATGAAAAGAGAAAACAGTTATTGTTAGATAATAAAATCTCTTTATGGGATATTCTTGAATCTTGTGAACGTGATGGAAATAGTGATAGGACTATTAAGAATGAGCAATTGAATGATTTAGAAACATATCTGAAGTTACCACCCCAAGATTAGAAAAATTTGCTTTAATGGGCAAAAGGCATATAGCCATTATAAGAAAATGGTATATAATTTACCACAGAAAATCCATCCAATAGAATTGTATTCTATTAGCCCAAGTAGTTCTGTTAATTCTTTTTCTATATTAAAACAATGGAGAAATGCAATAAAAGAGATATAGTGAGAAAAGAGAATAAAGGAAGGTAGCTTTTGAAATCGCTTGTAACATGAAATCCGCCAATATCCCCATCGAGTCCATCATGCAGTTTACCAAACTCTCCAGAGAGGAATTTGAAAAATTGTAATGCCTGGATAGACTTTTACTCCAGTCGACAATTTAGCTTGCTTCTGATTTATGCGTACTATCAAATAAATGTTAATTGGCCTCTTACTTTTAGGTTGGCATAGATTAAAACTAGCTTTTACAATTTCATTAATGAATACCTGTCCTGCCATAGCCTTGTTCTTTGAATCGGTTCTTTAATTTGGTTCTTAAATTCCGTTCTTTGAGGACTGAATATGAGACAATATGTACTCTACAAACAAACTGACAAGCCTCTTAGGAATACCCAAACAAATATTAGGTAGTTTGGGACAAATCACGTAAATTTGTGCCTCGAATTAGAAATAACAGTATAAATCACTATAAATAAAAACTTTATCACTATGGAGTACAATTTCAGAGAAATTGAAAAGAAGTGGCAGAAAAGGTGGGTGGAAGAGAAAACCTACCAAGTTACGGAAGATGATTCGAAACAAAAATTTTATGTACTAAATATGTTTCCTTATCCATCAGGAGCCGGACTACACGTAGGACATCCGTTGGGATACATTGCTTCGGATATTTATGCCCGTTACAAACGACTGCAAGGCTTCAATGTACTCAACCCGATGGGATATGACGCATACGGTCTACCCGCAGAACAATATGCCATCCAGACCGGACAACACCCCGCTATCACTACTGTCAACAATATCAATCGCTACCGCGAACAGTTGGACAAGATCGGTTTCTCTTTTGACTGGAGCCGTGAAATCCGTACCTGCGATCCGGAATATTATCATTGGACACAATGGGCTTTCCAAAAAATGTTTAATAGCTACTATTGCAACGATGAACAAAAAGCACGTCCAATCGAAGAACTGGAGAAAGCTTTTGCAAGTCAAGGAACTGCAGGATTGAACGCTGCTTGCAGCGAAGAACTTAGCTTTACCGCTGAAGAATGGAATGCCAAGAGTGAAAAGGAACAGCAGGAAATCCTGATGAACTATCGCATTGCTTATTTGGGTGAAACGATGGTAAACTGGTGTGCCGAGCTAGGAACCGTATTGGCTAACGATGAAGTAGTGGACGGGGTCAGCGAACGTGGCGGTTATCCTGTCATTCAGAAAAAGATGCGCCAATGGTGTCTGCGTGTATCCGCATACGCACAACGCCTGCTGGACGGGTTGGACACTATCGACTGGACTGATTCACTGAAAGAAACTCAAAAGAACTGGATAGGCCGTTCGGAAGGCGCTGAAATACAATTCAAAGTAAAAGACAGCGATCTTGAATTTACTATCTTTACTACCCGTGCAGATACGATGTTCGGCGTTACCTTTATGGTATTGGCTCCGGAAAGCGAACTGGTAGCACAAGTCACTACTCCCGAACAGAAAGCGGAAGTAGATGCCTACCTCGACCGCACCAAGAAACGTACGGAGCGCGAACGTATCGCCGACCGTAGCGTTACCGGTGTATTCAGTGGAGCATATGCCATCAATCCGTTTACCGGTGAAGCAGTACCTATTTGGATCAGTGATTACGTATTGGCAGGATATGGAACAGGAGCCATCATGGCTGTACCTGCTCACGATAGCCGCGACTATGCTTTTGCCAAACATTTCGGATTGGAAATCCGTCCGTTGGTAGAAGGTTGTGACGTTAGCGAAGAAAGTTTCGATGCAAAAGAAGGTATCGTTTGCAACTCTCCGCGTCCGGACGTAACCCCTTACTGTGACCTTTCTTTGAACGGATTGACTATCAAGGAAGCCATTGCAACAACCAAGAAATATGTGAAAGACCATAACTTGGGACGTGTGAAAGTGAACTATCGTTTGCGTGACGCTATCTTCTCACGCCAGCGTTATTGGGGAGAACCGTTCCCTGTCTATTATAAAGACGGAATGCCCTATATGATTGACGAAAGCTGTCTGCCATTGGAGCTTCCGGAAGTAGCTAAATTCCTGCCTACCGAAACAGGCGAACCTCCATTGGGGCACGCTACCAAATGGGCGTGGGATACTGTAAACAAATGTATCACAGAAAATGAGAAGATCGACAATGTTACCATTTTTCCGTTAGAATTGAATACAATGCCCGGATTTGCAGGTTCTTCCGCTTACTATCTCCGCTATATGGATCCACGTAACCACAAAGCATTGGTTGACCCGAAAATAGACCAGTACTGGAAGAACGTAGACCTTTACGTAGGTGGTACCGAACATGCTACCGGACACTTGATTTACTCTCGTTTCTGGAATAAATTCCTGCATGATATAAACATTTCCGCTGTAGAAGAACCGTTCCTGAAATTAGTAAATCAAGGCATGATTCAAGGACGAAGCAACTTTGTATACCGTATCAAAGACACCAATACATTTGTTTCTCTGAATCTGAAAGATCAATATGACGTCACTCCGATCCATGTCGATGTAAATATCGTATCCAACGACATTCTCGATCTGGATGCATTCAAGGCATGGCGTCCTGAATATGCAACGGCAGAGTTTATTTTGGAAGACGGAAAATACATTTGCGGATGGGCAGTTGAAAAGATGAGCAAATCCATGTTCAACGTAGTGAATCCGGATATGATTGTAGACAAATACGGTGCGGATACACTTCGTATGTATGAAATGTTCTTAGGTCCGGTGGAACAATCCAAACCTTGGGATACCAACGGAATAGACGGGGTACATCGCTTTATCCGTAAATTCTGGTCATTGTTCTACAGTCGTACAGACGAATATCTGGTAAAGGATGAACCTGCAACGAAAGAGGAACTGAAGAGTTTGCACAAACTGATTAAGAAAGTAACGGGAGACATTGAACAGTTCTCTTACAATACTTCTATCAGTGCATTCATGATTTGTGTAAATGAACTTTTCAATCTGAAATGCAGCAAGAAAGAAATATTAGAACAGCTTGTTGTCGTTCTTGCTCCTTTTGCTCCCCACGTTTGCGAGGAATTGTGGGATGTACTCGGACACAAAACTTCCGTATGTGATGCCGAATGGCCTACATACAACGAAGAATATCTGAAAGAGGACACAATCAACTATACCATCTCTTTCAACGGAAAGGCACGTTTCAATATGGAATTTGCAGCAGATGAAACATCGGACGCTATTCAGGCGGCTGTATTGGCTGACGAACGTTCGCAAAAATGGATCGAAGGCAAGACACCGAAAAAGATTATCGTTGTTCCGAAGAAGATTGTAAACGTCGTACTTTAATTTGTCTCACCACAGATTACACAAATTTACACAGATGAATTACGAATAAATCTGTGATAATCTGCGGTAATCTGTGGTGAAACTATCATATAAATCTACTTTTATGTATAAACTGGAAAAGGCGGAATTAATGAGGGAAGTGAAAGATTATATCTACATTACTCTCGGATTGATAAGTTATTCTTTGGGATGGGCGGCATTCTTACTACCCTACCAGATAACGACCGGTGGAACTACCGGTATCGGAGCTATTATTTATTATGCGACCGGATTTCCGATCCAATGGTCATATTTTATTATCAATGCAGTTTTGATGACATTTGCCATCCGTATGCTAGGTCCCCGATTCAGTATAAAAACTACGTACGCCATCTTTATGCTGACATTCCTGCTTTGGCTTTTCCAATTAATAGTCAACAATTATATAGTGGCACCGGATATGACACCGGACGGCAAACCGTTATTGCTTGGACCCGGACAAGATTTCATGGCTTGTATTATCGGAGCAGCCATGTGCGGTGTGGGCTTGGGCATCACTTTCAATTATAACGGAAGTACCGGTGGAACGGATATCATTGCAGCCATCGTCAACAAATACAAAGATGTATCACTCGGAAGAATGATCATGATCTGTGACGTAGTTATCATCAGTTCCTGCTACTTTATATTCCATGACTGGCGTCGTGTTATCTTTGGTTTTGTCACACTGTTCATTATTGGTGTCGTATTAGACTGGATTATCAACAGTGCCCGTCAATCGGTTCAATTTCTTATCTTCTCAAAGAAATACGATGAAATAGCCGACCATATCATAAAAGATACCAATCGTGGAGTAACAGTGCTCGACGGTACCGGATGGTATAGCAAAGGCAATGTAAAAGTATTGGTGGTACTCGCCAAAAAACGCCAGTCATTAGACATCTTCCGCATGGTGAAACGTATCGACCCGAATGCATTTATCTCACAAAGTTCCGTTATCGGAGTATACGGAGAAGGATTCGACAAGTTGAAATAATCAGTTGATTGTTATTGAATTACTCTATTGAAATAAAAAAGAATGATGAAACGCAAACTTGTATTTGCCACTAACAATGCCCATAAACTGGAAGAAGTAGCCGCTATTTTGGGAGACCAAATAGAATTGTTAAGCCTGAATGATATCGATTGCCACACAGATATTTCCGAAACAGCCGATACATTGGAAGGAAATGCGTTGCTGAAATCTTCCTTTATCTACAACAACTACGGTTTGAACTGCTTTGCGGACGACACCGGTCTGGAAGTGGAAGCATTGGATGGAGCTCCCGGAGTCTATTCCGCACGTTATGCAGGCGGAAAAGGACATGACGCGCAAGCCAATATGCTTAAACTGCTCCACGAGTTAGAAGGAAAGGAAAATCGCAAAGCACAGTTCCGTACTGCTATCTCGTTGATATTGGACGGTAAGAATTATCTTTTCGAAGGAATAATAAAAGGCAAGATAATCAAAGAGAAACGGGGTGAATCAGGCTTTGGCTATGATCCTGTCTTTCAACCGGAAGGTTATGACAAGACTTTTGCCGAACTAGGAAATGATATAAAAAACAAAATCAGTCACCGTGCATTAGCCATACAAAAGCTCTGTGAGTTCTTACAACGCTAATAATCCATATTCCAACAGTATATAAAGCACAATAATTCACTCTGCTTGCTCATTAGTTATATACTTCATACATCACGAAAAAGAAGTTTATAAATGCGGAATTGGTAGTACAGCCAGTAAAGATAAAATAACCTGCAAAGACTATTTTATCTTTACTTTAAATATTCTCCTATATTTTATTCTGCTTTAATTTCAATAACACGGCTATTCAACTGTCGTGTAGTGAAAACGTTCAAACCGACATTCATCAGATATTCACCGGAGAAAAGCTGACCATTATCTTTCAAAGAAGAACTACTACCGGACATCATGTTAATTTCCTTCACACGATACATCTGATCTGAATTCAATCCTTGTAAACGGACAGGTAATGTTTTTTCTCCATAACGAGGATGAATATCAAAAGCAAAAACCACGGCTGTTTTCCTATCTTTCCCCACATACATGGAAGAAGTATGGTTGCTGCCATAAGGAGAAACAAGACGATACAAATCACCATCAAGAATAACAGGCTTCAAGCGATTATAGTTCTTGACTGCCTGAACACAATACAAGTGATCGCTCTGACTCATATCATCCAACTTAATATCAAATCCCAATTTACACATCATAGCAACATCCGTACGGAACTTAATGCTGGTTCCACGATTCCAAGTGGTAACATGAGCACACAGTGTTTTACTGGGAAATACCTGCGAAAATCCCCATTGGATAAAAAGACGTTCGATAGGATCAGTATTGTCGCTTGGCCAAAACTCTGTAAAATATTTCAAGGCTTCATAATCAGAACGTCCGCCACCACCGGAACACAACATCATAGGAAGATCAGGGTACTTCGCCTTGATTCTGTCCAACACTTTATAGAGTCCACGCACATAATCAATATACAAATGAGACTGTTTTTCTTTCAGATACATTGAGTAAATGTTTGTAATAGGGCTATTGCAGTCCCATTTGAAGAAAGCAATACTCGGATACTTGGTCATCAACTTATCTACCACGCCGAATACATGATCCTGCACTTTCGGATTACTAAGATCAAGCACCATTTGGTTGCGGAAATAATATTCATCGCGGTTAGGCAGATGAATCACCCAATCTTTATGGTTTTCATAAAGCTCGCTCTTGGGATTCACCATCTCCGGCTCTATCCACAAACCGAATTTAATGCCTTTCTTTTGTGATTCTTCGACAAGACGTCCGATTCCGTTCGGAAGTTTGTCTGCCGTTTCTTCCCAGTCACCCAATCCCTGACGGTCACTGCTACGAGGATACTTATTAGCAAACCAGCCGTCATCCAACAGAAACATATCCACTCCCAATTTGGTAGCCTCATCTATCAGACCGATCAGTTTATTTTCATCGAAAGTAAAATAAGTTGCTTCCCAATTATTTAATAAAGTCATGCGTGTTTCACCACCCTTCTTTACCTGATGATTGCGTGCCCAATCATGAAAACTACGGCTGGCCTCACCCTTACCCTGACAACTATAAGTGAAATAGAAATCCGGAGTACGGAAAACTTCGTTGGCGGGAAGTTTATATTCAGAAGCATACGGGTTAATACCACTGATGATGCGCAACTCGTTCTTATTGTCCACCTCGAAAATAAAACGGAAATTGCCTGTCCATCCCAAAGTACCTACAAGCACTTCACCTGCATTCTCCTGTGAAGGATTACCTAAAGACAGTTGGAAAAAAGGAGAAACAAACAAATTGGCACGTGTACCCAATTTTGTATCCACCACTTTCTTACCAAAATCCAGTTCCCTTTCGGTTATATTGGCTTCATGTGCCCAGTCGCCGGAAAATTCAGTCAGAAAATATCTGCTACTATTCAGGTGCAGCATGGAAGAAGCGTATTTACTAAGGGTAACAGGTTTCTTCTCCTGATGGCTGATTTCACTGAAAGTACGGATGATATTCTCTTTGCCGTAAGCTATATAATGAAGCTTCACCGTAACGGGGTATTTATCATCTTTGAGTGTAATCACCGTCTCGTTGACTCCGTCACCTTTCGGTTCGTTCGAATGCTCCACATACTTAAGCAGCAATGAAGAGTTGTTATCATTATGCCGCATGTGGATAGCCGGTTCAAAGTAATCTTCCATACCATGAGTCAGATAAGCTTCGGTTCCCTGCGGAAGAAATTGTATATCAGAGTCATGGTTCAGTCTTTTACCAAGATACTTCTGATACAAACGCCCGTTATCCCCCACCTGATAGATCAGGCTGGTCCGTTCTGTTTCTATCTTAATTAGAGGCCTATCGGAAGCCTGTAAAATAGAAACAGAACCCAATAACAAAAAAAATAAGAATGATTTTAGTTTCATAGTATATTAGATTCTATAATTTTATAATCCCAACTTAGCCGAAATCTCCAACATCCGTTGAATCGGCTTCACAGCTTTCTTCGCTACCTCCGGATCTACCGTAATTTCCGGCGACTCATTCTTCAAACATTCATAGAGCTTCTCTAACGTATTCAATCGCATGAAGCTACACTCGTTACATCCGCACGTACTATCGTTCGGTGGAGCAGGGATAAACGTCGTCTGCGGACACTTCTTCTGCATCTCATGCAAGATACCCGATTCGGTAGCCACAATATAGGTGTTTTCCGGATGATTCACTGCATACTTCAACAATGCTGCCGTAGATCCTACCACATCCGCCAGTTTCAAAACCGTACTCTTACATTCGGGATGTGCCAGCACCAATGCTTCGGGATGCTGCGTCTTCAATTCCACAATCTTTTCAACAGAGAACTGTTCATGCACATGACAGGCACCGTCCCAAAGCAACATATTCCGGTTTGTAACTGAGTTGATATAATTTCCCAGATTCCGATCCGGACCAAAGATTATTTTCTCATCTTTTGGGAAGCTTTCCACAATCTGCTTCGCATTGGTGGAAGTCACCACCACATCCGTTACCGCTTTCACCGCAGCCGTCGTATTGACGTAAGAAATAACGGTGTATCCCGAGTGCTCTTTGACAAACTGTGCAAACTGATCCGCCGGACAACTGTCCGCCAACGAACAACCTGCCGCCATGTCGGGCACCAGCACTTTCTTGTCCGGACAAAGCACCTTTGCCGTTTCCCCCATAAAGTGAACGCCACACATCACAATAATGTCCGCTTCCGTTTTGGCTGCCCATTGAGCCAATGCCAAACTGTCGCCAACATAATCGGCGATGTCTTGTATTTCCCCCTTCTGGTAGTAGTGTCCCAGAATGATTGCATTCTTTTCTTTCTTTAGCTCGTTAATAGCCTTTATGAGTTCATTCATAATAATATTCTTATTTCTTTCCTTTTAAAAAAAAACTTTGTTAGTGATGATAGCCTGTTAATAATGTTAGCAAATAAATACGATTTTTCTTGCCGGATAAGTTATTAGTCCATACTTCTGCTTTATGAGTGGGTTATGAACTGATATAAAGGACAAGATATTCTATCCTACTTGCTTCATTATCAATGAAAGCATCGTTAAATGCCGTCAAATGGAAGTTTGCTATTAACTCCCTGTTGATAAAGTGCAAAGTTAAAAACTTTATGGATATAAACAGGCAGATAAGTGCTGAAAAATATGTTTATGTCTGTGTAGAAAGTTTTGGGTTAGTTTTTTGGAATGTTCATAACGAAGGCCTCTTATACCTTCTTTTGAATAATGCAAGAATTATTTTTCAAAATCTTTGCCGATAGTTTTGACAGGTTTTAAACCGTTATCAACATCTCTGTTAACAGAAAAGAGTTACCTTTGCGACAAGAACGCAATATAAAGGAAACAAGAACATCATATAAAGAAAAGACGTATGCGTAAACTGAAAATAACAGAGTTGAACCGTATTAGTGCCGAAGAGTTCAAACAAGCCGAAAAACTGCCTTTGGTAGTGGTGCTGGACGATATTCGTAGTCTGCATAATATAGGTTCTGTATTTCGTACATCGGATGCATTCCGTATTGAATGTATCTACCTTTGTGGCATAACGGCCACTCCTCCACACCCCGAAATGCATAAGACGGCTTTGGGTGCTGAGTTTACTGTCGATTGGAAGTATGTTAATAACGCTGTTGATGCGGTTGATAACCTCCGGAAAGAGGGGTATGTTGTCTATTCCGTAGAACAGGCGGAAGGAAGCATTATGTTGGATAAGCTCGAATTGGATAAGACCAAAAAATACGCCATTGTGATGGGAAATGAAGTGAAAGGAGTGCAGCAGGAAGTTATCAACCACTCGGATGGCTGTATAGAAATTCCCCAATACGGAACCAAGCACTCCTTGAATGTTTCGGTAACCACCGGAATTGTCATTTGGGATTTGTTCAAAAAACTACGTTGAGAACACACTTCCGTGTTGGTTAATAAATGGTTGATAACCGGTTTATTATTTAGTTAATTCTCTGATTATTAAAGGTTCTTATTTTGTTAATAACTATCCGGTAACTTTAATGTAAATAGCTGTCAGAGCAGTTATTAATAAGGCACTTGTCAGTTGTTAATAGCTGACAATTCGGTTATCAACAGTTGAGTTAATAGCTTCTGTGAATTAGTGGATAATGTATTAGATTTGTCCGTTCTCCACCATCAACACCACACGTTCTGTTAGCTTGTCCTCTCCTTGTGGATCATATTCCTTTTTCAGGCTAGCACCGAACAGTGCGGCAAATGCCTGATAGAATCCTGCTTTGAAAGGTCCCATAAATGCTTTCACCAGTTCATAACTGGTTTGGTTACTTTGGCGGTCTACTAGCTTTATCAACAATTTCCCTTGTGCGAAAGAGAGTTTTTTCATTCGGGCGGTATATTGTTCTTTCAACCCTTTTTCTACCCGTTTGATGTGTTTTTGGCGTGCTTTTTCATTAGGTAGAGTTTGGAGATATTCGTAAGTTTCGATGATAGCCTGGTTGATTTCTTTAGAGATAGGATATACCTTTTTCACATTGCGTATGAGGCGATAGTACTCTCTGCGTTCTTTTTCATTCTTGAATTTCAGCGGACGGAAGATATATACAGTTCTTAACTGGACACATGGAATTGTATCTCCATTGTAGATACACATGGGAACCAAGTATCCATTGATGCTTTGCTTTTCTTGTGCCTGCGTTTTCAGCGAACAGCAAACGATAGCGAACAGTGTCATTACTACTATGTTAAGCCTTCTTTTCACGGTACAAAAATAGAACTAAAATTTTATTATTTAGTCTTTTCACAAAGATGTTAACCTATTTAAAGTATCTTTGCGCCCTTGTCTGTAAAGAAAGCAAGGAATAAAATACTTTTTATTGATGAAAACTACTCAACTAATCCGGTTGATAAGTATTATAAACAGCCTGTTCATAATTCCTGCTTGTAGTGCTCAAAACCCCGCTGAAAGTCTTTTAGAGGATATTCTCGAAGATTTATCTGTTAATAATGATATTGATAACTCTGTGAATACCTTGAATTGGGAAAATGAGTTGGAAGAACTTTCCGGCCGTTTGAAAGAACCGGTTAATTTGAATATCGCCACTCGTGAACAACTTGAACAATTTCCTTTTCTGAGCGATATTCAGATCGAACATCTGTTGGCATATATCTATATTCACGGACAGATGAAAACTATTTATGAACTTCAGTTGGTAGAGGATATAGACAGGCAGACTATCCAGTATCTATTGCCTTTTGTTTGTGTAGAAGCTATTAACAATGAGCCTGTTTTTCAGTGGAAAACTATGTTGAAAAGTGCAGCTAAATATGGTAAGCATGAAGTGTTAACTCGCATGGATATACCGTTTTATAAGCGGAAAGGTTATGAACATACCTATCTGGGACCTTCTGTTTATAACTCTGTGAAATATGGTTTTCGATATAGTGATCAGCTTTATGCGGGAGTGGTTGCCGAGAAAGATGCGGGAGAACCTTTCGGAGCTTTGCATAATCGGTACGGCTATGATTATTATTCTTTTTATCTGCTGTTGAAAAACTGTGGTCGGTTGAAAACATTAGCTGTTGGTAACTATCGGTTAAGTTTCGGTCAAGGGCTAGTGGTTAGTACGGATTATCTGATGGGGAAAACGATCTATGCTTCTTCTTTCAATAATCGTAGCGGTGGAATAAAGAAACACTCTTCTACGGACGAATACAATTACTTTCGGGGAGTGGCGGCTACGGTGAGTGTAGATAATCATTGGGATGTTTCCGCATTTTATTCACATCGGAAAAAGGATGGAGTGCTAACCGACGGAGAGATTACATCTATTTATAAAACCGGGCTGCACCGGAGCCGGAAAGAAGCGGGTAAGCGGAACTTGTTCACATTACAGTCGGCAGGTGGAAATATAACTTATCAACAGAACCATATCAAGTTGGGTATCACCGGTATTTATTATGTTTTCAACCGATCGTATGAACCGGAATTAACAGGCTATTCCAAATACAATCTTCATGGGAATAACTTTTATAACTTGGGAGTAGATTATGCTTATCGCTGGCATCGTTTTTCTTTTCAGGGAGAGACGGCGATGGGAAAACAAGGTTGGGCTTCCTTGAACCGTTTGCAATATTCACCGGTTCAGAACACGAGACTTATGTTGATACACCGGTTCTATTCCTATAATTATTGGGCAATGTTCGCTCATTCTTTCGGGGAAGGAAGTACGACCCAGAATGAGCAGGGATATTATCTCGGGTTGGAAACCTCTCCTTTTGCCCGTTGGAGGTTTTTTGCTTCATTCGACTTGTTTTCCTTTCCGTGGAAAAAATACAGAGTCAATAAAGCTTCTCGTGGAGCGGATGTATTGATTCAATCTACTTTTACTCCGCAAAATAATATTTCGATGGATTTGAAGTACCGCTATAAACGCAAAGAACGGGATTGGACAGGTAGTAAAGGATCACTAACACTTCCTATTTTTCACCATCAACTTCGCTACCGTTTGAACTATTCTTTAGGAGATGTGTTAAGCAGTCGTACAACTTTAGATTATAATCATTTTCATTCTCAGGACAGAGCTGCTAATATAGGATATCAGGTTACACAAATGATATCCTTCCAACTGCCTTGGGCCAGGCTGTTTGCTGACGTTCAGGGCAGTTACTTTTTTACAGACGATTATGATTCGCGTGTATATGCTTCGGAAAGCGGATTGCTTTATACGTTTTACACACCGTCCTTCCAAGGTCGTGGATTTCGCTGCTCCGTTCGTTTCAGATATGAACTGAATAAGCACTGGTTGTTCATAACCAAGTTTGGAGAAACAGTCTATTTAGACCGGAATGAGATCGGTTCGGGCAATGATTTGATCTGTGGAAATAAAAAAGCAGATGTACAAATGCAACTGCGTATTAAGTTTTAATGTATATTTGTCTGCCAGAAATAACAGAAGAATACGATATTAAATGGATGACAGGGCTACTTTTGACAAAATGTTTAATGAATGGTATGCACAGTTTGTATATTTTGCATATTATTTTATAAATGACGCTGAGGTATGCAGAGATATCGTAAGTGATGCTTTTGAGTATTTGTGGCGTAATTATGAAAAGATAGAAGAAGCGACGGCTAAAACTTATCTTTATACAATCATTCGTACACGTTGCATTGACTATCTTCGCAAGCAAAATATTCATGAAGAATATGTAGAGTTTACTTCGCAATTAACTGATAAAATGATAGAAGTCGATTCACAACATTCTGATTCTCGTGTTTTGCGTATTCGTAAAGCTATGGAAAAGTTGACTCCTTATAATTATCATATATTGGAAGCATGCTATATTCATAATAAGAAATATAAAGAAGTGGCCGAAGAATTGAATGTAAGTGTTGCGGCTATTCATAAGAATATAGTAAAGGCTTTGCGTATTCTTCGCGAAGAATTGGGGCAAGAGGGTAACCGGAATAGACTTTAAAACGTAAATATATATATTGAATACATTATTTATGGATGAAAAGAATATAAATATAAGCAAGTCGGAAGAAGAATTCCTGGAAATTATGGAGAATCGTTCTCATATAACTGCTGATCAATTGCATAATTTGAAAGAAGATGAGGAGTGCTTGCAAGCATGTTCTGATTTGGCAGAAATTGTGATAGAGATGCAGAAAAAACAAAATATGCTGGCAATTGATGTCCGGAATGAACTGGCAGATTTTCATAATAAACATTCTAAAGACGATCGAAGAAAAAATACACGCATGCTGTTGTGGGCCAGTATCACAGGTGTAGCGGCAACTGTTGTCATAATTTTAGTTTTGCGTGCAATGATGATTTCGTCGCAACCGGAAATCATTCAAGTGTTTCAAGCCAATCATGTTGCCCAACAAGTCACTTTACAAGTGAATGATGAGAAGGAAGTAAAGCCACTGAAAGAAGTAGTAGAATCTTTTTCGTCTTCTTCCGCTGCACAGTTGTCTTCTAAAGAAATAGATTATAGTCGCGCTCTTCTTCAGACAGAAACCAAGGAAGTGGGAAAGCAGAGAATACAGATACATAGATTAAGTATTCCCAGGGGAGAGACATTCAAAGTTGTTTTATCCGAAGGAACCGAAGTCTTCTTGAATTCAGACAGCCGATTAGCTTACCCTACGATTTTTAAAGGAAAAGAAAGAGTCGTCTCTTTGGAAGGTGAAGCTTATTTTAAAGTTACTAAAGATGCAGAACATCCTTTTATTGTGAAAAGTGGAAATATACAGGTTCGCGTATTAGGAACGGAATTTAATGTGCGTAGCTACTCTCCTACTGACGTTCGTGTTACGCTCATTACAGGAAAAGTGGCTGTTAGCGATACTTGTGGAGTTCATAGTGTTGAAATGATGCCGGGACAAAGTGCACAACTTTCTTCTAACGGAACATTTGCTGTGAAAGAGGTGGATATTGAATCATTTTTATATTGGAAGGAAGGATTTTTCTATTTTGACGATGTTGCTCTGGTTGACATGATGAAAGAAATAGGGCGTTGGTATAATATAGATATTGAGTTCCGCAATAGCAAAATCATGGATCTTCGTATGCATTTCTTTGCAAATCGTCATCAAGATATCTTTCATTTGATTGAATTATTGAATCGAATGGAGAGAATACATGCTTATTTTGAAGCAGGAAAACTAATTATTGAATAAAAAGCAAGCAAAAAGATATAAATCTGAATAGAAAAATATATTTCTGAAAAAAAACTCTTTTAAGGGTAACCATTCTTTTTTAAACTTCGTATACAATTAAAAGAATGAAATATTATTTAACTATTCAGGCTTATGAAAAAGAATCAAGCACAAAAGTTCATTGTTTTATTCTTGTTTTTCCTTTTTGCTTATTCATGGCGTGTTGAAGCACAAACAGGTAAGGAAAAGCAACTAACAATGGAGTTTAAAAATGAAGGGTTGCCCTCTATTTTTAAACGTTTTGAAAAGGTATCGGGATATAAAGTGCTTTTTATCTACGATGAAATCAGTTCTTATACTTCTACAGGAAAAGTAGAAAAAGCTACAGTTGATGAAGCATTGAAAGTGATTATTGGAAAAAATCCGTTAAAATACCACATTGACGGACAATTCATAAATATCACAAAAAAAGATTCTAAGAAGTTTTTCTCACAAGTAAAGGGAAAAGTTTTTTCCGAGGAAGACGGACTTCCGGTTATTGGTGCCACTATTATAGTGGAAGGTCCTAGTAATATCCGTACTATTACAGATAATAATGGTAATTTTCAGCTCTCTGATGTTCCGAAAGATAGCCGAGTCAGAATATCGTATGTAGGTTTGGAAACCCAGTTCTTGAATCCTTCATCCTATATGTCGGTAGTGATGAAGTCTGATACAAAGGCGCTGGATGAGGTAGTGGTGACAGGTATGTTCAATAGGAAGAAAGAGGGATTCACTGGTTCTGCTGTTACTATCAAGGGGGAAGACCTGAAAAAATATAGTACGAATAATGTGGCTAAAGCGATAGCTGCTGTCGCTCCCGGGCTTCGCATCATGGATAATATCAATATGGGGTCTAATCCGAATAATCTGCCTGATATGCGTATGCGTGGCGGTGCAAATATGGATATGGCTACACAGTCTGCGGTAGATTTTAATTCTACCAGTAATGACGTATTAGCAGTTCAGGGCGAATATGAGACCTATGCCAATCAACCGCTGCTTATCATGGACGGATTTGAAATCACCATACAGACACTTGCCGATATGGATCCCGACCGTGTTGCTTCTATCGTTGTGTTGAAAGATGCGGCAGCTACAGCTATTTACGGCTCGCGTGCGGCAAATGGAGTAATTGTTATCGAAAGCAAGACTCCCAAACCGGGACGGATTTGGGTGACTTATGGTGGGGAACTTCGTATTGAAGCTCCGGATATGACCGGATATAATTTAATGAATGCAAGAGAGAAGATAGACGCAGAGTTGCAAAGCGGGCTTTATACATACGGTGGCGAGACAGTTGAAAAATGGCAGCTCTATCAATCTAAATTGCGTGAAGTGCTGGCAGGAGTAAATACTTATTGGCTGGACAAGCCTTTGCAAACAGCTTTCCAACAACGACATACGGTTACGTTGGAAGGTGGTGACGAAGCCTTGCGTTATCGGATGTATGTCGGATATAATAGTTCTCCGGGTGTGATGAAAGACAGTAAGCGTGATGTATTGACCGGTTCACTTGATTTTCAGTATCGCCTGAAAAAAGTGTTGTTAAAGAATAGCATTACGTTGGATAATTCGGTGGCTAATGAGTCTCCGTGGGGAAGTTTTAGTGAATATACCCGTTTGAATCCTTATCTGCGTCCGTATGGAGAGAACGGAGAAATACAGAAACGGCTTGATAATTTCGAAGGAGTGGGTGGTGAGTCGAGCTACCTGAATCCGATGTATAATACGACATTCAACAGTAAAGACCAAAGTAAAAACTTTACAGTACGTGAACTTTTCAAAGTGGAATATAATCCTACTAATGAATTACGGTTTGAAGGAGCTTTTAATCTGTCCAAGAGCGTAGGACATCGTGATATTTTTCGTCCTGCACAACATACGCTTTTTGATAATGTGATCGATCCTACCTTAAGAGGTGATTACCGCAGAAGTCAGAGCGAAGCTGTCAATTGGGGCATAGATTTAACAGGAAGCTGGAATAAGCAACTGGAAGATCACTACCTGACTGCTAATGCACGTATGAGTGTATTGGAGAATAATTCGGAGACTTATGGAAACTATGTGACTGGTTTCCCGAATGATAATATGGATAACTTGTTGTTTGGTAAGAAATATAATGAGAAGGTGACAGGAGATGAGAGGACAACGCGCTCCATTGGTTGGGTAGCTGCTGGAGGCTATTCTTATAAATATAAGTATTCGTTCGACTTTAATATACGCTTGGACGGTTCATCACAGTTTGGAAAAAATAACCGTTGGGCTCCTTTCTGGTCAACCGGATTACGTTGGGATTTGAAAAAAGAGAACTTTTTGAAAGATGTATCTTTTATTTCCGATTTTATTTTGAGGGGTACATACGGTACGACCGGTTCCCAAGGTTTTGATCCTTATCAGGCACATGGTTATTATACATATTCCAATTTACTGCTTCCTTATTACTCGTCGGATGCAACAGGTTCGGAAATCTTGGCTATGCATAATGAAAGTTTAAAATGGCAGACTACAAAAAGTACTAATCTTGCCTTGGAACTCGGTTTTTTCGATCAGCGTTTTACTGCACGTGTGGAATATTATCGGAAAATAACAGATAATATGGTTGCCAATATAAGTCTTGCTCCTTCTCTTGGTTTCAGCAGTTATCCGGAAAATCTGGGAAAGATAGAGAATAAGGGTTGGGAAATTTCTCTCTCGGCTATTCCTTATAAAAACACTGCTAAACAAGCTTATTGGACAATTACAGTAAACGGTTCTCATAATACTGACAAACTATTGAAAATATCGGAAGCGATGAAATACAGAAATGATAAAAGTGCATCAGATTTAAAAGATACGCCGTTGCCACGTTATGAAGAAGGTGAATCTCTTTCCCGTATCTGGGTAGTACGTTCATTAGGTATTGATCCGGCTTCCGGAGATGAAATATTATTGAAACGTAACGGGGAGATGACGAGTGCCGTTAACTGGAGTGCGAATGATGTAGTACCTATTGGTAATACAGAACCTAAATGGCAAGGATATATTAATTCTTCCTTTACATACAGAGGTTGGGGAGCAGATGTCAGCTTCAGGTATCAGTTTGGCGGTCAGGTATATAATCAGACCTTGCTTGACAAGGTGGAAAATGCTAATTTGAAATATAATGTAGATCGACGGGTAACTCAGCTACGTTGGGCGAAACCGGGTGATAAGGCACAGTTCCGTATTCTTAATCCTAACGGTTTGGAAACGAAAGCCACTTCCCGGTTTATAATGGATGAAAATATATTCCAGGGAAGTTCGTTGTCTGTTTACTATCGTATGGATCGTACTAATACAAAATTTATTAGTCATTGGGGATTGAGTTCCGCTAAAGTGACGTTTAATATGGAAGACTTTTTCTATTGGTCTACAGTGAAACGCGAAAGAGGTTTGTACTATCCGTATTCCCGTCAGTTTACATTTGCTCTGAATGTTGCTTTCTAATTAAAAACCTATTTGTATGAAACAGATAATATATATACTATTAACAACAACAACAATGCTGGGACTTATGTCTTGCAGCGACTGGTTGGATGTATCTCCGAAGACTTCTATTCCTACCGACAAGCAATTTGAGTCGGAATCAGGATTTAAGGATGCGCTTACAGGTATTTATTTGAAGTTGGGAACCACGACATTATATGCCGGAGACTTGACTTATGCTTATTTGGATGAGTTGGCAGGATTATATTCCGATTATCCGGGGTATAATACAAATGCTGTTTTCGACCAAAGTATCGTGTTCGATTATGAGAACATGTTTTTGAGTAAGAAGAATGGGATTTACTCAACGATGTATAACATCATAGCCAATATTAATAACTTCTTGGAGTACGTAGACAAAAATAAAGATGTTTTAGTTACCGAACGCTATTATGAAACTATGAAGGGAGAGGCACTCGGGCTTCGCGCTTTTCTTCACTTTGATTTGTTGCGTATGTTCGGTCCTGTTTATAAAGAACATCCTGCATCCAAAGCTATACCCTACCGTATTGCTTTTGATAAGGATGCCACTCCTGTTTTACCAGCCAGCGAAGTGGTTGACGCTATTCTCAAAGATTTGAATGACGCTGAAAAATTACTGAAAGAGAGTGATCCTCTTGATTTCTTTACCGATCAGACGGATGAAGATTTTATAGATAAAAATCATTTTCTTGTCAATCGTGAGTTTCGTATGAATCTATATGCGGTTAAAGCTATGCTGGCTCGTGTATATTGTTACAAAGGTGATGCGGAAAGTAAAGGATTGGCCACAGAGTACGCTAAACAAGTGATTGCTGCCTCTAAGTATTTTACATTGTATAAATCGCAGACTGCTTCCAATTACAATTCCATACGCTACGCAGAGCAAATCTTTGGAATAACAGTCAATGAATTCTCCAATTTGCTTATTGGAAATTATATGGATATGGAGAATACCAATACTCAGCAACATTTCTATCTGGATGGAGATAAATTTAAATTCTTCTATGAAACTGCCGATGCAGGGAATACTGACTGGAGAAAAAATACGGAAATGTTTGAGGTTATTAATGGGGCAAGTCGGACAGATGTTTTTTGTAGAAAATATAATCAGAAACCTTTGAATGGCGGATATGCTTATTCCGGTGCTGACGCTATCCCTTTGATACGCTTACCCGAAATGTATTATATTGTAGCAGAATGTGTTCCTTCTGCATCGGAAAGTGCTGACGCGTTAAATACCGTACGTTTTGCACGTGGTATCTCTTATAGTGATGAAATACCGACTACCGGATATGATGACCTTGATAATACTTCGGAAGAAGACAAAAACCAGACTAAACGTATTAATGAGATAATGAAAGAATATAGAAAAGAATATTTCGCGGAAGGTCAACTTTTCTATTTCTTGAAAGCGCATAATTATAGCACTTATTATGGTTGTGGGATTGAAACGATGACTGAAGCCCATTATCAGATGACGTTGCCGGATGACGAGTATATTTTTGGAAACAACTCTAAATGATGAAGCATTATGAAACGTATTATATATTTTGTTTTAGCTATTCTTGTTTGCGGCATTTATGTAGGATGCAGTGAAAACGAGATAGACTTATATGACCAGACACCTCGTATCAATTTCTATGGTAGCACTACGCATGTCCGTACTTTGGTTGATACGGATTATGTGAAGAAAGAACCTTATGCTGTAGACAGTTTCGAGGTAAGAATACAAGGAGATTTTTTGAAAGAGAATCGTGATTTCTGTGTGAAAGTAACTCCGAATAATGATTATCAGAATTCAGTGGATGTATTATTGGAAAGCAAGTATACATATACTGACCTTGATACAGTTTGCCAGATATTCTATTATAAAATAAATCGTCCGAAAGTAGAGGCAGGTAGAAATGTTTATGGTTGTTATCTGGAGTTTGATTTGAATAACCCTCTTCATCAGTTTGATAAAGGTCTGGTAGAAAAGAATCAAATCGTTTTAAATGTCAGATGGGAGTTGAAACCGACCGAATGGAGTGATTATGTGGGATTTGGCAGTTATAGCGATGCTAAATATATGTTTATTATGGATGTATGTCAACGTGTATGGGATGATTTGGAAGATGAAGATATTGATGTAATCAAGCAAGCTTATAGAGAATATAAGGAGGAGGGAAATCCACCGATTTTAGGTGAAGAGGGTGATGAAATAGAATATGAATAAGATTAAAAAGAAACGTTATGAGGAAATATATCATCTGTATAGTAAGTTTTATCGGAGCGGCTTTATTGCAAACAGGCTGTTACGATGACAAGGGAGATTACGATTATCATGATGTAAATACGATGGATATCGTAATACCTGAAACGAAGGTACGTATGCCTAAAGAGGAAGCAGTCGAAGTTTCAATTATACCCGAGATTTCTCAGACTTTGGAGCAAAATGAGAAAAACCTTGTATTTCAATGGAAGAAAACAATCGAAGGAAAGAAAGCGGGGTCGGACAGACTTAGTGATTATAAAGATTATTCCGTAGGCAAAGAATGTAAAGTAACAGTCGAGCCTTATGAATCCGAAAATATAGGTTTGATGTTGGTCATTACGGATAAAAAGAATGGAACAACCTGGTATCAGATAGGTGAAGTTGCAATTATTCGTCCTTTAAATCCTTGCTGGTTTGTATTGCAGGAAAAAGAAGGAAAGGGAGTATTAGGAGCGATAGAGGGTACTCCGGAAGGATATTATGTTTATCCGGATGTCTTTAAATCAGAACTGAATCAGTCATTTCCGTTAGAAGGAAAACCTTTGGCGGTAAGTGCAAGAAAAAACTATGGGGATTCGTTTTTAAGTAGTATGCTGGGTTTTTTTGGTTTTAAAGTAAGTCCGGCGTTAATGGTGGTAACCGATCGGGACTTGGCCTTGTTGACTCCAAGTACTTTAATAACGAGATATCCATCGAATAAAATACTTTTTGAACCGACTGGAAAAGGGGAACCGTTGAATATCGAGCTCTATAAGATGAGTACTCATGGTGAATTGTTTGTGAATAGTGGAAAAGCATATTGTGCTCCTATGGATGGATTTTGTGTACCATTCTCAGTAAAAAAGGAAAGTGAGTTTCCCGCCATTTCCGCTTATGGTTCGTATGGAGGAGGCTATTTGTTTTTTGATTCTGAAAATCATCGTTTTCTTGCTTCCTCTATTCTGGGTTTTAGCGATTATATGGTACCGAATTCGGCTACTCAAGATATACGTAATTATGGAACTAAATGGACTGATCAGAAACCTGTCAGGACATATTTAATGTCGTCTGATGAATCAAATGTCTTTGATCCAAATAAGATTGATCCGTCTTTAGAAGTGCATGACATTGTTACGGGAGGAAACGGGGGAAATTTTGCTTATGCAATTGCTGCTCCCCATAACGGAAAAGAGCTGACTGTGTTTAAATTCAGTGCGCAAGATGAAGATCCGATTTGTGCTGCCCGGTATACGATTGCTTTACCGTCCGAAGTAAATGTAGAAACAGCAAAATTTGCAGCTTCTTACGCGTATACGGCAAACCTTATATTTATGACATCGGGTAATAAATTATATCGCATTGATCTTGGTCGCGGAAGGGCAATTGAACTTTATACTTATGAAACTGATCCGTCAGCACAGATAGTTAGTTTTAAATTTAAGGACCCTGAAAGTGTGAGAGAGGAAGATGACGATGAGGAAATAGGCGAATATAAGGAGAAACTAGGTATGTCTCTCGGGTTGGGTATCAATACTGCTGACAAAGGTGTAGTTGTCGAATTGCAATTGACAGTGGCGGGCGATGTAGCTCGTGAAGAAAACAGCATTTGTGTTTACGAAGATCCCGATCAGCCTATTGGGAAGATTGTTGATATTAGCTATAATTATGAATAGTATAAACCGGTCTTTATGCTAAAAGGAATTATCGGTGCAGTATTTCTTGCTGTTGTCTGTACTTGTCTGTACGGGCAACAGCAAAGTATTACAACTTTTATTAAAGAAGAAGCACCAGTGGAAGTTATTCCCGGTATGTTTACTACCTACCGAAGTGATAAACATATCTATTGGGAAATCCCGGATTCATTGATTGGACGTGAGTTTGCCGTAACGACAACTATCCTGACAGCTCCTGCCCGTCCGGACCGGGATATGGAAAAGAAATTCGGATATGCGGGTGACATGATAGGTCCGGTATTTTTCAGTTTCCGTAAACAGGGTGACGAGTTGTGGATGATGGATCCACAATATGAAAGGGTGATAGAAAATCCTGAAGGAACGTATGCAAAAATCGCCGCCCAACGTGGGAATGAAAGGCTTTATAAGATATTACCGATTAAAGCTAGGAATCAGGGAAGCAGCTTGATAGAGATTGGTGAAGTATTAAAAGATTTTCCTTTGTTTACTCTTGATATTGTATCTTTTGATTTATTGATAGGTACGCGTTTAAGAGAGAAAGATTATATCAAGGAAATTAAAGGATATGACAACCGCTTGTTGATACACGCATCACGAGTTTATCGAAGTTCGTCAATGAAAATACCAGGTAAGCCTGTTGCACCTCCTTATATTGGAGACTGGGATACAGGTATCTGCATAAAATTACTGTCAAAAAGACCGTTGGAGGCAGTTGCTGCAAATACCGGAGCTTATTTTTCTATCAGCAAGGAGTGTTTTCAAGGGAATCAGCCTGCTATTCGGAAATCTGTTGTCAAACGATGGCGGCTGGAAATAAGGGCGGAAGATGAAGAAAGATACATGAGGGGGGAACTGGTAGAACCCATACAACCTATTATTTTTTATATAGATCGTAATACACCGGAAAAGTACATCGACTGTATCATTGAAGCGGTGCGTGACTGGCGTCCGGCTTTCGAGAAAGCTGGATTTAAGAACGCCATTGATGCGCGGCTGGCTCCTACCGTTGAGGAAAATCCTGATTTTAGTATTTATGACAGTACTTATCCGTTCATCTCATGGAAGATATCAGGACAAAATAACGCTTATGGACCGACTCCATGCGAACCCCGGTCCGGTGAGATTATTGCTTGCCACATCGGTATTTTTTGCAGTGTCTTGAATTTGGAACAGAAATGGTATTTTGCTCAATGTGGAGCGAATGATCCGCAGGCATGGAATATAGAGCTGCCGGACTCTTTGCAATACGAACAGATAAAACAAGTGCTGACACATGAAGTGGGTCATACATTAGGATTGGAACATAACTTTCTGGGTAGTTCTCATTACTCCATCGATCAATTACGTGATAATGACTTTTTAAGTCAATATAGTATTGGTAGTTCCATAATGGATTATGTGCGGTGTAATTATGCTTTGCGTCCTCAAGATAAAGTTGATTTGAGAAACAGGAGGGTACGTGTCGGTGAATATGATAAGTGGGCTATTGAATGGGGCTATCGTATATTTCCGGGTAAAGATGCTTCTGAAAGAGAAAAGAACAGGAGCCTTTGGAATCAGGAAAAACAGAAAGATCCCTCATTACATTTTTCGGGCAGAATGGATGTAAGGGCTCAGGCAGAAGATTTGGGTAATGACCATGTTATGGTTAATACACAGGGAATAGAGAACTTGAAATATTTGTGTGAACATCCGGATGTCTGGAATGTGACGGATAAAACGTCTTTGCGTGTATTACAGGGGCGTTATGAAGCGGTATTGGAGCATTATAAACAGTGGGTACAGCACGTTTTGTCTCATTTGGGCGGGAAACGTCTTGCTGAGCCGGATGATGAGAATATTTACATACCCGAAAAAGCCGATTACAATAAGAAGGTTATGAGCTTTATACAGGCTTATATATTACAACCGCCTGTGTGGATGTTTGATGAAAAACTTACCGCTAAATTAGAAATAAACGGTAGTCGGGAGTTCGATCGCTTTTATGAAGAGCTGATGTCGGAAATGATTCGTTCCCTCCGGGAAGTGGAAAGAACGGAGAATGTTTGTGAGGATATGTTGTCTGTAGATGAGTTTTTGGAAAGCATACATAAAGAATTATTTGCCGAATGGGCTGACAATATTCCTGTAAGTGACGCTAAGTATAAAGTGCAGCTGCTTTATGTGAGTAAACTTGTTAAATTGTTGGATAGATCAGAAAAGATAACTTCGTCGAGATTATTGGTTTCCATCATGCAGGCTTTGAATAGAATAAAGGAGGAAAGTCTTGATTATAGCCATAAGATTACGGATCCGGTTGCCAAAAAACGGGCAATGTTTCTTGTAGATAGTATTTTGTTTTAATGATGAAAAGTAAATAAAGAAATTCATGAAGAGAAGAAGATATGTGATTGGTATATTGTTGTGTGTCACAGCTTTGCTTCAGGCACAGGATTCCGTCAAGTCATTTGACGAGTTTTTTGTTGCCGGGATGGATAAGATCGACGGTGTGTTTCCTGTGTATGTAGCGGAAAAAGAAATCTATTTGGAAATACCCGAAAAATATATCGGGCGGGAAATTGAAGTCAGTGGACAGATAGACCGAGGGTTTGATTTGTTGAATCGTCCGGTTGACGGACTGGGAGTAGTGCGTATTATATCTCCGGATAAAGCTACAATTTGCTTTCAAAAACCGTTTTATACAGAGCGTATTTTAGATGAAAAAAGCACATATCAGCAATCTTTCTCGTTGTCAAATATGCAACCTGCCGGTAAAAGTTATCCAGTGGTGGCCTATTCAAAAGAGCAGGGAGCTATTATTCGGATAACAGAGTATCTGATGACTGGCGATGACTGGTTCAGCTATAATGATAGTTTTATTCGTTCCTTGGTTCCGGAACTGTCGGAAATAATGAAAATACATCCTTTTAAGGAAGGTGTGTCGTTTACGGTCAGGCGCTATCATGGAGTTGAAGCAGAAAGATATATGCTGTCCAGTTCTGCCGTTCTATTGCCTGAAGGTAGTATGCCTTTGGAAGTCACTTGTGCAGTACGCTTGCTACCTCTGAAAAAAGATCAGATCCGCTTGGCAGATTACAGAATACCTTACCGGACATTGAGTTTCAAAGATTACTCGCAAAATCCTTATTGTATGGTAGAAGATTCATTGATTCTTCGTTGGGATATGTCACAACCGCTTACTTTCTATGTAGATACCCTTTTTCCGAAGGAATATTTCCAGGCAGTAAAGGAAGGAGTGGAAGCATGGAATACCGCCTTCCATAAAGCAGGTATTCATGATGCTTTACAAGTAAGGTATGCAGACCGAAAGATAATTCCGGCGGAACAACGTGCTTTTATATCTTATGATTTGAGAATACCGGGGATTAAAAGTGACTTTATCTGTCATCCTCGTACCGGAGAAATACTTTCATGTCGTCTGAATATCGGACATGGATTCCTAAAAGGAAAATTAGACGACTATCTGTTAAGTTGCGGTGCCTCGGATTCGCGTATTCTGGCTGACCGTTATTCTAAAGAAGTGGAAAAAGAATTGTTGCAAAATGAAATAACGGAAGAAATTGGATATCTTTTAGGTTTGCGCAGAAGTTTATCGAAAAGTTCGTGTGGAAAGACTTTAAAAGTTGGAGATGATGATTGCCGGACTATTTATTTTGGTTATCATCCTTTCAAAGGAGACCAAAATTGTTATGATGAACGGGAGAAGCTCCGGCAATGGATAGAGCATAATTTACCAGATCACATTCGTTTATTCCAACCATCAGGGAAGGAGAATTCTAATTCTTCATTTCCAGAAGATTATACGGTCAAAATATCGGATTTACAGACTGTAGTGAGTCGGTTGGACAAGATTGTGTATAAGGGGAAGAAATACGATAAAGGGAGTTCGCTCACTGATATATACAGAAAGGCTATTCGTCTGTATGGGAGTTATCTGATGGAAATGGCAAAGGTGGTGGGTAGTTCTCAACCGGCAGATGCACAGCGTCAGGCAATGCTTGATTTGGACAACTATTTATTTCATTCTGTTAAAAAGATAGAATGTACCTATGTAAAAGAGAATTTGTTGGAAACAAGAAACAATCTTCTGTATCCGGAACTGACGAGGTTGTTCAAACAATTGTTGAGTGTAAAGACAATTTCAGCTCTTCGATTGCAGGCGTTGCAGAGTGACCGGAAGGGGTATGACGATATTGATTTTTTCCGGGATCTTTATAAGGGGTTGTTTAATGGTTTTGATCCGCAGTCAGCCGTTAGTTATGAACAGATGGATATTCAGCTGATATGTTTGGAAGCATGGCTGGATATTATGCAGGAAGCTACTGAACATAATAGTATAAAGAAACGTTTAACGAACGAATTGCATAGTCTGCACGATAGACTGGAGGAGCTTAGCACGACACATTCCCAAAGGGAAGTACGTGATATGTATATTCTGCTTTTGAGAAGAATGGAGCAATATTTCCGTGTGGTTTCTTGAGTGGCGTTAGAGTAATAATTTGTTTGGGATGATGAAAAAATGGTCGTACAGATAGAATAACCTATAAGTTTTGGGTTATCTTTGCTATGATTTATGAATAAATAATTAGAATAAGATGACTATTATTTTTCCTTCACCCATCTTCGGTCCTATTCATTCCCGCCGTTTGGGCGTTTCATTGGGAATCAATTTATTGCCGGATGACGGTAAGGTTTGTTCATTCGACTGCATTTATTGTGAGTGTGGTTTCAATGCTGAACATCGTACGAAGAAACTTCTTCCTACCCGTGAAGAAGTCCGTACGGCTCTTGAAGAGAAACTAAAAGACATGCAGGCAAACGGCCCCGCTCCCGATGTATTGACATTTGCCGGAAACGGTGAACCGACTGCACATCCCCATTTCCCGGAAATCATAGAAGATACACTTGCGCTTCGCGACAGGTATTTCCCAAAAGCGAAAGTAAGCGTATTGAGTAACTCTACATTTATTGATCGCCTTGCCGTATTCGAAGCACTGAACAAGATAGATAATAATATCCTGAAACTGGATACGGTGGATGAAGAATACATTCATCTGTTGGATCGTCCTAACGGAAAATATTCTGTTAAGAAGATCATCGAAAGAATGAAAGAGTTCAAAGGAAACTGTATCGTACAGACGATGTTTCTGAAAGGAGGTTATCAGGGAAAAGACATGGATAATACATCCGACAAGTATGTGCTCCCCTGGATAGAAGCAGTGAAAGAAATCGCTCCCCGTCAAGTGATGATTTATACGATTGACCGGGAGACTCCCGACCACGATTTGCAAAAGGCTACGCATGAAGAGTTAGACCGTATTGTGGCTTTATTGGAAAAAGAGGGTATCCCGGCAACAGCTTCTTATTAAGAAAATAATTATATTGTACGACATCTGGATGTTGGTATATTGACCCTCGGATGTCGTACAATATATTTTAGTATAAATGAGTATTCTCTAATATAGGCCGTGCAATTATTAATGATGTTAATTGAAGCAAAAAAGGATATTTGGCACCAATATCGACTTTATAAAATACGCAATTTATTCTTCCCGCTTGTCAGTTTATAATAGAAACCGATGCAGAAATTATATAAAGGGTAATTTTGGTTATAAATTATATTACCAGAATCATCTTTCGGTTCATAATCTGGCCGTAGACGGGATTCAAATTTTTCACGCGGATAGATGTAAGCGCCATCGGCATTTTTACCATCCAGGTCGATATATTTGTAGAATCCTTTAGAAGAATCACTGTCACGTAGATTACCGTGTCCTTGCAAATGGTTTAGTCCCTGAGGTTGGTTCTCGATGCATGAACCGGAACCGGCGTACATGATGAGTACATCACCTTCCAGCGGTTTATCACAGGTTAATACCACTTTATCTTTTCCATTCAATTCTACTTTTGTAATGTTTATCCGATTGCCGGAGCGTGCTTTGTCCTGGTATACTTCAAAACCGTAATCGCGGATTTTGGGCAGGGTATTCACATCAAGAGCCAATGGCGGTACAGGTACATGAAATCGGATCTGAATCTGTCCCGTTGCACGGTCTAGCAGAATTTCTTTAGGTTGTAAGGGTTTGAAGTTCTTTCCTTTTATTTGTGTTTGATAGTAAACTTTTCCTAGCATTTCGCCGAACCAACGGTAGCCATTGGCATCAAGATGTCCTCCTCTGTCTGTCATCGGATAGATAGGGCCTGCGCAGATGATATCCTTATATTCGTTAGAAGCTTCGAGTTGGGCCATCGAAATGGCAAGTGTATCGCGCATATATTGTGCTCCTGTCTGGTAAGTGATCCATACCGGTTTTTGCTTTTGGCCATATTTCTCTACGACTTCGTTCTGCATATTGTTTTTCAGATTGATCATCAGCTTCTTATACTCCTGTCTGTCAAGTGTGTTGGGTTCATTCTTTTTTAGTCCTTTCTCCGGATTGGCAGTGCCGTAGTTGAACTCTCCCTGCATCCAGAAAATGACCGGACACTGTACGAAGTCTCCCTGTATTTCGGTAATCTGAGAGGCTAAAGAGACGGCTGTCTCAAAATCCTTGTAATGTGTACGTGTTTCCGATTCCTTTGACAGTTCTTCCACGCTGGCGCCACTGAATCCTACTGAAGTAGCGATGATTTTATCCATTTTCGTTTTTTTGAGCCGAACATAATTCACTGCTCCTACAAGCGGTGATTCTGCAAATGTTCCCGCTGATCTGCTCATCACATCCTTACCTTGGCGGAAAGGGATTGCAATATTGCCCACTAATGGATTAAGTTGCTTACGGTGCAAATTTCCGTAGTTAATCCACACTTGGTTGCTGATCATATAGTTTCCAGGTACATTTTCGGTAGACAGTGTCGGATAAGACTGATGGCCTGTGGAGAGACTCTGCCCATCCATGATGAAGTGCATATACATCTCCGGTTTCTTCTTGTTTCCATCTTTTTCTAAAGAGTGATTGTCTGCCATGGCTTCGCTTGTGCAGAAGCCGAGCAGAACGAGGCAAATTCCGGAGAACAGTTTAAATTTTTTCATTGTTTCTTTTTTTGTTAGAAGTTGATAAATTGTTTAATGCGAAAATAGAAGTGGATACTTAAAAAAGTAATCTTCCTGCTATTAATAAGTAATTAAAATACGGTTAATAAGTTTTATCTCGACATTCTGAACCGAAAATATCCGGAATGCAATTTATTAATTGTTTATTAATTGTTTGTTAATGTCCTATTTCGATAAAAATTAAGTCGGGAATCTTATTTTTGAGCAATCAATATATCGGAAAGCAAATATAATTGTATAACATAAAACTAATATCATGAGAAAAGTGAACTATATTTTAATAATTGCGATTTGTGTGATTCTTAATTTTTTGTCCGTGGTAAATGCCAAAACAACAGACCGTAATTTTCCACCCCCTTTGAGAGCTACTTATGATACTCCTGCTAAAATATGGGAAAGTGAGGCGCTTCCCATTGGCAATGGATACATGGGTGCCATGATTTTCGGTGGTGTTTATATTGATGTTATTCAAACGAATGAGCATACATTGTGGTCAGGAGGACCGAGTGAAAATCCTGGTTATAACGGAGGGCACTTGAGGACTCCTGAAATAAACAAGGATAATCTTCAGAAAGCAAGAAACTTGTTGCAACAGAAGATGATAGATTTTATGGCCGACAAAGCCGCACATTTTGATGCCAACGGTAAACTCATTACGTATGATTATGAAGGTGACGGCGAAGGAACGGATTTACGCAGATATATAGATAATATTGCCGGTACGAAAGAACATTTCGGTTCATATCAGACCTTGAGTAATATTGTCATTACTTCGAACAATACCAAGTGTCCGGATTGTGCTTACTCTGATTATAATCGTACACTCGATATAGATAATTCTATCCATACAGTCAGTTATAAGGAGAGTGGCATAACTTATAAGCGTGAATATTTCATGAGTTATCCGGACAACGTAATGGTAATCCGGTTGACATCAGATAGTAAAGACGGTATTTCACGTACTATTGCACTTGAATCACTGCACAAGACTAAAAACATCATATCAGAAGGAAACACCATTACAATGACAGGCTATCCGACTCCGGTGGGTGGAGATAAGCGTGTGGGCGATCATTGGAAAAATGGATTGAGATATGCACAGCAAGTAATGGTCAGAAATGATGGAGGTAAGATTTCAGCAGTAGACGGTATGATTAAAGTAGCGGGAGCGAAAGAAATTGTTATCCTTATGTCGGCAGCCACTAACTATGTTCAATGTATGGATGATAGTTACAACTTCTTTTCTAAGGAAGATCCTTTGGATAAGGTGAAAGCTATTCTGAAGAAGGCGTCTGCAAAAAGCTATAAGAAACTGTTGATTGCCCATCAAAAAGACTATCGCAGTTTGTACGACCGTATGAAAATTAATCTGGGTAATGTGAAGGAAGCGCCTGTCATGACTACCGATAAGTTACTGAAAGGGATGGACGAACGTACTAATTCGCAAGCTGATAACCTCTATCTGGAAATGTTGTACTATCAGTTCGGGCGTTACCTGCTCATCTCCAGTTCGCGTGAAGGTTCATTGCCTGCCAACCTGCAAGGGGTTTGGGCTGACAGACTCCAAAATGCATGGAATTCAGATTATCATACTAACATCAATGTACAGATGAACTATTGGCCGGCACAGCCGACCAACTTGAGTCCGTGTCATTTGCCGATGGTGGAATATGTGAAAAGTCTTGTTCCTCGTGGCAGATATACTGCTCAGCATTATTATTGCCGTCCGGATGGAAAACCTGTACGGGGTTGGGTGACGCATCACGAGAATAATATCTGGGGCAATACTGCTCCCGCCAAAAAGGATACACCTCATCATTTTCCGGCAGGTGCTATTTGGATGTGTCAGGATATTTGGGAATATTATCAGTTCAATCAAGACAGGAAATTCCTGGAAGAATACTATGACACTATGTTGCAGGCTGCTCTCTTTTGGGTAGATAACTTATGGACAGACAAACGTGACGGAATGCTGGTTGCTAACCCTTCTCACTCTCCCGAACACGGTGAATATTCGTTGGGATGTTCTACCTCGCAGGCGATGATTTGGGAGATATTCAATATCATGATTAAAGCGAGCAAGGAGCTGGGCAGGGAAAATGATCCGGAGATTAAGGAAATCAGCGCATCACTAGCCAAGCTTTCCGGTCCGAAAATTGGATTGGGCGGGCAGTTCATGGAGTGGAAAGATGAAGTGACGAAAGATATCAATGGAGACGGTGGACATCGGCATACCAATCATTTATTCTGGCTGCATCCGGGATCTGCCATCGTTGCGGGCAGAAGTGAATGGGATAATAAATATGCGGAAGCCATGAAAGTGACATTGAATACGCGTGGAGATGCGGGTACCGGATGGAGCAAGGCATGGAAACTGAACTTCTGGGCACGTTTACATGACGGTAACCGTTCGCATAAGCTATTGGAAAGCGCCTTGAAACTAACAAAACCCGGTGCTAATTTTGGGGGAGTATATACTAACTTGTTCGATGCACATCCGCCTTTCCAGATTGACGGTAACTTCGGGGTGACGGCAGGTGTGGCGGAAATGCTGATGCAGAGTCACGGAGGTTACATAGAACTGCTCCCGTCATTGCCTGACGTATGGAAAGAAGGTTCTTTCAAAGGTATGAAAGCCAGAGGTAATTTTCAAGTGGATGCAGAATGGAGCAATGGAAAAATAACGTCTGTTATTATTACCTCTTATTCGGGTAAGGAATGTATTGTCAAGTGCCCGGATGCAAAGAATTTAAAAGTTTCCGGTACTTCTGCGAAGGTCATAGCAGATGATATGATCTCATTCCCTACTTCCTCAGGAAAGGCATATAGGATAATAGAATAGAAATGGAACCTCTTTGGTTGTTTGGTCTCTTATATTAACTTATGTTGTTTATAGCTTATTCTTGCTTATTCATATGGTAGCATTCATAATTTCTTCTGCATAGATTAATAACTTCTCCCCATCAGTTAATCAATTCTTCTATATGTATTCGTTGAATGCACTTGAGCAGCTTCCTTGTTGCACTTATGTAACAAGGAGGCTGCTCAAGTCTGTTCGGGAGAATGCACAAGTGCAAACAAAGATATAAATATGGGGAGCAATATGCCAGTAAATAACATATTGCAAAAAATGCAGTTTTCTCATGGAAAAAAGCAAAAACAACCTATTGTTTTCTGTAAACTTTTCTTAAAATAAGGGCCTTTTTAGGGTTAAGTAATTGATTATTAGTTCTGTGACATTTTTGTTTTTCCCCCTATAATACTTAAAATAAGAACAAAAATGTGGCGGATGGTTTATCCTCCTTGTTTCACATAACTTTTCTGTTCTTTATTTCACATCATCCCATGTATCTGTTCTGAATGGGAAAGCATTCAATCCGAAAGTATTCCGTAAGGTAATATTGCCTACATAATTGCGGAAAGCATATCGTACGGCTACCGGTTGAGGGACCTGTTCGCTTTGTACTTCTACCTTGTTGCTACGTCCTACAACCTTAGCTTTTGCCGGATAGAATTTTTTGTCAGCTTCTGCTATTTCGAATCCTTCCAGTTGTTCGAACGTGGGGAATAGTCCGGCACGAGCGTTGTCGAATGCTACTATTGCTTTGCCGTCAGTATATTCCACATTAGTCATCATAGGTCCGGTGGATGGCAGTTTGCGTACTCCGTAAGTTTGAGTTAATGCAAGAGTAGCAAGGCGGAGACCTACCGGTTCTTTAGGGGAAGGATGGATACAGAACTCATTGCCGATATGTTGTTTCCAGTGAAGATACTTTCCATTTTTTTCCTTCGAAATCTGTCCGCTTTTAAATGTCTTTAATTCTTGGTACGGTGATAAAGCGGATACGATCACGATAGTTACCATGTTATTATTTATTAGATAAGATTATTACTCTACAATTTCTTTCGCTCTGTCCAATGCTACATTGATATTCGGACAGATATTTTCCTCTCCCAATAGTTCATAGAATCCGGATTTCTCCAATACTTTATGAACTTTCTCGTTGACTCCGGAAAGGATAACGGTAATCTTCTCCTTCTGCGACATTTCACAAAGAGTGGTCAGGTTATGGATACCCGTAGAGTCGATAAACGGAACTTTACGCATACGGATGATACGTACTTTCGGACGGTCACCCAATTGCGCCATTGTCTCTTCGAACTTTGTGGCGATGCCAAAGAAGTAAGGACCGTTGATTTCATATACTTCCACTCCTTTGGGGATTATCAGATTCTCTTCGTGTACGGCGATATCGAGTTCCGAGTTCGGATCAATCTCGTCCGTGATAACAGAAATCTCGGTAGTCTCCA
Source organism: Bacteroides sp. NSJ-39 (assembly GCF_014287315.1). Taxonomy (NCBI): domain Bacteria; kingdom Pseudomonadati; phylum Bacteroidota; class Bacteroidia; order Bacteroidales; family Bacteroidaceae; genus Bacteroides; species Bacteroides sp. NSJ-39. Next base: position 112,024 of record NZ_JACOOB010000010.1, on the reverse strand, counting down.
TAACACGTTTCATAAAGAGTATACAAGCGATGATAAGTCCGATTTCGATGGCAACTGTCAAGTCGAAGATAACAGTGAGGAAGAATGTGATCAGAAGTACCGTTACATCCGATTTTGGATTTCTCAGTAAAGCCTTGAATACGCGCCATCCGCTCATATTATAGGAAACGATGACCAATACTCCGGCAAGGCATGCCATCGGGATATATTGAGCAAGCGGCATTAGGAAGAGAAGAATCAGCAACAGGACGACTGCATGGATGATTCCGGCTATCGGTGTCTTACCCCCGTTGTTGATATTTGTCATAGTACGGGCAATGGCTCCGGTAGCGGGGATACCGCCAAACAAAGGAGCTACGATATTTGCTGCACCTTGTGCAATCAGTTCTGTGTTGGAATCGTGGCGGTCGCCTATCACACCATCGGCAACGGTGGCGGACAACAGTGATTCGATAGCTCCCAACACGGCAATCGTGATGGCAACCGGGAATAAGTTTTTAATGGCTTCCCAGTTCAATGTGGGTACAACGGCATCGGGTAGCTCGGAATTGATTGTAAAGCGGTCGCCAATGGTTGGGATGCAGTCAATTCCGCCGTACATCTTCATCAGGTAAACGGCAACTGTCACCACGACAATAGCAATCAGTGAGCCGGGAATTTTCTTGGAAAATTTGGGTGAGATGGCGATGATAATGATACTGATAATGCTTACGATGGTATTCCACCAGTTCACCGTGTCGAAATGGCGGAAATAAATCAACCATTTTCCAATAAAGTCACCCGGAACTTTCTCGTCTCCAAACGACAGGCCGAAGATATCGGCTATCTGTGTGGTGAAGATGGTCACAGCGATACCACTGGTGAAACCTACGATAATCGGGTAAGGAATGAACTTGATAACGGCTCCTAGCTTGAATACTCCTAATAATATAAGGAGAACGCCTGCCATGAGCGTTGCTACAATCAGCCCGGCCTCTCCATATTGTTGGATGATTCCGTAGATGATGACGATAAAAGCACCTGTCGGTCCGCCGATCTGGACTTTGCTTCCGCCCAGCAATGAGACGATAAATCCGGCAATAATAGCGGTAATGATACCCTTTTCGGGTGATACGCCTGAAGCAATACCAAAGGCAATGGCTAACGGCAACGCAACGATACCAACGATGATACCTGCCATCAAGTCTGCCATGAATGTTTCTTTTGAATAATTTTTTAGGCAAGAAACCAATTTAGGTTTGAATTCAAATAGTTTCATTTTCTATGAGTTGTTACGTGATCGTTTGTCTTTTGTAAAGTAGAGGTTGCAAAATTATATAAAATAATCGAAAGAAGTATGTTTCTCGACATACAATTTGGATTCTGATAGGTTTTATCAATGAAGACATAGATTTTATTAATGAGGAAAATAGGATGTTTTATAAACAAATAGCTTATATTTGTGTTGTGAATGATACGACAAGTTACGTGTGGTAATCAACCAATTTAAAATATAATAAGAATTATGGCTAAGAGTATTAAAGGAACTCAGACAGAGAAAAATCTGCTGACTTCATTCGCAGGAGAATCACAGGCAAGAATGCGTTACACCTATTTTGCAAGTGTGGCTAAAAAAGAAGGTTACGAACAAATTTCGGCTATTTTTACTGAAACGGCCGATCAGGAAAAGGAACATGCGAAACGTATGTTTAAGTTCCTGGAAGGTGGTATGGTAGAAATCACTGCCAGCTATCCGGCAGGTGTAATCGGTACTACACTCGAAAATCTTCGCGCTGCCGCTGCCGGTGAACACGAAGAATGGTCGTTGGATTATCCTCATTTCGCAGATGTGGCAGAACAGGAGGGTTTCCCGATGATTGCCGCTATGTATCGTAATATTTCTATTGCTGAGAAAGGTCACGAAGAAAGATATCTTGCTTTCGTGAACAATATCGAGAATATGACTGTATTCGCTAAAGAAGGTGAAGTAGTATGGCAATGCCGTAACTGCGGTTACATCACTGTAGGTAAAGAAGCTCCGGAAGTTTGCCCGGCTTGTTTGCACCCGCAGGCTTACTTCGAAGTAAAGAAGGAAAACTATTAAAAGAGGATTTCTGATTAGAAGATAGTTGGTTCCACGTCGGGAAGTTTTTCGTTTCCGGACGTGGAACTTTTTTTATTGTGTGGATCTAGTACTTTATTCTACTTTGCTAAAGTGAATACGAAGAGGAGCATCTTCCATAGAGTTCATAAATTCATAAATCATGGCTCCAAAATCTTCTCCTTGCGGTTCATAATCATCCAATGTGCATTCCAATACTTCTTTGCTATCCACTGTGATTAGTCGGAAACCGACAAGAGCCGGGCGAATGTCTTTGTGGGTAGTAGAGAATTTGACGTTTATGTCAGGTATTTCCAGTATGGATACTTTTACGTTTGCGCCACTATTCTCTTGGAACGATTTATCTCCTTCTTCTTTAAAAGTGATTTTACGGGGAGATGTCCCGAAATAATTCTTCAGGTCTCCGGATAGATCGGGAGTGAATGTATATTCTAAGTAAGAGTCACCTTCAAATGTTATTCGGTCTGAAGGTGTCCCTTTGGGTGCTTTGCTGATATCTTCTCCATACATCTCGAACAAATCAAGATTTGTTATTTTATCAAATGCCCAAGTTCCGGTAAATATATCCGGTCCGCTTATAGTGACAGTAAGTGTGCCGTTGCTGCCTATGGCATACCCGTCTTTATTGGCCAGACGGAGGATAAGTTTATCTTTCCCTTCTTCTTTCTTCAGGTACTTGATAGAGAAACTCCCTTTATTTTTGTTGATAGGAACAACAACTTGGGCTCCATTTACGAATTCATAATGTACCCCTTCTATTGCGGTAGAACTTTCATCTACTTCAATATCGAAGGTTGTCGCTACTTTTACCTTATATACTCCTCCTTTCATATTAGTCAGTTTGATAGAGAAGTCAGCGCTGAATCCAACTTTTCCTGTACTGTTCTCAAAGGACATTATGATTCCATTATTATTTAATAAGTTTACAGAAGCATAATTCATCAATCCCAACGAGAAACCTTCCGGAGCTTTTTGTAAATTAACATATAATTCTTTATTTTCATCACCGATATTTTCTTCAATACGGGTTAATGTAAAAGTAGTTTCTGTCTCACCTGCTTTTAATAAGATGGATGGTTCTGATACGGTGAAATCTACGCCTTCCACAGCTGTTCCACCAAATAGAACGGGAATAAAGACATCCGTTAGAGGAGCTTGGTCAGCTTTTATTTTCAATTCTATACTTCCTTTTGCCAATGTATAGAATGGCTGGTCGATATAGATTTGAGGCAGGCGCTGGTTATCATCAGATGAACAGGAAGCAAGAATAAATGTCATGCTCATCAATATACATAGATAATGCCCTAATTTCTTCATAACATTTCTTGGATTTTATGTGGTTATTGCTGTTGATTTATACTGCTTTCATATTCTGCTTTTATCGCATTATATTCCGCTACTTCTTCAGTAGTCAACACAGTAGGATTGGGTAATTTATAAGTTTTATTTATGAAATTAGTATCTGATTGCGGTGGCAATTCATCTATATCTTCGCAAGCTGCGTAAATTGCTCCGGATAATGCGAGGGAGATCATAAATATCCCGCTATATATTTTCTTTTTCATATTTAAATCCTCCATTTTATTTATTTTGTATCTCTTTATATCCAGGATTTTGTATCAATCCGTTCTCTAAATCCAAATCGTGCAAAGGAATTGGAAAGGTATACATATATTTCTCTGTCACATACTTCAGGCCATTGAGTGCTGTCCAATATTCCGGTGAGCCATTTCGTTTTTGTTCAAAGAAACGGTCTCCTTCCAGAAATAACTCTTTTCTGCGTTCTTGCAGAATGAATCCCATTAATGGGGTTAGAGCATTACCCTCTACATCCGTTTTTATGACTTCTTTATCTGAAAGAGTTGGTAGTTTGTCAACTGTCAGGTCGGTATAATTACTGATACGATGTGCTCGTAATTCGTTAATAGATTTCAAGGCTTTGTCTTCTTGCTTCATGTGATAATAACATTCCGCTTCTATCAGTTTGAATTCGGCTGCTCTCATACCACAAAAGAAAATCTTTTTTGCTTGCCGTTGGGTGTTTACCCAAAGTGCATAGCGGATATCGCTTGTTTTTTCTTCTTCAGAGAAAGTACTTAAAAAACGCAGACTAACGGGACGGTATTGAAGGGTGGTATTTACTCCGGAGAGATCGTCACTACCGGTGGCTGTGACAGCAAGATATGATTTTAAAAGCTGGTTGCCCGTCAATTCGTATGCATTAGTCATCATAGCTTTGTATGCCTCACCTTCCAATAAGGGATATTTGTTCAATAAGTCTTGGGCTATCGGAAGTGCTTTGCTCCATTGCCGTGTCCAGAAATACATACGAGCCTGATATCCTTTTATGACATCTTCCGTGAAACGGTAGATATTATCATTGATATGATAGCTGGCAGCCTTTTGCAAATCAGACTCTATCTGATTGATAGTGGCCTGCATGGTACTGCGGAGTGGCTTTTCTTCCATGTCAAATGTTGTTACAAGCGGTAGGCCAAGCTGAGTGTCGAATTCTCTAGTGCGGGGTACTTCGCAGAATATTCGTAATAATTGATAATATGCCACACCTCGTATAGCATATGCTGTACCTCGAATATTATTAGCTCCTTCCGTATCGCTTTCTTCCATTTCGTTCAATACAATATTACAGTCACGGATAAATTCATAAAGAGATTGGTAGTAATTGGGATATTGATTTTGACGAATAATATCGCCTACGTATGTTGCCAAAGAACGTGCGCCTGAGCTTGTCAGACAGGTTTCAAAATCGTCACCACATACTGCATCCCACGTCATCCATTGGTTGGCGTTTCCAACTAAATAACTGTCTGACCCGGCATCAATACTGTTAAGTCGTGTATGAATAAGTGCAGAGAATTCTTCTGCTGTTTTAGGAATAGTACGTCCATAAGGCTTTATATCTAAATAATTGTTACACGATATGCATAATAATGCAATTAGTCCGATACTTATTATATTCTTTTTTTTCATAATGTTTTGTTTTTAAAATCCGATAGAAACTCCCATAGAAAAAGTACGTGGAGTAGGATAAACTGCTCCTGGGGTTTCGGGGTCAATACCGGAATAATTGGTTATTATGAATAAATTGCTGACACTGAATGATAGTGCCAATGAACTGATATGTGCCCTTTTGAGCCATTCATTTTCAAAGTTATAACCCAATAGTAATGATCCGAGTTTGAAGTAAGATACTTTTTCCAACATAGAGGCACGAGTGATCTGGCTGCTGGTTATCATATAATTATCCAATCCCAAATATTCTCCATACGCATCAATGATACGTGGGTATCCATTGGTTATCGGGTTATCTTTTGTCCAACGATTCACACGGTCTTTTGTTACGTTCAGGAAGTTAGTATACAGGTCATTTTCTTGCGTAGGAATGCTTTCGACTGCTGCAGATGATTCATTTAGCATGGTGTAAGATACCGGACAAGTGATATTGTTCAGTATTTTTCCTCCTAAAGAATAAGAACCTCCTAAACTCAGGTTTATTTTCTTGTATGATAAAGAGATGGAATATCCTCCGTTGGTAGGTGCGTTACTGGTTCCCAAATAGAAAGCATAGTTTTTAGCTTCACCACGATCTGCTTCCGTAGACATTGTAACGTCCGGACGGGTAGCATAAGCATAAATTCCTAATTTCTCATCAATGCCTATTACTTTTCCACTGACAATAGAACTTAATGGGTAGCCTACGTAGTTAGAATTGAAAATGCTTCCATTAGGTGAGGAATATTTTAGCAACTTATTACGGTTGTAGGCAATATTGGCAGTTAATGAAAGATTCCAGTCTTTAGTTTTCAATACATTGGCACTTATTGTTACTTCCGCTCCTTGATTCAGTAATTCTGAGGTATTATAACTTTGATATGAGAATCCTGTGGTGTAAACAACCGGAACACTGGTTACGGCATCTCGTGTGCGTCTGTCATAAAGTTCACCTTGTAAGCGTAGACGGTCATTCAGAAAACCTATATCCATTGAGATTTTCATATCGCGTGTTTTTTCCCAGCGTAATTTGGCGTTCGGGGCATTCCGTAATGTTCCCATGCGGTAATAATCATTGTCGGCTTTGCGGAATGAGTTTTCATAATCCATTACCAATTGTGGATAAACAGACTTATTAATGTTTCCTGTATATCCGAATGCAGCTCGTAAAGATAAAGTGCTGATAATAGGTTTTAAAGGTTTCATGAACTCTTCCTGATCAACATTCCAAGATAGACCGACAGAGCCGGTAGGGTTGAATTGTTCATTGCTACCGAAATTATTCGAGCCATCGGTACGTCCTGTCAAACTGAGAATATAACGTTGCTTGAATACATAGTCTAATGAAAGGTAAAAAGAAGCGAAGGCGTCTTCTACAATACTTTGACCGGATAGCTGATCGACGATGGCTGCATACGAAATCAGGTTGTTATAGCCTATATCCATACTTTCCGGATATATGGGGATAGAAGAATTACCGGATATGGGATCATATCCATATCGTTTTTCGTAGATGCTTTTGGAATATTGTCCTCGTATCTCCGAGCCTAACAATGCGCTTATATAATGGTCGCGACCGAAGGTGTTGAAATAATGGAGCTGGCCGCGTAAATTGTAATTGGTGTTATAAGCATTGGTCTGAGTAATGGAACCGTATGTACGTTTAGATATACTACTTGCACTACCTTCAAATGGGCGGTCCTGCCAAGCGGCGTATGTGTTTTTGCCATTGATATTATCGGAGGCATTTGTCACATATCCGTAAGAAGCCAATCCTTCGAAACTTAAATTGTCTAAGATGTTAACGCTTAGATTAGCGATTAATGATGCGGACATATTTTTGGTTTCGTTGGATGTTTCATTGATTTCTCGGAAAATATTGTATCCACCATCCGGTAATAATTTGTCATAAGCACCATTGGCATGAGTTATACTGTAATATGTATTGTCTGCTGCATATGATCCGTCTTCGTTGTATATTCTTTCGTATGGATTGGCAAAATAGGCATACTTGAAAGGGTCAACATTCAGTGATGGTGAAGTGGATTCCTGTATAGCCATATCAGCAGAGATGCCAAGTTTCACCCGTTTGTTGGGCTTCATATCAAGTTTGGCACTTACATTGTAGCGTTCATAATCGGTCTTTTTTACCAGTCCATTGTTTTTCGCATATCCTAAAGAAACGTAATAAGAGTTTTTTTCCGATCCTCCGGAGAGAGAAAGATAATGGCTGTTTGAAACTGAATTTTGAAATAATTCGTCAAACCAATCAGTTGTTTGTTCGCCAAGACGGGCTATTTCCGCATTTTGCTGTTCTAAGGTCATATTGGCGTATTTCCCGTATCCGGATCGAATCATGCCGACCGCGCCAATAACCGGATAGTGAGTACCATCGGCAAAACCTTTGGCAGAGAATTCATTCCACAGCTCTTGCTCCCAGGCCAGTTTCTCACTGGAGTTCATTAGATTAGCATTTCCCGGAGGTCTTGTGACGATGGAAACATTGGCTGAATAATTAATACTCATTTTCCCTTCTTTTCCTCGTTTGGTTGTTACCACGATAACGCCTCCTGCTGCACGCGAGCCATAAATGGCTGTTGCTGAAGCATCCTTCAATACTGTGATAGATTCAATGTCGTTTGGGTTAATTCCGGAGATACCATTTGCAAAGATATCATTGAAATCACCTGCACGGATTTGGCTGCTTGATATGCTTGGAATATCTTTCTGCAAAGGTACCCCGTCTACCACCCACAATGGTTCTGCATTACCTGTAATTGTGTTTGTGCCACGAATACGTATTTTGGCCGATTCTCCCGGGCGACCGGAAACAGCTTTCACGTCCATTCCGGCAACTTTTCCTTGCATCAACATATCCAAATTGGCTGTAGGGGCTCCTTTCAGGTCTTTGGCTGTCAGTGTTGTCAATGAACCGGTAGTACGGCGTTTGGTCGTACGTTGGTATCCGGTGACTACTACCTGATCCAGTTCGGAGGTTTCATCTTCTAATGTGATATAGCCGGACAGTGGCTTGGTTACCCGCATGAATAGCGGTTTCATACCCACGTACTTAAATTCAATCTGGGTGTTCCGATCTACCCACAGAGAAACTTCTCCTTGGTCGTTAGCCACTACTCCCTGTGCCTTACCGGTAACTTTTACTGTTGCACCGGGCAAGGGATTCTTGTCTACGTCTACAATGGCTACTTTCACTAGAATGGTCGCATCGCCTTGCGGCTTTTGAGCGAACAGGATTGTAGCCATGCAACAGAGACAGACAAACACGAATGCTTTGAATGTTTTCTGATACTTCATAAGCTTTTTGAGTTAGGGTTAATTATGATTGATGATATCAATATGTTGCTTTACCGGTTGAATGAGATTCTCCACAAAATAGTAGCGGATCAAATTCTGATAATAGGGACACATTACTCCATGATCTTTTCCCGGCAGGATAAACATATCGAAACGTTTGTTGGCTTTTATCAGAGCGTCTGCCAGACGATAGGTAGATGAAGGCGGGACATTCTTATCTACATCACCGGTGATAAGCATCAGATGGCCTTTTAAGTTCTTTGCCAGTTCCATATTGGTCGGAATCTTGGTGGAAAATACCGTTTTTCCAGTCTTTGGATCAGTCTTCTCGGTCAGTCCGTGAAATGCTTCTCCCCACCATTGGATATAGATATTGTTGTCATGGTTGCCCGAAGCAGCTACCGCTACTTTATAAAAGTCGGGATAAGTGAGGATGGCGGCTACTGTCTGGAATGCTCCTCCGGAGTGTCCATAAATACCCACACGGTTAAGATCGATGAACGGGTAGTTCTTTGCTAACTGCTCAATTACGCTTTTATCATCAGCCAACGGATAATCACGCAGATTACCGTAGCCGAAGTTATAGAAATCGTGTCCACGCAAAGGAGAACTTCCACGTGGAGCCACATTGATGACTATAAAGCCAAGCTCAGCCAGTGACTGGTTACCATTATCGTCAAGTGTGAATGATTGCGGAATCTGGTCGTCTTGGGGACCGGGATACACATTGCTGATAATAGGATATTTTTTGTTTTTATCCAGTTGAGACGGTAGATACATGAGTCCGTAAAGATCTGTTTTCCCATCGGCCGCTTTCAACTTTAACAGTAAAGGCGGTTGCCATCCTGCTTTTCGCAACAGGCTGTCGTCCATGCGATTTACCTCAAAATATTGTGTGGGACGGTCGATAGACAATACATTCATTACAGGCGCCAAGTCCATACGTGAATATGTATCGATGGCATATCGTTGGTCGTCGGATAGGGTTAATTCGTGGTTACCGTTTCCCGGAGTAAGCAGCGTTTGTTTTTTTCCGTCAAAATCGGCCTTATAATAAAAGGTATAATAAGGGTTAGTATCAGGTTCGTTACCATATCCGGCAAAAATGATATTTCTTCGTAAGGTATCTATATGTACGATACTGCCTGCTACGAGGTTATCACCATGTGTGATGCGGTTTAGTAATCGTCCGTCACTATTGTACAGATAATAGTTACCTTTTCCTGTACGTTCCGACCACCAAATGAAATATTTTCCTTTCTCTATAATGCGATAGCCCGATAGGGTCAAGTTGATGTGCGGAGCACATTCTTCCGAGATAAGCTCAGTGACTGTGCCATCTGTCACGTTGATACGGCAAAGGTCTATTTTATCACCCTTACGGCTTCTGCGCGTGAAAAAAAGAGCTTCGGGAGAACGGAAATAGTCTAAAGTTACTACTTGGTCAGGATATTTCCCAATCGGTAACATCTTCCCTTGTTCATGGTCGGCATCATACCAAAACATACGGTATTGCCGCACTCCGGCATCACCGGGCATAGGCATCTTGAAGGTATTTGTCGTCGGACGTTGCCGTGCAAGGGAGTTGATAAGGCTGATTTCTTTTACTTCACTCATATCCTGCATCAGGCAGACATAACGGTGTCCCAGCCAGAATCCTTTGGTATTAGACTCTATTGTGTCTTTAGAGCAACGGTAAGTATAGGACGCATCCTCTTTACCGTCTTTTGTCAGACGGTGTATGATTCCTGTACGGTTGTTACGTATATAGAGGTCATATCCGCATCCCAACATAGTGAAGAGTGAGTCAGAGCTATGGTACGATGGTTTGAGAACAGGACGTTCCTTCTTTTTGTTTTCTGCCTTTATCTGTGTCAGTATTCCGGTGCGCATATCATACACCATAGACTTTCCTTTCTTATCAAGATAAAAGCGGTTGAAGTCATTCTTCTTAAATCGATACCCGTAAAGCTGTATATTCCTTGCGTCGAGTGTGTCACCCGTGATTCTTGCATATTGTTGTACGAATTGCAGGTTATCCTTTATCATATTGCGTTTTTTACCATTCTTGGCATTAACCAGATAGTAAGAAACTCCATTATCTTCTTTTACATTGTAGTAAAAATAAGAACTACCTTCAATCCAGTTGGGATAAGGTCTTTTGCCTTTTATATATTGCTCCAGTGCATCAGAGGAAAATTTTTCAGCACGTGCCCAGTCCACATCGTTTACAGTACTGTTTACCGATGTGGATGTTCCTTGTGCTTGTATGCATAAGCAGAACAGCAGGCCTATAAAACTTATGACAGTATTTTTTCTCATCTCTTTTTATATTCGGTTGCTAATTTGACTGCTTGTAGTGCGTCAATGATTCCTCCGCTTGTACAACGATCTTTTAAATTGTCAGCCGGACGAACGCTCTTTATTAATATCTCTTTGATTTGTGTGGCCGTCAGCTTTGGGAAATGGGCACGTAACATTGCTGCTACACCACTTACTATGGGGGTGGCTATACTGGTTCCTTGTGATACCATGTATTTGTTGCCGACCGTTACCGAGGTAATTTCTTCTCCAGGGGCGAATACATCTACTTCTTTTGCTCCATAGTTGGAAAACTGACTTAGTTGCCCTTTTTTGTCAGAAGAACCGACTCTCAAGTAATTAGGGAATATTTTTCCTTGCGCATCCTTTGCTGAAGGAAAATAGGTGATGAGATCGATATTCCGTTTGTTATTGCCTGCCGCTTGGATGATAAGTACGTCTTTTTTGAGAGCATATTCAATAGCCTCATTTACCATGTCGGCATCGGGTGAGGTGTATTTTCCTAAACTCATGTTTATAACCTTAGCGCCATTATCCACTGCATAACGGATAGCGGTTGAAATGTCTTTGTCGTATTCGTCACCGTCAGGAACGGCACGTATGATCATCAACCGCGCTTGAGGCCAGACACCGGTGATGGCAGCATTATTGATTCCTTGTCCGGCAATCACTCCTGCAACGAAAGTACCATGGTCGCATCCTTTTGCTTGTAATAACGAATTTCCGTAAAAACGATCTGAAGGATTTTTTAAATCGTCGCCCATTAATAACCTTTTGTCAGCATCATGCTCGATACCATATAATCTTTTCTGCATCAAGGCAAATGTGTTGCGGTGTTGCTTATGAACATCTTTCCATAATGATTTTTTCCCACTCTTGAACATATCGACAAAAAGTGTTTGGTAGGCGTTGCCCCATGCCGGATCTTCAATAGGAAGATGAGTTAATCCATTGACTGTAAGTGTGTCTATATTTATTCCGGGAATAGTAGTCAGCACAGAATCTATCAGCTGATATGCTTGGTCTTTTGCGGCCGTATAACCCACATATTTTATATAACTCATGATACCCGCCTTCTTTTTCATCTTTTCGTAGTAGGCATATTCAGTAGTATCTTGTATATCTGCCGGATCGATATTTTTATATTTAGGATATAACCGTTTGAATTCGCGGTACTCTTCAGTTCCGGCACTGGTCATGTTGAATGTCCCGTCTTTAGTTCCGAGAAAGTTCCATCCGTGCAAATCGTCCGCGTATCCGTTTTTATCATTGTCTTTTCCATCGATTTTTTCTTTTGGATTACACCAAAGTGCGGGTGCTAGATCGATAGAGGTCGTATCTATACCCGAATCGATGATACCCACGATGATTTGCCGATGGGGTTTTAGCTTTTTTTCTTGTAGAAAGTGTAAGGCTTTTTCCATATTTATGCCCTGCAATGTATCATTATACACTTTGTACCAGTTTGAATACGCTGTTGTTTGTCCTTTGAGATTGTTTACGGATATCCCTAGAAGGATGAGCAAAAAGATTGGTAGTTTGAATTTTCCCATGCTTTCATGTTTTTATATTTGCCATATCTGTGGCAAATAGGATGATGGCACAAAAATACAATATAATAATTAAAAGACAATAAATCCAGTCTGTAATTTAATAAAAAGAATAAATATTCGGAAATAGCTGTGAAATCCTGTATTTATAGACTTGTATGTTAGGAATGTGATATAAGATAGGTATAGAAGACTAAAAACGCGTAAAAAGAACAAGGTAATCGTTCTTTTTACGCGTTTTTATAATATTCTACTTACACTTTGTAAGTTGTGGAATGTTCCTGTTAATCTTTCTTATGCGGATAATCAATCGTGTAATGCAAGCCTCGACTCTCTTTACGTTCCATAGCCTGTTTTGTGATGAGATAACCCACATTGATCATGTTGCGCAATTCGCACAGCTCGCGGGTAGCCTTGCTACTCTTGAACAACCGTTCGGCTTCTTCATAGAGGATGTCCAGCCGGTTCCATGCACGTATCAACCGGGTATTACTGCGGACAATGCCAACGTATGCTTCCATGATCTGGTTAACTTCCTTCATACTTTGGGTAATCAGTACACGTTCTTCATTGGAGATGGTTCCTTCGTCGTTCCATTCGGGGATATCTTCGTTAAAGTCATAACGTTCCAATACACTGAGCGCATGTTTGGCGGCAGCGTCGGCATAGACAATCGCTTCTATCAGCGAGTTGGAAGCCAGACGGTTGCCTCCGTGCAGACCTGTGCAGGAGCATTCTCCTAATGCATATAGGCGACGGATACTGGATTGTCCGTCCAGATCGACCGTGATACCGCCACAGAGATAGTGTGCTGCGGGTGCCACGGGGATGTAATCTTTGGTAATATCAATGCCGAGACTGAGGCATTTCTTATAGATATTGGGGAAGTGCTTTTTTGTCTCTTCCGGGTCTTTGTGTGTCACGTCGAGGAATACATGGTCTTCCCCACGTTGTTTCATTTCATTGTCAATGGCGCGGGCCACGATATCACGTGGAGCCAGTGAAAGCCGTGAGTCATATTTTTGCATGAACTCTTTGCCGTCTTGTGTACGCAGTACGGCACCATATCCACGCATCGCTTCCGTGATAAGAAAAGCGGGGCGGTCTCCCGGATTGAAGAGGGCTGTAGGATGGAATTGGATAAACTCCATGTCTTTCACTGCACCTTTGGCACGATAAACCATAGCAATCCCGTCTCCCGTAGCTACCAAAGGATTGGTCGTATTACGGTAAACAGCTTCACAACCACCTGTTGCCATCACGGTTACTTTGGAAAGGAAAGTATCCACTTCGCCTGTTGCTTCATTCAGCACGTATGCGCCGTAGCATTTGATACCCGGTGTATAACGGGTGACGATAATTCCCAAATGATGTTGCGTGATGATCTCTACGGCAAAGAAGTTCTCGAATACTGTGATATTAGGGTGCTTTTTTACTGTTTCTATCAGACTCTCCTGAATCTCGGCGCCCGTATTATCTTTGTGATGAAGGATACGGAATTCCGAGTGTCCGCCTTCTTTATGTAAATCAAACTCTCCGTCTTCTTTCTTATCGAAATTTACTCCCCAATGAATAAGTTCGTTGATCTGTTCGGGAGCATTGCGGACTACTTTCTCCACAGCATTTCGGTCGCTGATCCAATCTCCGGCAATCATTGTGTCTTCAATGTGCTTCTCGAAATTATCTACTGCAAGATTGGTTACGGAAGCTATACCGCCTTGTGCAAAAAAAGTGTTGGCCTCTTCCAATCCGGCTTTACAGATAAGCGCAACTTTACCTTTGTGCGCTACTTTCAGTGCAAAACTCATACCGGCAATTCCGGAGCCGATGACGAGGAAATCGAATTTTCTTACCATAGTTTTGTTATTTCTCACCGCAAAGCTACAAAATAAGTTACTTCGTTGTACTTTTCGTTGTCACTAATTCATAAAATTGCTACCTTGCGGGCAAAAATCTGACAAAATGAATCGAATTTTCCATGCACGTATTGCTTGGTACCAATATTTCTTGTTGGTAGTACTTACTGTGAACGTTGTCGGTGCATTGTGGTGTAAGTATATCTTGCCGGCAGTGTTGCTGATACTTATGCTGATTGTTGTGATCGAGCAGATTATCCATACTGTTTATACAGTTACTCCTGACGGGATTCTGGAGATATCTACCGGGCGTTTTATCCGTAAAAAAGTAATTCCGATCTCTGAGATTACTGCCATAAGGAAATGCCACTCTATGAAGTTCGGACGTTTTTCGGTGACGGAGTATGTGTTGATAGAATATGGAAAGGGTAAGTTCGTCTCTGTGATGCCTGTCAAGGAACGGGAATTTGTCGAATTGCTTGAAAAAAGATTAACTGATTATATACTATGAAGTATCAACTAATTATTATTGGTGGCGGTCCTGCCGGATATACAGCTGCCGAAGCTGCCGGTAAGGCCGGTTTGAGCGTATTGCTTATCGAGAAAAATAATCTGGGTGGTGTTTGTCTGAATGAAGGATGTATTCCGACCAAGACATTATTGTATTCGGCAAAGACGTATGATGGTGCCCGCCATGCGTCAAAGTATGCGGTGAATGTCTCCGAAGTATCTTTTGACTTGGCAAAAATCATTGCCCGTAAAAGTAAAGTAGTGCGTAAACTGGTATTGGGAGTAAAATCCAAACTGACTTCCAACAATGTTACGATAGTGGCGGGAGAAGCACAGATCATTGATAAAAATACGGTTCGTTGTGGTGAAGAAACCTATGAAGGGGATAATCTGATACTTTGTACAGGATCTGAAACCTTTATCCCTCCTATTCCGGGAGTCGATTCCGTAGATTATTGGACGCATAGGGAAGCATTGGACAATAAGGAGCTGCCCGCTTCACTTGTCATCGTTGGCGGTGGAGTGATCGGAATGGAATTTGCCTCGTTCTTCAACAGTCTTGGAGTACAGGTGACGGTTATAGAGATGATGGATGAGATTTTGGGCGGTATGGATAAAGAACTCTCCGCTTTGTTGCGTGCTGACTATATGAAACGGGGAATTAAGTTTTTACTTAGTACGAAGGTCGTTGCTTTGTCACAGACAGAGGAAGGCGTCGTTGTCTCATACGAGAATGCAGAGGAGAGCGGAACAGTTGTTGCGGAGAAATTACTGATGAGCGTCGGCCGTCGTCCTGTGACGAAAGGTTTCGGACTTGAAAACCTGACTCTGGAAAAGACAGAGCGTGGTGCCGTCAAAGTAAATGAGAGAATGCAGACATCCCTTTCTAATGTCTACGTTTGCGGTGATTTGACCGGATTCTCTTTGCTGGCGCATACGGCTGTCCGTGAAGCGGAAGTTGCCGTACATTCTATTTTGGGAAAAGAGGATACTATGAGCTACCGCGCTGTTCCGGGAGTTGTCTATACCAATCCGGAGATTGCCGGAGTGGGCGAAACGGAAGAATCGGCTTCTGCAAAAGGTATTCAGTATAAAGTAGTAAAACTTCCTATGGCCTATTCCGGTCGTTTTGTAGCAGAAAATGAAGGCGTGAACGGAGTTTGCAAAGTATTGTTGGATGAACAGCAGCGGGTGATTGGCGCTCACGTATTGGGAAATCCCGCTTCGGAGATTATCACTCTTGCGGGGACTGCCATTGAACTCGGACTGACGGCAGCGCAATGGAAAAAGATTGTTTTCCCACATCCCACGGTAGGAGAAATTTTCCGGGAAACGTTGTAGTACGAATTAATAAGATTGAGGTGCGTGACTGGACAGGTAAAGAATATGTGATAAATGTAAGATAGTATAAACAGTGTAGTATGAAGAATATTATTTTATCAGTTCTTTTTTCTTTCTGTTTTCTTCCCCTATGGGGACAAAAGGACTTCTCCCAAATAGATTCGCTTATCAAGCAACTGCTTCCTGAATCATCCGAAGTCGGCATATCCGTTTACGACTTGACGGCTAAGAAACCGCTTTATGACTATCATGCGGAGAAGCTGTCCCGTCCCGCCTCTACTATGAAACTGCTGACTGCCATTACCGCCCTCTCCCGTCCCGAAGCCGATGAGCCTTTCCGTACGGAAGTGTGGCACGATGGAGTGATAGAACATGATACATTGCAAGGAAACCTGTATGTGGTGGGTGGATTCGATCCGGAGTTTGACAGCCAGGCAATGGATTCGTTGGTTAAGAAAATAATCAGTTACCCGTTTTCTGTGATTAACGGGCAAGTGTATGGGGATATTTCGATGAAAGATTCCCTTTACTGGGGGCATGGATGGGCATGGGATGATACTCCGGCAGGTTATCAGCCCTATCTCTCCCCGTTGATGTTCTGCAAGGGAACGGTGCGGATATCGGTAGTTCCCTCTACCGTGCAGGGGGATACGGCAAGCGTCTCCTGCCAGCCCGTATCTTCTTATTATACTTTGACAAACCGGACGAGAACACGCGCTTCCTCCGCCGGAAAGTTCTCTTTTACCAGGGATTGGCTGACGAACGGGAATAATCTGACTGTTTCGGGCAATGTCACTTCGATCAGAAAAGATGATATCAATATTTATGACTCTCCCCGTTTCTTCATGCACACCTTTCTTGAACGTCTTCGGGGAGAAGGAATCGCCGTTCCTCCGTCGTATGATTTCGCCGAGTTGCCCCGTGACAGTGTGAAAGTGGAGCAGATGGCGTGCTGGAATACTTCCGTGCAGAAAGTGTTGAACCAGTTGATGAAAGAGAGTGATAACCTGAATGCGGAAGCCTTGCTTTGCCGTCTGGGCGCGCAGGCTACGGGAAAGAAACAGGTGGCGGCCGAAGACGGGATTGTCGAGATTATGAAGCTCATCCGTCGGCTGGGGCACGACCCGAAAGACTATAAGATTGCGGATGGCTGTGGACTGTCCAATTATAATTACCTCTCTCCCGCCCTATTGGTCGATTTCTTGAAATATGCCTATTCGCGGACGGATATTTTTCAGAAGTTATACAAGGCTCTTCCCGTTGGCGGGGTAGACGGTACGTTAAAAAACAGAATGAAGAGTGCGCCTGTATTTCGGAACGTTCATGCCAAGACAGGATCGTTTACAGCGATAAATACGCTTGCGGGTTATCTGCGTATGAAGAACGGGCACGAGGTGGCATTCGCCATCATGAACCAGAATGTACTTTCGGCTGCTAAGGCAAGAGCTTTTCAGGATAAAGTCTGCGCTTTCCTCTCTTTATAAGGTCTATGGTGATGTCATCCCTCCGTTAATACATTAATCCGAACAACCAAAATGGAATCTCGTTATTGAATCCAATTTCTATGTTGTCAAGAGCCAGATATCCGTTCTCCACTCCTGCTAATTGTTTTTGAATTTTGTTTTTACCGCCAATCTCGAAATTGTATGTCTCATTCAGTGTGAAATCTATTTGAGAGGAATAGGTAACTTTATGTTTTACGGCTGTTTGATTGAAGAAGAATGTTTCGCGGACATTTCCTATGTCTGTTTTTTCTCCTCCCAGTGCGTATGCATAGTTTGTATTACCTAAATAAATCTTTTCCGGTTTTGTCAGTTGTTTGATGCCGGAAGTTTCTTTGTCGAGCAGCAAGAGGGCTTGGGCCTTTTGGAGATAGGATAGATAATTCAACAGACTGATGCGACTGACTTCTATTTCTTTGCTGAGCATTGATATATTGGGAATATATGGCACAAGTCCTGCGAGGATGGAAAATAGCTTTTTTATTTTACCAATGGAATAATAATCTATTTTTTCAGTAGAAGGTAAGTCTACATCTAGAATTGTATTCAAGATGGCTAATAACCTCTCGTGGTACAATATTTTATCTTCTTTATAAAAAGGGAAATAACCGTAAGTTAAGTATTCGTTGAATGCTACAAGCGGTTTCAACTGTTTGCTTACGTTCATGGCCAGTTCTATATGCTTGGTCAATATATCGGAAAGCGGGAGCACTTCCATTTTATATCCATATTCAAATTGCAGGAACTCACGGAAAGAAAGTCCGTGCAAATGATAGGTAACGGCTCTTCTTGAAAGATCGGCTTCACCTTTATGTATTTCGAGCAAAGAAGAGCCGGTTATGCACTTCGTCCAAAAACAAAGCTTTCCCTCCCATTTTCTGAAACTCATCCGCCAACTCAAATAGAGAGTGGGTAGTAAACCAAATATTATCCAATGAAACATAAAGTGTATCATTGTCATAACCAGGGTAATGCTCTTTTATATATTGAAGCATGAGGGTTGTCTTCCCCGTTCCACGAGCGCCTGTTATGGCTATTAACCGGTTGTTTCAACGAATCTCATGATACAGATATCTTACGAAGTCTAATGAGACCCGTTCTCTTAGTTGATAGAATGTGGCAAATAGTTGTTTCATAGGAGTGGTTTATTAATTCCTCTATAAAAATACAATTGTATTCTCTAATAAACAAAAATAACCGGATTTTGTTTACCAGAGAATACAATTATATCTATTTGACCTGGAATACTGTAAATTCTATATTCTATTTATTTTGCGTATTCAGCCCAGTTCGTATTCTTCATATCACCGCTCTTAGCCAGTTCCGCGTGCATTCCGAGTGCAGCTTGGATGGCGTGTGGAGTCTGGGCTTTGCCGTCGGCCAGTTTGAGATAATCCCAAAGCAACTGTTTGTAGTCGGGATGCGCACAATTCTCGATGATAGCCTGCGCACGTTCTTTCGGACTCTTGCCACGAAGGTCGGCAACACCCTGTTCGGTGATGATGATATTTACAGAATGCTCGCTGTGGTCGAGGTGAGACACCATCGGAACGATAGCGCTGATCTTACCTTCCTTAGCCACAGACGGACAAGTGAAGATAGAGATATAAGCGTTGCGGGTGAAGTCGCCCGAGCCGCCGATACCGTTCATCATCTTCGTGCCACCGATGTGGGTAGAGTTCACGTTACCGTAAATATCCGCCTCGATAGCCGTATTGATGGAAATTACACCGAGACGGCGAACCACTTCGGGGCTGTTTGATATTTCCGACGGACGGAGCACCAGCTTGTCGCGGAAGAAATCCATATCGTTGTAAATACCTTCAAGGCAGTCGTTGGTGACAGTCAGTGAGCAGGCACTGCCGAACTTGATACGTCCTTCGCGGATCAGACCTATCACGGAGTTCTGAATCACTTCAGTGTACATTTCGAAAGGGGGAATTGTTTTGTCGCGTCCCAATGCACCGAGTACGGCGTTAGCGATGTTTCCCACGCCCGACTGCAACGGAAGGAATGTAGCCGGAATGATACCGCGTTTCATATCCGCGGCAAGGAAGTCGGCCACGTTCTGCCCGATTTTGTCGGTCAGCGGATCGGCAGCGGCGAAAGAACGGGCTTCGTCCGGCCAATTGGTTTCCACCACACCGACAATTTTTTTCGGATCTACCTGCACGTACGGCAGTCCGATGCGGTCACTCGGCTTGTAGATCGGAATCTCGCGACGATAAGGAGGATCCAGAGGTTCGTATACGTCGTGCAGTCCCATGCCGGATTTACTGTGCGCACTGTTCAGCTCGATAATAATCTGGTCTGCCAGGCGGCAGATGGTCGGGGCGATACCGCCGGCGGCAGTCAGGTAGATTTTTCCGTCCGGAGTCACCTCGCAAGCTTCGATGATGGCAACGTTCACTTTGCCCATGAATCCGTAGCGCACCTCCTGCGCCATCTGTGAAAGATGTATGTCGTTGTAGGCAATTTCTCCGTTGTTCACAGCTTTGCGGAAATCGGCGTTGGTAGTGTAAGGAGCGCGGTAACGGATGGCTTTGGCACGTGATAGTATGCCGTCACAAGATTCTCCGGTAGATGCACCTGTAAAAATTCCTACTTGAAACGGGTTTCCTTTCGCGTGTTCCGCTTCAGCGATTTTTGCGAGTTCGGCTGTGACAGCCTTGGCTGTTCCGGCGGGAGTAAATCCGCTAAGGCCGATGTTGTAGCCATGTTTGATCAGGCTTGCAGCTTCCGCTGCCGAGATACGATTTAGTGGCATAAATAGTACAATTTCGTGTTAAAATACAGTTGATATTTTAGGGTTAATTATCGCTTAATATTTTCGTTGAAGAATCTCTCCCCAGATAATGGCGCGTCGGGCTTCTTCCGCCGAGCGGATTGTGAAATCCTGTTCGTTGCCGGGCGACGACTCGTCGGGAGCGTTGTATTGGGAGTTTTGCCGGATATTGCGTTTGTCCTGTGCGGCGCTGTTCGCTATGGAGGCGGCTACGGATACTTCTTCCCGTTTCTTTTTCCGTTTGGGGTTACTCCACGCTTCGGGCATAGGAACTGCGTCCGGTTTTATTTCGTCGGACGATGGCATAGGGGAAACGGGGCGTTTGCCGGGCTTTTTATTCTTATTCACCTCTTTAAATATTCCCACAAGAATGACGCCTGCTATCAAGAGAAATTTTAAGAAATCTTCCATTGTGCTTCACTGCTATTTAGTTATCTGCCAAAGTTACGTATTAAATCTGATTCAGGATAACTTTTCAGTATGAAAAAAGGGCAGCTTCACAGCTCCCCTTAATTTTTTTAACCTAAACCTTAACTATGAAAAAATCTAATGTTTCTTTCATTGCACAAATGTGAAAAATAAAATTAAAATTGCCAAGAATACTGCCGGAAAATGTTTATTCCCTTAACATTAATTACAGGTTATGTGACTTAATCGCAAGTTTTGGTGTTATTTTCGCGCTAATTTGTATCTTATTAAAAGCGAAGCCGTATCTTTGCAGCCGAATTTTTAATTTAGATTTGAGTATGAACGAATTAACGGGAGCGGACTTTAAATCCGCAACTGCTGATGACAGCAAAAAGCTGTTTATCGAGACTTACGGCTGCCAGATGAATGTGGCCGACAGCGAGGTGATTGCCTCAGTGATGCAAATGGCGGGTTACTCTGTGGCGGAAACGCTTGAGGAGGCCGATGCCGTG
Organism: Bacteroides sp. NSJ-39; assembly: GCF_014287315.1. NCBI lineage: Bacteria > Pseudomonadati > Bacteroidota > Bacteroidia > Bacteroidales > Bacteroidaceae > Bacteroides > Bacteroides sp. NSJ-39. The sequence continues at coordinate 90,810 of NZ_JACOOB010000010.1, read as the reverse complement.
TTTATGAACACTTGTTCTATCCGTGACAATGCGGAGCAGAAAATCCTGAACCGTCTGGAGTTCTTCCATTCGTTGAAGAAAAAGAAAAAACACTTGATTGTGGGCGTACTGGGATGTATGGCCGAGCGGGTGAAGGACGATCTGATAACGAATCATCACGTAGACCTCGTGGTGGGGCCGGATGCATACCTGACATTGCCCGATCTGATTGCCGCTGTAGAAGCCGGAGAGAAGGCGATCAATGTGGAACTTTCCACTACCGAAACTTATCGGGATGTGATTCCGTCGCGTATCTGCGGCAACCATATTTCCGGATTCGTGTCCATCATGCGCGGTTGCAACAACTTCTGTACCTACTGTATCGTGCCCTATACTCGCGGGCGCGAGCGTAGCCGTGATGTAGAGAGTATCCTGAACGAAGTGGCTGACCTGGTGGCGAAAGGTTATAAGGAGGTGACATTGCTGGGACAGAACGTCAACTCCTACCGTTTTGAGAAACCGACGGGCGAGACAGTCACTTTCCCGATGTTGCTGCGTACTGTGGCGGAGGCGGCTCCGGGTGTACGTATCCGTTTCACGACCTCCCATCCGAAGGATATGAGCGATGAAACGCTTGAAGTGATCGCGCAGGTTCCCAATGTGTGCAAGCATATCCACTTGCCCGTGCAGAGCGGTAGTTCCCGCATTCTGAAGCTGATGAACCGCAAGTATACCCGCGAATGGTATCTGGACCGGGTGGCGGCTATCAAACGTATCATCCCCGACTGCGGACTGACAACGGATATCTTCTCCGGTTTTCATTCCGAGACGGAGGAAGATCACGCCATGTCGCTCTCTTTGATGGAAGAGTGCGGATACGATGCGGCTTTCATGTTCAAATATTCCGAACGTCCGGGAACGTATGCCTCGAAACATCTTGAAGACAATGTGCCCGAAGAGGTGAAAGTGCGTCGCCTCAACGAGATTATCGCCTTGCAGAACCGTCTGTCCGCCGAGTCCAACCAGCGTTGTATCGGAAAGACGTACGAAGTCCTCGTGGAAGGAGTCTCCAAGCGCTCGCGTGACCAGCTGTTCGGCCGTACGGAACAGAACCGTGTCGTAGTGTTCGATCGGGGCATACATCGTGTCGGCGACTTCGTGAACGTACGTATCACGGAAGCCAGCTCGGCTACGCTGAAAGGCGAAGAAATCTGATTTTTCACCACAGAGGACACAGAGGACACGGAGGTTTAAAAAAAAGGAAAAAACCTCTGTGTCCTCTGTGGTGAAAACTGTGGTGAAACTTACATCATCATGTTTTTCCTGATCGAGAATTTTACGATAGCCATCGTGTGAATGCATTTCAGAGGCAGGTCCATGGGGTCGTGATGCGGGTTGTAGCTGACGAGTCGGATACAACCCTCTTTCTCTGATTTGCTGACGTACTTCACGGTCAGATATTGGTCTCCATCCAAATCGAAAGAGACGATATACATCTCTCCGTATATCACTTCTGTTGTGGATGTGGCGAAAGTGGCAGCAGGATTGTGTGATACCGTGGGTCTTGGCGGTTCGGGATATAGTGTGACGGGTCTCTCTTTGGTGTCTCCGACATTGTTGGCAATTAATTATTATGATGATTATTCCTTTCTTGATACATCACTCTTTTCTGCCCACAAGGTTTTCCTGTTAGGCGACTCTTGTGTTTCAGGATTTTCACCTATTTCCTCCTGTATTCCCCGTGGTTTGCCCACAGGAGCGGTGTATATGTGTTTGTATGGGGATAGTGCTGTGTCTATTAATTGTTCTGTGAGCTATTATGATTCCTTGGAGCGTATTGTACAGACTAAATCGCTCAATCATCGGGGAGGTTATGATATGTCGTATCTTTCTTGCAATCTTTCGGGTGAACTGTTAGCGGAAGAGCGGATTCATCATGCCTGCAATGGTGAAGAACCGTTAACGGAGCGGTTTGTTTATACCTACGACTTGATGGGCCGTTTGCTGACAACGTCCTGTCAGTTGAATGATTCCTCTCCTTTTCTTTTGGCGGATAATAAATATGATGAATTGGGACATTTGCAGAGGAATAAACGCAAGGGCCATCCGTCTTTGCAGACTGAATACAGTTATAATGTCCGTTCTTGGTTGGGTAAACTGTCCGGTCCTTTATTCGCTCAGAAACTGTATTATAACGATGGTATGGGAATCGCCCGTTATAATGGCAATATCAGTGCTATGACTTGTCAGTATGGGAGTGAGAGTTCGGAGTGTGGGTATAAGTTCGAATATGACGGACTGAATCGTTTGACTAATGCTTTTTATGGTGAGGATTCTGCTCTTTCGTTGAATTCCCATCGTTTTGATGAGCAGGTCACGGGGTATGACAAGCAAGGAAATATTTTGAGATTGCTCCGTTATGGTCGGACTTCATTATCCGGCTATGGTCTGATTGGCAATCTGAACCTAACATACCACGGTAACCAATTGCAGTCCGTTTATGATAATGCGACGAATTCCGCTTATGGTAATGGAATGGATTTTAAAGACGGTGCCAGTCAGTCTCAGGAGTATGTTTATGACGCTGAAGGTACTAAACTTCGTACCACGCACATCATAGGAAATGATACTATGTTGACGGATTATTGCGGCAATTTGATCTATGAAAACGGTGTCGCTGCATGGTTGCTGACCGAGTCCGGTTATATCACTTTGGCTGATGATAAGTACCATTACTATCTGAAAGATCATCAGGGCAATAATCGTGTAGTTGTTGATGAAACCGGCAATGTAGAAGAGGTGAATGATTATTATCCTTTCGGTGGCCTGATGTCTTCTTCTTCTTCGAATTCAGTTCAACCTTATAAGTATAATGGTAAGGAGCTTGATAGAAAAGGTGGTTTGGATTGGTATGATTATGGTGCGAGACATTATGATGCGGTGATAGGTAGATGGCATGCGGTGGATCCGTCAAGTGAGAAGTATTATGGCTGTAGTCCGTATACATATTGCAAGAATAGTCCTGTGTTGAGGATTGATTTAGATGGAAAGGATGATTATGTAGTGACCAAATCAGGAAGATTATTCAATGAAACCCCAAAGAATATGAGGATATAGAAGTTCTACGGATAACCTTGCTTCCTTTGACGACCGTTCGAAGTCGATTAGAGTAAAAGCGGGACTTCTTGGGAATATGTATAATTCACAAAAAGGAAATGCATACATAAAAGCTTATGGAAGTACACAAGATTTGGAAACAGCTGCTGCAGTATTTAAATTTGCTGCTGACAATACCTCGGTAGAGTGGCAATTAGATGTATATGATGATAACAGTATTAAAACAGTAGTAGTAACAGATAAGAGTGAATATTCTGTGAATGGGACCTGTGCTCAAAAGCAACTTCAGATAGAAGGTGAGAGAATAATAGATATTCATTCCCATTTTCGGGAGGTACCAAACGAGGAGCCGGGAATGATTTTAATCTGGCCAAACCTAAACGTAAAAATGCTGTTTACATTAGAGATAGCGGAAAGGAGGGAATGCTATATGAGTATAATAACAAAAAGTCGCAGATAAAATCTATACCTATATTTTCAAAAGAAGACCTATTATAATATATACGAAAATAGTAAACATATGAGAAAACTTATCAGAATTATTATGGTAGTGATATTTTGGGGATGTATGTCCCCCTACCCTTCCTGAGATACATCAACGTGTTGCCGATCAAGTAACGATCTTGATAGACAAGGGACATTTATCTGCCCCTTACATAGAAATTTACGAATCATTCTCTAATGATTCTATTTGCAGATTCAACCTTTTGTTTTTTGAATATAAATGGAAAACCGACAGGATTTAGAATACAACATGATGATAGATATTCAGGTATTATTTTGAAGTCAGATTCATTATCTAGAACGATCAATAACGAAAGTTTTTATGATAAAGAAGATAGGATACGTAGATTCTTTAAATGGGATCAGTAATTAATAACGTGTCTTACCTTGATATAAGTTGACTTAAATTTGTCTAATCCATATCAGGGTAATTTTTTCTATTAGCATGATTAGATACTCACTGGTATACTTCTTTCTCCCAACAGGCTGCTTTATCATTTTATCTCTCAAGATTTAGCAAAATCATGCAGGGTTTATATTTCTGTTTTCTATTAAAAGTCCTTAACGAAAGCCCAATCCATCACATTTTATTTGTTTCTTTGCACCAAATTAGGGTATAGTGTTGCTTCTTGCATTGAGGCAGCACTTAATTTTGTTTTAGGATTAATGGAGAAACTCAGTATAAATGCTTGTCCGGTGTGTGGTTGTACGCACTTGAAACGCGTCATGACTTGTACGGATTTTTATGCTTCGGGCGAACAGTTTGAGCTGTATTCGTGTGACGATTGCAGCTTTACGTTCACGCAAGGAGTTCCGGTGGAAGCAGAGATAGGCAAGTATTATGAGACTCCCGATTACATCTCCCACACTGATACGCGCAAGGGCGCGATGAATAATATCTATCATTACGTACGTTCCTATATGCTGGGCAGCAAAGCGCGTCTGGTAGCCAGAGAAGCGCATCGCAAGACGGGACGTTTGCTCGATATAGGTACGGGAACCGGTTACTTTGCCGATACGATGGTACGTCGTGGTTGGAAAGTGGAGGCGATAGAGAAAAGTCCGCAGGCACGTGAATTTGCAAAAGCGCATTTCAATCTGGACGTAAAGCCGGAGTCGGCACTGAAAGAGTTTGCTCCCGATAGCTTTGATGTCATTACCCTTTGGCACGTGATGGAGCATCTAGAACACCTCAATGAGGTGTGGGGACGACTCCGTGAGCTGCTGACGGAAAAAGGAGTATTGATTGTGGCAGTGCCCAACTGTTCTTCGTACGATGCCAAGCGTTATGGCGAATATTGGGCGGCATACGACGTTCCCCGCCACCTTTGGCATTTTACTCCGGGCACTATACAGCAGTTGGCTTCCCGTCACGGTTTTATTATGGCAGCACGCCATCCGATGCCGTTCGATGCGTTTTACGTATCTATGCTGAGCGAGAAACATCGTGGCAGTTCGTGCAGTTTCCTGAAAGGGATGTATGCAGGCACGCTGGCTTGGTTCAACGCTTTGGGACGAAAGGAACGGAGCAGTTCTATGATTTACGTATTCCGAAAAAAGAGATAACGCATGGGAAATAAAAACAAGTATAAGTCAGGTTCGATTTTCGACATGCAGTTCATTACGTCGAGTATCAGTACGACACTGGTGTTGCTGTTGCTGGGACTGGTCGTCTTTTTCGTGTTGACGGCACACAATCTTTCCGTCTATGTTCGTGAGAATATCAGTTTCTCTATTCTTATCAGTGACGATATGAAGGAGGCCGACATACTGAAACTTCAGAAGAAACTGAACGGTGAATCTTTCGTGAAAGAGTCCGAATACATCTCTAAGAAGCAGGCTTTGAAAGAGCAGACGGAGGCGATGGGCACTGACCCCAAAGAGTTTCTGGGTTATAATCCTTTCACCGCTTCTATCGAAATCAAGCTCCATTCCGAGTATGCGAATTCCGACAGTATCGCGAAGATAGAGAAGAAGATCAAGAGGAATACCAACATACAGGATGTGCTCTATCGGAAGGAGCTGATTGACGCGGTGAATGACAATATACGGAATATCAGCCTGGTGCTGCTTGCGTTGGCAGTAGTGCTTACCTTTATCTCTTTTGCATTGATAAACAATACGATAAGGCTGGCCATTTACTCCAAGCGATTCCTCATTCACACCATGAAACTAGTAGGTGCGAGTTGGGGATTTATTCGTGGCCCATTCCTCCGGAAGAATGTGTGGAGCGGAGTGTTGGCGGCGGTTGTGGCAGATACGGTGTTGATGGGAACTGCTTATTGGGCGGTGACATACGAGCCGGAGCTGCTCCAGGTCATCACGCCCGAGGTGATGTTGATTGTATGTGCAAGCGTATTGGTGTTTGGAATTGTGATTACATGGCTCTGCGCCTATGTGTCAATCAATAAATATCTGAGAATGAGGGCGAACAGCCTGTACTATATTTAGCGGATAATGAGTGATAAGTAATAAGTTGAGGTAGTGAGACACGTCGTTTGCGACTTTAATTTATAATTTTTAATTTATAATTTTTAATTGAAACTATGTCTGACAAGCAGAAATTTGCCTTTGATAAAGTGAACTTTATCTTGCTAGCAATAGGAATGGCGATTGTTATCATCGGGTTCCTGCTGATGGCGGGACCTTCGTCGTCCGAAACAGCCTTTGAACCGGATATCTTCAGTGTACGTAGAATAAAGATAGCGCCTGCTGTTTGCCTGTTTGGCTTCTTGTCTATGATATACGCTGTGTTGCGCAAACCTAAAACTCAAAAGACAGAGAAATAAAGATGGGGGATCTGACTACATTTGAAACAATTATCATCGCTATTGTAGAGGGATTGACGGAGTTTCTTCCGGTTTCTTCTACGGGACACATGATTATAACACAAAACATACTGGGAGTAGAGAGTACGGAATTCGTGAAGGCTTTTACAGTTATTATTCAGTTTGGCGCGATTCTTTCGGTTGTCTGCCTTTATTGGAAACGGTTCTTCCGGTTGAACAACACTCCGGTGCCTGCCGGTACTTTCTGGCTGAAGCGTTTGCTGCATCGGTTCGATTTTTATTGGAAACTGTTGGTCGCTTTTATCCCTGCGGCTATATTGGGTTTCTTATTCAGTGATAAGATAGATGAATTGTTGGAGAGTGTGACGGTGGTTGCCGTTATGCTGGTAATTGGCGGAGTGTTCATGTTGTTTTGCGACAGAATATTCACGAAAGGAAGTGAAGATACGGTGCTGACGGAAAAGAAAGCATTCAGTATCGGCTTGTTTCAGTGTATTGCCATGATACCGGGCGTTTCGCGTTCGATGGCTACTATTGTGGGCGGTATGGCGCAGAAACTGACACGTAAGGAAGCAGCCGAGTTTTCGTTTTTCCTGGCAGTGCCGACGATGTTTGCGGCAACCGGATATAAGGTGCTGAAACTCTTTCTGGATGGAGGGACTGAAATACTGATGAATAATATGCCGGCACTTATCATTGGTAATGTAGTGGCTTTTATCGTCGCTTTGCTTGCTATAAAGTTCTTTATAAGCTTCGTGACCAAATATGGTTTTAAGGCCTTCGGTTGGTATCGGATTATCGTGGGCGGAGCTATTCTGGTGATGTTGTTGATGGGATATAATCTGCAAATAGGCTGACGGGCTTTGGATGAGTTGTCGCAGAAGCGAATGAGTTATAAATAAAGGCTGATGAATTTTAAAAAAGGAGAAGTACTGTTTTTTAATAAACCTCTCGGGTGGACTTCATTTAAAGTAGTGGGACATGCCCGCTATCATATCTGTCGCCGGATAGGAGTGAAAAAACTGAAAGTCGGACACGCTGGTACGCTGGATCCTCTTGCAACGGGGGTGATGATAGTATGTACGGGTAAGGCCACGAAGCGGATAGAAGAGTTTCAATATCATACGAAGGAGTATATCGCCACGCTCCGGCTGGGGGCTACTACGCCGTCGTACGATTTGGAACACGAGATAGATGCTACCTACCCTACCGAACATATCACACGGGAGATGGTGGAAGAAGTGTTGACACATTTTATAGGTACGATAGAACAGGTTCCTCCTGCCTTCTCCGCCTGTATGGTGGATGGAAAACGTGCTTATGAGTTGGCACGGAAAGGCGAGGAAGTCGAACTAAAGGCGAAGCAGCTTGTTATCGACGAGATTGAATTGCTGGAATGCTGTCTGGAAACATCGGAACCGATGATTCGGATTCGTGTGGTATGCAGCAAGGGAACGTATATCCGTGCGTTGGCACGCGATATTGGCGAAGCACTCCACAGCGGAGCGCATCTGACGGGATTGATTCGTACACGTGTGGGCGATGTCCGTCTGGAAGACTGTCTGGACCCTGAACACTTTAAAGAGTGGATAGACCGGCAGGAAATAGAAAATGAGGAAGAAAATAATTAACGTAATAAGGAATAGATATGAAATTATCACAATTCAAATTTAAGTTACCCGAAGACAAGATCGCGTTGCACCCGACGAAGTATAGGGATGAATCGCGTTTGATGGTATTGCATCGTAATACTGGTAAGATTGAGCACAAGATGTTCAAGGAAGTTCTAGAGTATTTTGATGATAAGGATGTGTTTATATTCAACGATACAAAGGTATTTCCGGCTCGTTTGTATGGTAACAAGGAGAAGACTGGTGCCCGTATCGAAGTGTTCTTGTTGCGTGAGTTGAACGAAGAACTACGCCTGTGGGACGTGTTGGTGGATCCGGCCCGTAAGATCCGTATCGGTAATAAGCTGTATTTCGGACCGGACGATTCGATGGTGGCTGAGGTGATTGACAATACTACTTCGCGTGGCCGTACGCTCCGTTTCCTTTATGACGGACCTCATGACGAGTTCAAGAAAGCTTTATATGAATTGGGCGAGACTCCCCTGCCCCATACGATTATCAACCGTCCGGTAGAGCCGGAAGATGCGGAGCGTTTCCAGTCTATCTTTGCGAAGAACGAAGGTGCGGTGACTGCCCCGACTGCCAGCCTGCATTTCAGCCGTGAGCTGATGAAGCGCCTGGAGATCAAAGGAGTGGACTTTGCTTACATCACTCTGCACGCCGGTTTGGGCAACTTCCGCGATATCGATGTGGAAGACCTGACAAAGCATAAGATGGATTCGGAACAGATGTTTGTGGATGAAGCGGCTGTGAAGACTGTCAACCGTGCGAAAGATAACGGCAAGAATGTGTGTGCGGTAGGTACGACAGTGATACGTGCGATTGAAAGTGCGGTCAGCACGGACGGACATCTGAAGGAATTTGAGGGCTGGACTAATAAGTTTATCTTCCCCCCGTATGAATTCACCGTAGCCAATTCAATGATTTCCAACTTCCATATGCCGCTTTCTACCTTGCTGATGATTGTAGCTGCCTTTGGCGGTTATGAACAGGTGATGGATGCTTATCATGTAGCGCTGAAAGAAGGTTATCGCTTCGGTACGTATGGAGATGCAATGCTGATTCTGGATAAATAATGGCGAAAGTGTATGTAGGACTCGGCACTAACTTGGGAGATAAAGAACAGAATCTTAAGGTTGCCGTGCAAAAAATAGAAGAGCAGATAGGGAAAGTCGTTTCCCTGTCTGCTTTTTACATAACTGCCCCTTGGGGCTTTACCTCTGAGAATAGTTTCCTGAATGCGGCGGCTTGTGTGGAAACGGAACTGTCTCCTTTGGATGTGTTGCAGAAAACGCAGTCGATTGAACGTGAATTGGGGCGCACGAAGAAGTCGGTCAATGGCGCTTATAGCGACCGCCTGATTGATATTGACCTGTTGCTTTATGAGGATCTGATTCTCTCTGCAGTCACTCCGTCCGGAGCGGAATTGAATCTCCCCCACCCGCTGATGGCGGAACGTGACTTCGTGATGAAACCGTTGGCGGAAATAGCTCCGGAACTGGTACATCCGGTATTGGGGAAGACGATGCGGGAACTTATTTCTTCTTTTTCTCCGCAATAAATACCGGCAAATAGGCAATGCAGCCTATCAATATTGCATACAGCAGATGAATCTCCTGGAACGGTCTGTCAATGAAATGGCAGACAATGGCATAGATGGCAATCGTGAAGCCTATATAAAGCGCCAGGACTAAGAGCGTTTTTAATTTCTTATTTAGAATCATTTTAAATCTATTTATGTGTTAAATACGGACCAAAGATACTCATTATCTCCGAAATCTCTTTATCTTTGCACCCGAAATGAAGGTGTGGACAGATTTGAGTAGCTTGCAACCACGGAAAAAAATGCTAAAACACGTCTTACCGACGCTTTGCGGTTTAATCCTTGCAGCACTCACCTCTCCTGCTCTCTCTCATTTTTTAATTTTCAATTTTTAATTCTTAATTTAAAAAGATGGGATACTTATTTACATCCGAATCGGTGTCAGAAGGACACCCCGACAAGGTAGCCGATCAGATATCGGATGCCGTGCTTGACAAACTGTTGGCTTACGACCCCAGTTCGAAAGTAGCTTGCGAAACACTAGTGACTACCGGACAAGTGGTGCTAGCGGGTGAAGTGAAAACAAAAGCGTACGTTGATCTCCAGCTCATCGCACGTGAGGTAATTAAGAAAATCGGCTATACCAAAGGAGAGTACATGTTCGAAAGTAACTCTTGCGGTGTGCTTTCCGCCATTCATGAGCAGAGCCCCGATATCAACCGTGGTGTGGAACGTCAGGATCCGATGGAACAGGGTGCGGGCGACCAGGGTATGATGTTCGGTTATGCTACCAATGAAACGGAAAACTATATGCCGCTTTCTCTTGATCTGGCACACCGCATTCTGCAAGTGCTGGCTGATATCCGTCGTGAAGGAAAGGTAATGACTTACCTTCGTCCCGATGCAAAAAGCCAGGTAACTATCGAATATGACGACAACGGAACTCCTGTTCGTATTGATACAATTGTTGTTTCTACGCAGCACGATGACTTTATCCAGCCGGAAGATGATTCGCAGACTGCCCAGCTGAAGGCTGACGAAGAGATGTTGTCTATCATCCGTCGTGATGTGATCGAGATTCTGATGCCTCGTGTGATTGCTTCCATTCATCATGATAAGGTGTTGGCGCTGTTCAATGATAAAATTATCTATCATGTCAATCCTACCGGAAAGTTTGTAATCGGTGGTCCTCATGGAGATACCGGTCTGACAGGACGTAAGATTATCGTTGATACGTATGGCGGCAAGGGTGCTCACGGTGGTGGCGCTTTCTCCGGAAAAGATCCCAGCAAGGTAGACCGCAGCGCAGCTTATGCGGCACGTCATATCGCAAAGAATATGGTTGCGGCAGGCGTAGCGGACGAAATGCTTGTACAGGTGAGCTATGCTATCGGCGTGGCTCGTCCGATCAATATCTTTGTAGATACTTACGGCCGTTCTCACGTGAACATGACTGACGGTGAGATTGCCCGCGTTATCGACCAGTTGTTCGACCTTCGTCCGAAAGCTATCGAGGAGCGCCTGAAACTTCGTAATCCTATTTATCAGGAAACGGCTGCATACGGTCACATGGGGCGCGAACCGCAGGTGGTAACGAAGAAGTTCTTCTCCCGCTATGAAGGAGACAAGACGGTAGACGTTGAACTCTTTACATGGGAGAAACTCGACTATGTAGATAAAATTAAAGCCGCTTTCGGTCTGTAAATAGTCTGAAACCGAGCTTGACTTATTTGATAAGAGCCGCAATTTCATTTTCCTTTTCGGGGAAAGGAGGTTGCGGCCTTTGTTTTTTTTCGTAATTTTGCAGGGTGATACAATAAAATCGTAGCAATGAACCAGATACATTCCGTATGCGTATATAGCGCTTCCAGCACCAAGATAAATCCTGTATATTTTAAAGCAGCCGAAGAGCTGGGCAGCTTGCTTGCCGAACATCACATTCGTCTGATTAACGGGGCAGGCAGTATCGGCTTGATGTGTGCCGTTGCAGATGCGGTGTTGAAGAATGGCGGTGAAGTGACGGGAGTGATCCCCCGTTTTATGGTGGAACAGAATTGGCACCATACCGGATTGACAGAACTGATTGAAGTAGAATCCATGCATGAACGGAAACAGAAGATGGCAAATCTGAGTGACGGTATTGTTGCATTGCCCGGTGGCTGCGGTACGTTGGAAGAACTGCTGGAAATTATTACCTGGAAGCAATTGGGGCTGTATCTCAATCCTATTGTCATTTTGAATGTAAACGGTTTCTTTGATCCATTGCTGGAAATGCTTGGGAAGGCGATTGACGAGAATTTTATGCGTCAACAGCATGGAGATATATGGAAAGTGGCACAGACACCTGAAGAGGCGTTGAGATTGCTCTATGAGACTCCTGTATGGGATATTTCCATTCGTAAATTTGCGGCTATATGATTGTGGAGCTGTTTACTTCCGGTGTTGAAGGCATTCCTGTCTCCTATTCTCCCCGTACAGATGATACTATTGCTCTGACCTTGCTGGTTTGCTTTTTTCTTTCGTCTATTGCTTTGGCTAAAGGAAAGAAATTTCTGTCTCAGCAAGTGAAAGATTTTGTACTGCATCGCGAACGGACAAGTATTTTCGATAGCTCTACAGCGGCTGATGTGCGTTATCTGCTGGTGTTAGTATTGCAGACCTGCGTGTTGTCGGGTATCACTTTTTTCAATTATTTTCATGATACGTGCCCTACCCTTATGGATCATGTGTCCTCTCTCCTGCTAGTGGGAATCTATGTCGTCTTTTGCCTTACCTATCTCTTACTGAAATGGTTACTTTATATGTTTCTGGGGTGGACTTTCTTTGATAAAAACAGGACAAATATGTGGCTGGAATCTTATTCCGCACTCATATATTATATTGGATTTGCTCTTTTTCCGTTCGTGCTTTTTCTCGTTTATTTCGACTTGAGTTTTACCAATTTGATTATAATCGGCTCAATTATTCTGATTTTCACCAAAATGTTGATGTTTTATAAGTGGATAAAGCTTTTTTTTCATCAATTTGGCGACCTTTTCCTATTAATTTTGTACTTTTGCGCTCTTGAAATAGTACCTTGTCTGCTACTCTATCAAGGTATGGTTCGAATTAATGATATATTGCTAATAAAATTTTAGGACGTTGAAAATTAAAAAAGTACTAGTTTCGCAGCCTAAGCCTGCGTCAGAGAAATCTCCCTATTACGACATAGCAGAGAAGTATGGCGTAAAAATAGATTTCCGGCCGTTTATCAAGGTTGAAAGTCTTTCGGCGAAAGAATTCCGGCAACAGAAAATTTCGATTCTCGATCATACTGCCGTTATATTCACTTCTCGTCATGCTATTGACCATTTCTTTAACTTGTGCACCGAGTTACGTGTGACGATTCCTGAAACGATGAAGTATTTCTGTGTGACGGAAGCCGTTGCGTTGTACATCCAGAAATATGTGCAATACCGCAAGCGTAAAATTTTCTTTGGAGCTACAGGAAAGATTGAAGACCTGATTCCATCCATTGTGAAGCATAAAACGGAGAAATATTTCGTTCCGATGTCGGACGTGCATAATGACGATGTGAAGAATCTGCTCGACAAGAACGGTATACAGCATACGGAAGCTGTGATGTATCGTACGGTCAGCAATGATTTTACACCTGATGAAGACTTTGATTATGATATGCTGGTATTCTTCAGCCCTGCCGGAGTGACTTCATTGAAAAAGAACTTCCCTGATTTTAACCAGAAGGAGATAAAGATAGGTACTTTCGGTTCCACTACCGCACAGGCTGTACGCGACGCCGGGCTTCGTCTGGATCTTGAGGCTCCTACGGTGCAGGCTCCGTCAATGACTGCTGCGCTTGATATGTTTATCAAAGAAAACAATAAATAAACAAAGTGGGTATATATACTTTGTGCAAAGCCGAAAGGCTGAATAGTAAGATTTTGATCGGAAAGATGTTTGAGGGCGGTATTTCAAAGTCGTTTTCCATCTTTCCGATACGCGTTGTATATATGCCTGTCGAACAAGGCGAGGCTTCGGCTTCCATACTGATCAGCGTGTCGAAACGACGTTTTAAGCGGGCGGTAAAGCGCAATCGGGTGAAACGTCAGATACGCGAGGCTTACCGGAAGAATAAATCCATCCTGCTGGAATGTCTGCAAGGCCGGGAACAGCATTTGGCAATCGCCTTTATCTATCTGTCGGACGAGCTTACAGCGACTGCCGAATTGGAAGAGAAGATGAAAATAGCGCTTTCGCGCATCTCTGAAAAACTGTCCTCATGAAATTTCATGGTTCCCGAATATCTGTCAGCTGGATATTCGTAAAAGATATGCTGCGGAGAGTGTTTTCATTCTTGCTGCTTATTCCTATTTATTTTTATCGGGTTTGTATTTCACCGTTAACTCCTCCTTCTTGTCGGTTCACACCGTCCTGTTCGGCCTATGCAGTTGAGGCGATTAAGAAACATGGACCTGTAAAAGGCCTGTATCTGACTGTGCGACGTATTCTGAGATGTCATCCGTGGGGTGGCTCAGGTTATGATCCCGTACCTTAATCATATAAATAAAAAGTAATAATGGGAGAGAGTGATATAAACGCTGTTAATGCTATTTTGGATATTCATACCCATAAGGGAGAGGAACAGTCCGGTGGTAAGGCGATTATCAATTATCGTCAGTTGGCAGGAACGCCGTTGCAAGAGGGGTATTATTATTCTGTCGGCATTCATCCTTGGGAACTGACACCGGATAATTTGAAACAGCAATCGGATTTTATTATTGAGCATTTGCCCGACAAGCGCATTGTGGCCATAGGAGAGGGGGGACTGGATAAATTGAAGGGAGCTTCAATGGAAATTCAAACGGCAGCATTTATGGCGCAGATGACTCTGTCGATGGAATATGATTTGCCTCTGATTCTTCACAATGTGAGAATGACGGATAAAATATTGGCTGTGAAAAAGCAATTCCGGCCCGGACAGCCCTGGATATGGCATGGCTTTAGGGGAAAGCCCGAACAGGCGGAACAATTGCAGGATAAAGGATTGTATCTATCTTTCGGAGAGTTTTATTCGGATGAAGCAATGAGAGCGGTATCCGATGATCGTCTGTTTCTGGAGACAGACGAAAGTTCGCTTGATATCGAAGAGCTTCTGTATCGGGCAGCCCGAGTGCGTGGGGTAGGAGTGGAAACACTGCGAGAAACCATCCGCCGGAACATTCAAAATGTCTTTTTTAGGGCATAAGAGTTGTATCTTCCGAGAAAGAGTCGTACTTTTGCCCCCTACGGGATTGAAATAGAATAAAAACCTAATAATTAAAGAGTAATACGATGAATTTTGTAGAAGAATTGAGATGGCGTGGCATGTTGCAGGACATCATGCCGGGAACGGAAGAGTTGTTAAGCAAAGAGCAGGTGACTGCCTATTTGGGTATCGACCCGACTGCCGATTCGCTACACATTGGTCACCTTTGCGGAGTGATGATCCTTCGTCATTTCCAACGCTGCGGTCATAAACCGTTGGCATTGATTGGTGGCGCTACAGGTATGATTGGTGACCCTTCGGGAAAATCAGCGGAACGTAACCTGCTGGATGAAGAGACATTGCGTCACAATCAGGCATGCATTAAAAAACAGCTTGCCAAATTCCTCGACTTCGAGTCGGATGTGCCTAATCGTGCCGAGCTGGTGAACAACTATGACTGGATGAAAGATTTCAGTTTCCTTGATTTCGCTCGCAAAGTGGGTAAGCATATCACAGTGAACTATATGATGGCGAAGGATTCTGTAAAGCGTCGCCTGAATGGTGAAGCGCGTGACGGGTTATCATTTACCGAGTTCACTTATCAGCTGCTTCAGGGATATGATTTCCTTCATTTATATGAAACAAAGGGATGTAAATTGCAAATGGGCGGTTCTGACCAATGGGGTAACATTACGACTGGTGCCGAATTGATTCGTCGTACGAATGGAGGAGAGGTTTTTGCGCTGACTTGTCCGTTGATTACAAAAGCTGACGGCGGTAAGTTCGGTAAGACGGAATCCGGAAATATCTGGTTGGATTCCCGTTATACGTCTCCTTACAAGTTCTACCAATTCTGGCTGAATGTAAGCGACTCTGATGCAGAACGTTATATCAAGATTTTCACTTCCATCGAGAAGGAAGAAATAGAAGCTCTGATTGCAGAACATCGGGAAGCTCCGCACTTGCGTATCCTTCAGAAACGTCTGGCTAAGGAAGTTACCGTAATGGTTCATTCCGAAGAAGATTATAACGCAGCAGTGGATGCATCAAACATTTTGTTTGGTAATGCAACTTCGGAAGCGTTGCGTAAATTGGATGAGGATACGCTGCTTGCTGTATTCGAAGGCGTACCTCAGTTTGAGATTTCCCGTGATGCATTGGCGGAAGGTGTGAAAGCTGTTGACTTATTCGTTGATAATGCGGCTGTATTTGCTTCGAAAGGTGAAATGCGTAAGTTGGTTCAAGGCGGAGGTGTTTCGTTGAATAAAGAAAAGCTGGCGGCTTTTGACCAGGTAATTACGGCAGCTGACCTGCTTGATGAGAAATATCTGCTTGTTCAGCGCGGTAAAAAGAACTATTATTTGCTGATTGCAAAGTAATAGCTCATTATTTATTAGGTGGCAAAGTAAAAAAATGAATGAAATATTTGGAGGTTTGCTTGCAAACCTCTATCTTTGCACCGCTTTTTAACAGAAAGCGCATAAGTTTGGACTATGGTGTAATGGTAGCACAACAGGTTTTGGTTCTGTTTGTCCAAGTTCGAATCTTGGTAGTCCAACAATCTAACAGTTTAGAAGATACAAAACCCCGCAAAATATTTACTTTTGCGGGGTTTTTTGTAGCCTTTAGCGAGAAGGTGTTTTGATACACCTTTCATGAAGAGCGTCACTTAATAGTGAAGGATGCTTCCAGGTTTGCGTTGGAGTCTCCGCCTATCCATAGTTTGTACTCACCTTTTTCTTGTCCCCAAGTCATATCTTTGCGTGTGAAAGAGAGGTCTTCGGGAGAAAGGTTGAAAGTGACTTTCCGGCTTTCTCCGGCTTTAATCATGATTTTCTTAAAGCCTTTCAGTTCCTTGACCGGCCGTGTCACGCTACCCTTCATGTCACGTATGTAAAGCTGTACCACTTCTTCACCGTCTACATTTCCGGTATTGGTGACATTGACACTGAACTGAAGGGTATCGCCTTCTCCCGCAATGACGGACGAGGGCTGGATATCCGAATACTCAAATGTAGTGTAACTCAGACCATAGCCGAAAGGATAAAGCGGTTCGTTCGGACAGTCGATATACCGTGACTTATATTTCTCGCTCGATACCGATTTTAAGCCCATAGGACGGCCTGTATTCTTCATATTGTAATAAAGAGGCACTTGTCCTGTGACCAGCGGAAAGCTCAGTGTCAGTTTGCCGGAAGGGTTGTAGTCACCGCTGACAACTTCTCCCAATGCCGCTCCCGCCATTGTACCGGGATTCCATGTGAGTAGGAGAGAGGATACCTTTTCCGTCACCTCTTCCAACTCGATGGGACGTGCCACAACAAGCAGAACAACGATGGGCTTTCCTGTTGATTTCAGTTTCTCAAGCAGTTGCATCTGTACTTCCGGCAATTTGAGCGAAGTCATGCTGGCTGCCTCACCGCTTTCCTTTTGCGACAATCCCATTGTGTAGAAGATTACATCCGCCTTTTGTGCTTGTACCACCGCCTTTTTGAAGCCATCGGGAATCTCTTCATGTATCCGGCAACCGGGAGCAAAGTAGATATTCTGTTTTCCATATCTCTCTTCCAAACCTTCCAGGAACGTAACTGTACGTTTCGGTTCCGGGGCCAGTACCCATGAACCCAGCATTTCCCGTTTATGGTTGGCAAAAGGACCGATGAGCGCAATCTTCTTTCCTTCCTTTACGGGAAGTACGTTATTGTTGTTCTGCAATAATACCATTGACTTTTTTGCCAGTTCTTTGGCAGCCAATAGATTGCTCTCATTGAATATAGTGCTCTTTTCTTTCTCTTCACTGCCGTAGCGGTAAGGATCGTCGAATAGTCCCAGTTTATACTTCATCGTCAGAATCTCCGCACATAATTCGTTGACCGTTTCTTCACGTACAACCCCTTCCTTTACCAGCTTCTCACCATGGAAAAGATAAAGATTATCCACCATGCACATATTCACTCCGGCGTTCATGCCCAAAGAAGCAGCCTCTTCGTCATTGCCGGCAACACCGTGCGCAATCAATTCTTTCACAGCCGTATAATCTGAAACGACAAAACCTTTGAATCCCATCTCTTTTCTTAAAAGATCGCGCATCAGAAAGCTGTTGGCGGTGCAAGGCACTCCGTCGTATTCATTGAACGCGCTCATCACGGTAGCGGCTCCGGCGTCAATGGCGGCTTTGAAAGGTGGGAGATAAGTATCCCGCAATTCCCGTTCTGAGATGTCCACCGTGTGATAATCACGTCCTGCCTGCGCGGCACCATAGGCAATGAAATGCTTTGCGCAAGAGAGAATAGTGTTGTCTTTTGACAAATCGTCTCCTTGATATCCGCGTACCATCGCTGCTGCGATAAGACCTCCGAGATAAGGATCCTCACCCGAACCTTCGGACACCCGTCCCCAACGGGGATCACGGCTGATATCGCACATCGGGGAGAACGTCCAATGCAATCCTCCGGACGAAGCTTCCTCTGCAGATACTCGTGCAAAACGCTCTATCTCTTCCAAATCCCAAGAAGCGGAGATACCCAGATTGACGGGGAAGATGGTCTTATATCCGTGGATAACATCGCATCCCAGCAACAAAGGAATTTTCATACGGGTATTCTCCATAGCCAGTTTTTGCAGTCTGTGGGCTTCCGAAGCGTTGAGAGCACCGAACAGATTCCCGCATTTTCCTTCCTTTATCAGTTCCTCGATGTTGTCTATCGAGCCCGTAGGACCTGTAACATTACCCTTGGTGGGATAGATGATCATCTGTCCCAGCTTCTCTTCCAATGTCATTTTCTTTAAAAGAGAATCTACTTTGTGGGCGATTATCTGATCGGAGTTATCAGTCGTGCGCTGATTGCCGCACGACGATAACGTTAATAAGCTAAAAGCAGCTACATACAAAAAAAATCGTTTCATAAGTCTTATCTGTAATATTGGGTTTGTTTCACATTCAGCATATCTGATAACACAGTGGTAGGAATAGGCATGGTATAATTGCGCGGAAGTTCCAGTTTGTTGCAAAGAGGAATCATCGTTCTGAAATTCTCTTTGGTAATCGGGAAATTCGGTTTGTTGATGGCTCCCCACCCGTTTGTATCATTCAGATGTTTTTCTATTCCGTTGAACTCATCGTTTACTTTAGCATCCATAGCCGCCATCATATAGCCCGGATGCAACTTATCTATGCGTACCAGTTCATAGTAACGGTTGCTCCATTCAAGTGCTATCTCAAGACGCTTGTCTTTCCATATCTGTTCCAATAGAGCTGTACCCGATGTTGACGGAGAATCTTTCAGGTTTGCCCGGTGTCGTACCAGGTTCAGCCATTTTACGGCAAGCCCCTCCTCACCGGCATAATAAGCGGCTTCCGCTCCTATCAGTAGCACTTCTCCCATGCGGAGCAACTTCAGGTTGCATCCTCCTAAGTTCGTTTGCGGAGTATCACCTGTTCCTACCGGTTTCTCCTGTGCGGCTTTCCGTGAATAGCGGTTCGGCCATCCGGCAGCCAATAAGTTCTTGTTGTTGAAGGCTACCCCGTTTATCCGGTCACCGTTTATTTTTCGGAACGGACTGCTGTTCTCGGGATGTTCCATACCGCTGAGCGGGTTAGTGACCCCGAACAGGACGGTTCCGAAGTAACGGGTATCGATAATTTCTCCCGTGCTACCGTCCGTTTCATACTGATTGATGAGATTCAGCGTAGGGGCTACACGTCCGTATCCGTTGTATGATCGGGGTTGGGAAGGCCGCCATCCGGCGAAGCGGGTATCTCCGGTAGAGGTGGACTCCGTACCTATCTCGAACAAGGACTCCGAGCAGTAATTGCCTGCCCTGCGGAATATCTCTTCAAAGTTATTATGTAGCGGATAATCCTCTTCCATTGCTTTCACTATTTCCACAATCTCCTCATAGCACTTGTCCGCTTTCTCCTGATCATGATTGAAATAAATCTCGTTGGCCGCCTGATATAGCAAGGCCTTTGCCAGCAAGCCTTGTGCTGTCCCCAGATGAGCACGTCCTTGCCAGTCGGTAGTGTAAAGCTCCGTCCATTCCTGTTTGGTGGGAATATACTTCACGGCTTGGCGCAAGTCCTCCACAATATAGTCATAAAGCTGCGTCACAGACTTGTCATTGGTCAGCCGGGCATATTCGGCAGGAGTGATGTCTCCCTCTTCGGGCAGGATAACCACCTCTCCGAACGTATTGACAAGCATCATATAGAAGAAAGCGCGCACTACTCTGTTCTCGGCAATCAGCCCGTTCTTATATTTGTTCATGAACTCGTCAAAGTAGCTTTCCAGTGCGCGTATATTGATATTTGTGCGGTCTATTCCCTTGTAACTTGCCGTCCATATATCATTGATATAATTGGTGGAAGAAGGAGTGATTCCGTAGAAGTTCTGAAACTGATTATACAAGCGGTTGTGCGTGATTCCTCCGGCGTCGCTGAGTATGGAACCCCTCAATGCATTATCCGAAGCGATTTCTCCCATAGTACTGAAAGCATCGCCTTGCCCTTCCCCTAATGTGAGTATGGCACTGTAAACAGACGAACTGAGTTTGATAGGATCGTTCAGCGATACGGAGGGAGTCATATTATGTGCCGGTTTATCCAGAAAGTTATCCATACAGGAGGATAAGAATCCGGCAAGCAGACCGGTCATCACGGTGGTTATAATGATTCTTTTGTTCTTCATGATTCTTGTTTTTTATCGTTTAGAAAGAAAAGGAAGTACCTACTGTAAATGTACGGTTGTCAGGGTATAATCCGAAATTATCGATACCGCCCCTGTTGGCATTGCCCGTAGCGCCGATATGTGTCTTATATCCCGTTGCTTTGGTGAACGTATGTAAATTGGCTCCCGACAGGAAAATGCGGGCGTTCCTCATACGGATCTTTCTCAGCAGCTTGTGGGGGAAAGCATAGGAGAGCTGTACATTGGCAATGCTCAGGTAGTCTCCGTCCTCGATGAAATAGCTGCTGTCCATAGATGAGGCGTCTCCACGTACAAACACACGCGGGATATGATAAGATGTACCTTCACCGTGCCATGCACCGAGCATATCGGTTGTGAAGTTCTGTTCATTCTGGCGGTACTGGGTGCGTCGGTTATAAATCTTATGCCCCAGTCCGCTGGTGAGGTCTACTATAAGCGTGAACCCCTTGTAGGAGAATCTTGCATTGAACCCAAGCTGTACTTTCGGGATATAAGAACCCAGATAAACATAATCGTTGGTATCGATCACTTTGTCACCGTTCACATCCTCAAATATCAGTTCGCCCACACGTGTGCCGCTTATATGAGGCAGACTTGCCAATTGTTCGTCATTCTGGAAGACCCCGACAGCTTTGTATCCCCAGAAGCTGCCGATAGGATAGCCCTCCATTGTACGGTTGGGAGCATTGCTGATACCACCGATATTATCGTTGATTTTCTTCACATTGTTCTTGACGGTAGAACCGGTGAAAGTGAACATACTGTTTACCTTTCCCAATTTAGGAGAATAGGCTACATTCCACTCGAATCCTTTGTTGCTTACCGTTCCGATATTGCTTGTCACGTTAAACTTCGACGGCTGAATCAGTAACGGCATCATAACCTTCGATGTCTCTTTGTGGAACCAGTCTACCGATACGGAGAGAAGATTGCGGAAAGCGGCGAAGTCGATTCCCAGGTTGAAAGATTTCATCTCTTCCCACGACAGGGTAGTGTCGTACATCAATCGCAGTGCGTCCGTAGAATAAATGCTATTATTAGGTCCCGTTACGATATTCACGCTGTTGGCGTAGAGTGTCTGCGCATTGCTCACCCCTTTATCGTTGCCGACTACTCCGTAGCTCGCTCTGAGTTTCAGCTTGTCCAACCATCGCGTACCTTTCAGGAAATTCTCTTCGGACATCGTCCAGCCCAGTCCCAATGACGGGAAGAACCCGTAGCGATTGTCCTTAGGATAAGCGGACGAACCGTCCACACGTCCGGTAGCTATAACATTATAACGTCCTTTCAAGGTATAGGTGATACGTCCGAGATAAGACACATAACTCTTTTCCGAGCCACCGTCCTCACCGGTAACGGTTGTTCCCTGTCCTGCGTACCATAAGTTCTGGTTCTTCCAGGCTTCCCACGGAAGTCCGGTAGCAAACAGATTGGCATACTGTGTGCGGTAATATTGCATGGTGAATCCACCCATGACTGTCAGCCGATGGTCTTTCTTGTGCAGATTGTATGTCAGCGTGTTTTCCAACTGCCATGAATTGTTGTTGAAACTGTTGTGGGTCAGTCGTGATATTTTGTAAGGCGAATAGGAGTCTTCCACGTTCTCCATGAAAGCCGGAAGGAAAATCTTCTCTTCCCCGTTGGCATACGTTGTAGAGAAAGCAGTCCGGAACTTCAACGGCTTGATGATATCCCATTCCAGAAAATAATTACTGTTGAACCGGTTCGTTTTCCGGTAGCGGTCGTGCGTATAGTAGAGCAGGGCATACGGATTGTTGTCTCCTCCGTTGAAGTCGTTCTCACTATCACTGTCCCCTGTCAGATTGTACACGGGGGCATTCGGCAATCGTTTTCCTGTGAGTGAGAAGACGTTGTTGTCCACCCCTCCCTTATCGTCTGTGGTAAAGATCATATTCACTCCTATTTTCAGATTCTTGTAGAGCTGATAAGAAGCGTTGACTTTGGCATTCAGGCGTTTGTAATCAGTATATTCTATTACACCCTCCTGATGCAGATAACCCAATCCGGCATAGAAGTTGGCTTTCTTTGTGCTGCCCGATACACTAAACTGATAATTGCCCGTCAATGCTGTGCGGTTGGCGAGATCCTGCCAATCGGTACCTGCGCCTGCCGTCTCCCAATCCGGATAAGGAATGGAGTTGATAGCGTCCGCGTTCTGATAATTATCCGCCAGATATTCCAAGTTGCGTATCTGCTGGTATTGGCTTGTGTTGGCGAGTGGCAGCAAGCGTTCCATCTCTGCCAGAGAGAAGCTGGCTGATGCATTCACACGGGTGACACCCTGCTCACCGGAACCCTGCCGGGTAGTGGCGAGAATCACTCCGTTGGCTCCTCTCGAACCGTAGATAGCGGTAGCTGAAGCGTCTTTCAATACCGTGATAGATAAGATATCGTTCGTATTGATGGCATTCAGTTCGTCCAATGTCATGAACTGCCCGTCTACAACACAGATAGGTTCGGAATCATTGTACGAACCTACACCGCGTATACGGACAGAAGCCGTTGCACCCGGTTCGGAAGTGCCTAATACTTCCATTCCGGGAATCTTGCTTCCGATGGCGTCAAGCAGATTGACAGTCGGTATTTCGCTCAGTTCTTTGCCGGAAAGGGTGGAGATTGCTCCTGTCAGGTCCTCTTTCCGTTGCGAGCCGTAACCTACCACTACTTCCACCTGCTCCAGTTGGTTGACTGCCGGTTCCAGTTGTACACGGAGTTTTCTCCGGCCTTTCAGCTCTATTTCCCGTCTTTCATAACCGATGAAAGAGAAAACTAATGTAGCTCTTGGACCTGCTTTGATGGCGAAGTCTCCGTTTACTCCGGAGGAAGTGCCCCGTTGGGTTCCTTTCACTTGGATGGATACGCCGGGAAGCGGTTCTTCCGCTTCGTCGAGCACCACTCCACTGATTTGAATATTCTGCGCTTGCAACAGACTTGCCATTACAAGCAGGCAAATCGTAAACAGCGTTCTATGCATTGGACTGAAATACATATTGTTCTTCATATTTTTCTGAGTTTAAGACTACTAAGGTGATTATAATTACTCCATGCAACGCTGAGGAACCTTGTACTGCTGTTGCAGTCTGGTGAGTTCCTTTTTCAGCTCCGCCGTTATTTTCTCCGTTCCTTTCTGACCGTAGATATTGTGCATTTCCATCGGGTCATTTTTCAGATCGTAGAGTTCCCATTCCTTATCCTGATAGAAATACATCAGTTTATAGCGCTCTCCCTTTACTCCGTAATGCTTGTGAACACTGTGGAAACCGGGAAATTCATAGAAGTGATAGTACAGGTACTTTCTCCAGTCCGGAGTTTTCTTGCCCTCCAGCAACGGGAGGAATGATACGCCCTGCATCTCTTTCGGGACATCAATACCGCACATTTCCAGGAAAGTGGGAGCGAAGTCTATATTCTGTGTCAGTTTGGTGATATGCGTGCCCGCTTTGATTTTCGGAGGGAAGCGCATCATCATCGGCATTTTCATGGATTCCTCGTACATAAACCGCTTGTCAAACCAGCCATGTTCGCCGACGTAGAAGCCTTGATCGCTGCAATATACAATGATTGTATTGTCGAGCAATCCCTCTTTCTTCAGATAATCGAGCGTCTTGCCTATACTTTCGTCAAGGGAAGCGATGGTTGCCATATATTCGCGCGCATACCGTTGATACTTCCAGAGAGCGAGGTCTTTGCCTTGCAAATCGCGTTCCCATAGAGAGTTGTTCTTCTCACGATAGTTATCGTTGAAACGTTTCCATTGTTCGGGTGTCATACGACGGTTGAGGTGCTTCCACGGATCGAAGCGCAGCGAATCGCTACCTTTGGCTACGTTCATTTTCAGATCGTGCCCTTCGTACATATCACGGTAGATATTCATTTTCTGTTTCTGTGCCGCTTTACGTCCTTCGTAGTTGTCGAAGTAGTTGGCGGGCACGGGGAAGTCCACATTGTCATAAAGATGATAATGACGTTCGGCAGGCCACCAGTTGCGGTGCACGGCTTTGTGGTTCATCATCATAAAGAAAGGCTTGTTCCGGTCGCGGTGTTCCAGCCAGTCTATGGTCTTTTCGGTGATAATGTCCGTCACGTATCCGTCTATGCGTACCGTATCGTTCTCGGTGATGAAGTCGGGGTTGTAGTATTCTCCCTGATCGTTCAGGATAGTCCAATAATCAAATCCGGTAGGCTTCGTCACCAAATGCCATTTACCGATCAGAGCGGTCTGATAACCGTTCGCTCGGAATATCTTCTGTACCAATAGTTGCGAGCCGTCGAACTTGTTTCCGTTTCTCATAAATCCGTTGGCATGGCTATGCTTTCCGGACATTACCGCAGCGCGGCTGGGACCCGACAGGGAATTGCAACAATAATTGGCTTCGAAAAGCGCACCTTCGTTGGCTATCCGGTCAATGTTCGGAGTAGGTGCCAGGCGTGAGAATTCGGAGCCGTATGCACTGATGGCCTTCTCTGCATGGTCGTCCGACATAATAAAGAGAATGTTGGGAGCGGACTCCTTCGCTTTGTCTTGCGCATGAGTGCCGGCAAGTGGAAGTAGGGGAATCACTGCTCCTAATAATAGTTTGTTCTTGGCTACTGTTTTCATAAGTTCCATTAATTTTTCGTTGTGATGCAAAGGAAAGAATTGTTCGGCAAGGCATAAAAACAAGCAGTGCCATTTGGTTACGTCAGACCGATTTTTCTTAGGAAAACAGCTACTACATCACTACTTCACTTCTCTTTTTTTAATTGATAAACAGTTGATAATTAATGATATGTGATTACCCTATTTATAAAACATGAAAGTAGTCTGTATGCTTAGATATCAATGAGAAACTGTACCAGATCTACGCTTGAATCCAGTTCCATCTTTTTCCTGAGGCGGTATCTGGCTGTTTCCACCGCGCGCACTCCTATGTTCAGCATATCCGCCATGTCTTTGGTACTCATATTCAGGCGTAGCAAGGCGCATAATTTCAGGTCGTTCGGTGTCAGTTCGGGGAAACGTTGCCGTAGATTCCTGAAGAAGTGCTCATGAATCAGATCGAAATTGGAGAGAAACAGGTCCCATTCCTTGCCTTTTGTGGTGGCGTTGTCTATCATATCTATCAATTTCTGATAGTATTTATTGGGATATTGGCTGCCCAACATCCGTTTATGGTTCTCTATCTCCTCCTTGATGGTGAGCAGTATCTTGTTGTTCTCTATAATCGTCATGGTCGATTGCGTCAGTTCCTTGCCTTTGAACTGTATTTCGTCATTGAGCCGTTTGTTTTCAAGTTCAATGATTTGCTGTTCGCGCTCTTTGATGATATGTTGCTGTTGGCGCAGCGTTCTCCGGCGTACGCCTGCATAGACAGCAATGAAGATGATTGCCAGCAGACAGAAATAGCCGATATAGGCCCATGAACTCCGGTACCACGGCGGAAGGATACGGAATGCGAAAGAAGCGGTGGCTACAGCTATCCCTTTCTCGTTGATAGCCCTGCACTTCAGGCAATAGTCGCCTGCCGGAAGCCGTTGCATATTGATGGAAGGCGTGTTCTGCTTTTCCTGCCAATGCTTTTGGATACCGTTCTCTTCCAGTTTGAACTGAAAATAAATGTCTTCATTATAGGCAGGATAAGCTACCTGCACGTCCAGACTGTTAAAGTCGGAAGTCAGCAGGCACGGAGTGTCTCCGTTGCGCACGGGCAGGCTGTGTGTCTCGTCTTTCAGTATATTGTAAGAGGTGATATGGCTGAAAGTCATTTCCTGATTGAGGGACGGACGGCTGTCCTCCGGCTTGTTGGGGATAAGCACGAGTACATTCTCCGCACATAAGATGGAGTGCTCCGGTGTGATGGGGACGATACTCTCGAAATCCTTGTGCATCCGCAGATTATAACTGTCGAACAGCAATACTCTCTCTATGACCGGTGCTTCGGAAGCCGATATATTGACCAGTGCCACGCCCATATCGGTGATGAACCAGTAGTAAGTGTTATCCACCTTCACAATCTGTTTGGTGTGGGCTATGAACTCCAGGTGGGTATTCAGCCGGTCGTACGGAACGATGGAGTCCGACAGGTCATTATACGTGTAGAACTGTTTTTCATTGGTAAATACGATTCTTCCGCCGACATTGAAAACACCGATGTGCGTCCGGCTTGAGTCTCCGATACAGGAGATGAATTCGTTTCCGGTGAAGCCCGTATGGTTCCGGTTCATTTTCAGCTTGTATATTCCCTTGCGTGTATGCGCTACCCAAAGGTTTCCGTTATTATCGAACTCCATGTATCGCGGATAACCGTTGAAGTTGTTAAGGCGCTGGCGGAACAGGTAGCCGCCGTCCGGTTCTACATCATAAAGGTTGATGGAATTATAACTGCCCAACAGGAAGCCTTTTCGATGTTGCGGGTAATGAATCTCCGTTCCCGCCAATGCTCCTCCTGTGGGATACATCTCGGTCAGGCGGTTTTGCCTATCCAGCAGGTAGGTCGCTTTGCTATGCCCGATGATAAGTCCTTCTTCGGTTTTGAGCAGTTTCTGTACGTAGCCGCTTGGCAAGTTCATCTTTTCCGGTGAGAAATTCTGTTCCTGAGTCATGAATTCCCCTGCTTTTATTCGCCATAAACCTTGATTGGAGGCGATGTAGAGGTAATCATTCCATAGAGCGACATCAAAGATGGAACCGATACTTTGTTCTTTCAGGTAGTGGAAAGAGAAAGAATCATTGACAAAGGCGAGTGAAAGTCCCTTCTCCAGTCCGATCCAGATATTGTTGGCCTTGTCTTTAAAGAGTGACAAGACGGTATTGTGCTGTAACTTGTTCCGATGATCCAGTTTGTAAAGCAGGTTGCCTTGCGGGGTGAAACAGAGCAGGCCGTTACTGCGTGTTCCTGCCAGCAGATTGCCGTTCTCCGTATAAAGAGCTTCGTTATTGCCGATGATATCCGGTGTCTTGTTGATGGTCGATTGCGGGATGTATTTCCCTTGATCGTAAATCCAGAATCCTTGATTTTCTGTTTGGATGAGCAAACGGTTGCCTTCATAAGGCAATATACTGCGGACAGGGCTTTGGAAAGGGGCAGAGGAGGTGGGTAACTTGGTAAGGTTGTTCTTCTCCAGCAGATAAAGTTCGTCCTGAATCACCGCATAGATTTGGTTATTGACTTTATAAAGGCGTTGCATCATGTTTTTCATCGGATAGAAAGCAATCTTCTTCGATTGGGTATCGAAAGAGAAATAACCGGCAAAAGACTGGAAGTAAATCAGGTTTTCGTCCTGTTCGATACTCCATATATCCTTGTTCTTCAATTCCTTGTGTTGGAACAAGCTGGAGATAGAAGTGTAGACTAGTTTGCCATATTCGTTTCTTTCAAAGTAACCGAACTCTTCGTAGCTGCCGATATAGATACGGTCGTCCGGAGAGATATAAAGGGAACGGATGGTTCGGTTCTCGTTGGTGGTGTATGTCTGCCATGTTTTCCCGTCGTAACAGACCAGGCCGTTACGGTTGGCTACATAAATAACGCCTTTGCTGTCTTGTCCGATGTCCCAATTCTGGCACATCACTTCCTTATTCGTGAAGTTTCTGACGAATGGAATAGAGACTGCCAGAGCGTTGGCAGAGGTTAATAATACGATAATGAGCGCATAAATGTATTTCATAGTTCCAATATCATATAGGGGATTCCTCGACAAAAATACAAAACTTTGGGTAGGATGCAATGTAGAGTGTGAAAACATTTGTAATATATGTCGGCTTATTTTAGGCGGAATCTGTATATCTGTGGGAGTAAACATCCGTATATAAACTTCCGCTCTACTACTGCCAAACTTCCTTTCAATAGGAACTAAACTTCTTTCCTACCGCACATAATCTATAAACGAAGGCTTCGTTTTTAAAAATGAAAGTTCTGTTTTTATAAACAAAGCCTTTGTTTTTATAAACGCAACTTGCGTTTATAGATTACTAGTGCGGGATTCTAAGTTTATGTTCTATTGAAAGGAAGTTTGGCAGTAGTAAAACGGAAGTTAGTTACTAGTAGACGGGGAGCAATCTCCCCGTCTACTCAAACTAAACCTACTCTGTCTTACTGACTTCTTCCCCGTTCTTGTATGCCTTACCCTTTTCAGAGGTGACGGTAGAACCTTCCAAATTATAATTGTCGTTGTCTTTGAATGACTCGTTAAAGCCTTTGGTGGTAGCTGTATCTTTACTCCAGCCTATTGCGTAACAGATGATTGCATCTCCGTTGGCATTGGCTGATAATGTTCCTAACATTTTAGAGTCTTTGACGGGAAGCTTATCGGTCAATAATGCAGGGGCAGAGTTTCCTAAGAACCCTCCGAGCCATACTGTACCTGTTGTATTAGTGGATTTGGCGGTGATGTTAGATTCTGCTTCGACTGTACATTTAGCATTGGTCATTTTAGCCTCTGCCATCATTCCACCGATAATTCCTCCTACATGGGCATTCTTTGTACCTTGATTTTCTACTTTCAGCTCTCCTTTGTAAGATAAATCACAGTTGGCAACAGAAGAACTTTTTGTGAGTTCACCAATTACTCCTCCGTTTTTAACATCATTGTTTACTGTATTTGTTACGGTAATGTTAACTTCTGAACGGATATTTCCGGATAATACCGTATTATTGCTTTGTCCTATTAACCCTCCTGTTTGAGCAGCCCCTGTAGTTGTAATATTGATATTTCCTACGATAGTCAGATTCTTTATTTCGGCGTTATGGGTATAAGCGAAGAATCCGGTACCTCCTGATGCGGTTATTGTAGAAATCTTCATACCACTGATTGTTTTTCCGTTTCCATCAAATACACCCGAGAAAGTTTTGATAGGCTCCCAGTCTTCTTCATCGAGGGAAATATCATTATCCAATTTGAAATGTTTACCTGCAAAGACCGTACCTGCTTCACCTTCTTTTGAATCACGACTGATAGCCCGTAACTGTGCAGCATTCGTAATAATCCAGGGACTTGTTTCTGTTCCTTCCCCTGTCTTGGTATAATCTTCATCCGGTTCCGGCTCCGGTTCTTCCTCTTTGGCTACGGTCACTTCGAGCGTATACTGCTGTCCTTTTTCTAAAGCAACACCTTCGAGCGTACCATTATAGACTTCGCCACTTTCATCTGTAACCGCTATTGCTAACTGCTTGCCGCTTAAATCGACAGGAAAGAGGAGCACGTTTGCTTCCAATTGCTGCAAAGCCTTGAAGTCTTTCAGATTCAGTGTCACCTTATTAGTGCTCTCATTCGTAACAAACTTAAAATCTGCGGCAGAAGCCGGATAATTGTTACAATTAACCGATTTGATAAGATTCTTGCCATTGGTGCTGATATCCACAGTTGTCGGGATGACCTCTGCGGGCAATGTAATCTTTAATGTCAGGATAGCCATTTGCGGTTGGAATTCAATCGTATTGATAGCACCGTTCCCGAAGGCACTGACACCGTACATATAGTAGAATGCTGACAAATGGTCTTTCGTCGCATTCCCTTTCTGGGTAAGAACATTCTGGGTATCGGTCGGATCTGTACCGGGAGCGAGTAGGGGAGTACTTGCTGCGTTTGCTTTCTCTTTGGCTTTTCCTGCGGGATAGAAAGCGCGGATATAATCACCCTCTTCCGGTGTGGGGAACGCTTTTTTGACCGCTTCAAATGTTGCCTCGCTCACTTGGGAATCTTCGGTGTAGAAGAGATCCTTCTCGGAATCGGCTTTTTTTGCATATAAAGCGATGGTATTGTCGGTATTCCATAGCATAGGTTCAGGTATAATAGCCTCAACGGTGGTTATTCCTTGACTGCTGCTGCCGCCCTGTGCGGAATCATCATCGTCGGAACAGCTGCTGATAAACAGTGCGGTGCCCAATGCTATGGAACATTGGATAAAATTGATGGTTTTCATGATGGTAAATTGATAGCTTATTGATTATAGCTTGTCTCCGATTTCGTTTTGAGTCTTTCGGAGTGTTTCTTTTAATTCGTTTATCACTTTCTGATACTTCTTGTTGTTGTATTGGTCCGTCATCTCGTGAGGATCGTTCTGTAAGTCGTAGAACTCCCATACAGGCTGGAAATTGGGCTTGTCGATAGAACCTTTCGTTCCGCATGACTTTCCGTAGAAATAAATCAGTTTGTAGCGGTCGGTGCGCAGTCCGTAGTGGGCGGGGATGTTGTAACCTTTGAAATTCATCCAATAACGGTAATACGCTGTCTTTCTTGCGTCGGGAGCTTCCTTGCCGTTTAGAGAAGCGGAGAAACTTCTGCCGTCCATATAGTCGGGAGTCGATATGCCTGCATACTCGAGAAGCGTCGGAGCAAAGTCGATGTTCTGTACGAAAGTCTTACAAATAGTGTGCTTCGGTATTCTTTTCGGGTAGCGGATAACTAATGGCATACGCAATGCCTCTTCGTACATCAACCGTTTGTCTACGAGCCCGTGCTCACCCATATAGAAGCCTTGATCGGAAGTATAGACGATGATGGTGTTGTTCAGTTGTCCGTTCTTTTCCAGATAATCGAGCAGGCGGCCTACATTCTCGTCTATTCCGGCGATGCAGGAAAGATAGGTGCGGATGTATTCTTGATAAGCGTCCTTCACTCTGTCTTCTTTGGGAAGTTCCTTGTTGGCAAACCGCCCTCCGGAAATCTTATTGTGCACGGACTTCAGTATAGGACGGCTGTCGAGGTTCTCATACAGGTTATCCGGTTCGGGAAATACAACGCCTTTGTACAGGTCTTTGTGTCTCTCAGCCGGAGTGAATGGTGTATGAGGTGCTTTGAAGTGGCACATCAGGAAGAAAGGCTTGTTCTTGTCCGTTTGCTCCATCCAATCGATACATTTGTCCGTGATGACATCCGTACAGTAACCTTTGGTGCGTACGGCGTGTTTCACGTCGAAAGGAAGTCCGCTTTCCATAAAACCGGGATTCTCGTATTTGCCTTGTCCGGGCATGACACTGTAGAAGTCGAAGCCTTCGGGCTGTGTGCCGATGTGCCATTTGCCTACGATGGCAGTCTGATAACCGTTCTTTTGGAGTTCCTTTGCCATAGAAGGATGTCCGGCAGGGAGTTCATCGGCGAGGGTATATACTTGGTTATGATGACTGTATTGCCCCGTCAGGATAGCCGCCCGGCTGGGAGTGCTGATGGAATTGGTGACAAAGCAGTTCTCCATCTTGACGCCTTCGTTGGCTATACGGTCGATATTGGGAGTTTTCACATAGTCTTTCAGTACTGAGGCGTATACACCGATGGTCTGGAAAGAATGGTCGTCGGACATGATATAGAGTATGTTCGGCCTGCCGTCGGCGGCAAAGGCGGCTACGGCGCTCAAAGACAGGGCTGCCGTGCTTATACCCGTTTGAAGGAATGAAGTTTTCATCGTAAATTAATGTTTAAAGTATCTATTCGTTTATTGTCTTTGTACATATCCAGGCTATATGCGCGCTTACTCCATCGGTCGTAAGGGAGTTGCAACACATTGATTCCCTGCTTTATCTCGTCCGGAGTGACTTTGCGGGCTTTCTCTTCACAGTTGATTGTAAAATAGATGTCAGCTGAGGCTGCGTCAGACCAGTATCGTATGTTGTAATCCTCTGTATCCGGATGAGCGGTCAGATCGACGGCTCCGGTCTGGAGATTGACAGGGTTCTGGCAGAATCCTTCAGGATAAGTCACCGCCTTGAATCCGGCCGCTTCAAGCCCCTGTCGGATAGGTTCGCTTTGCAGGGCTAGTTTCCATATCAATCCGCTGCGGTAATTCTCGATGACGGATACGACGGGCATTACGGAAATGGATAAATATCGGGAGTCTGCCCAAGCCAAACTTCTGTTGTAGGCATCCGTAATGCCGTAAGTTCCTTGTAGATGGGGCGTTTCATAGAGCAAGCGAATGACTTGCAGGGCATAGAACGGAGTGACGGGAATTGTTCCCATAGCTCCTGTGGTGCAAATCGTACCGTCGTCGCGGCTCTCTCCGGGGGCGCGGCCTTTGTATCCTAAAGGCTCCGGTCCGTAGCAAGCACTCAATCCCCAGTTGTATTCGTCGTACAGATACTCTTTTGGAGCGTCGTTCAGACTATAATGGCGGTTTATCAGCGCATGGTTGGTGCAGAACTCCCAATAATCTGCATAGTTATCCTGATATAAAAAAGGGTTTATCCATAGGAACGGATGCTGCGTGGTGAAGAGCGGACCGCCTTTTTCTTCTCCGCCCAGCTCGAACGTATATCCGTAGGTGGTACGGCCTGCATTGAAGAACTTATTTCCCCGCCATCCGTTGGTGTACACATCTTCCGTAATAGCATATTCTTCGGGAGCGGAAAGCGCGAGCAAGTAAGCGGGCAAGGCTTCGCAAGGACCGGTTATCTTGAGTGGAGCAAAGCCTAAGTCCTTATCCCATGCCCAATACAGCGTCTTCTCTCCGTTGGTGTAGAAGTTCCAGTCTATTTCGTTGTGGAACTTGCTGACAAAAGCCCTTGCTTCGGTTTCCGTTGCATCTTCCGAGTTGAAGTATTCGGAGCAGATGAATAGTCCCATCATCATAAAAGAAGTCTCCACCAAATCGCCTGCCGACTGTTGTTTCTGATTGAAAGGCAGGCCTGTCCCCGTCTTTCCGTCCATCCAATGCGACCATGCTCCGTGATAGCGTTCGGCCTTATTGAGGAAAGTACACATATCCAGAAAACGCTGTGCTCCTTCCTTGCGGGTGATCCAGCCACGTTCTACGGCAACGGGAATGGCGGTTGCCGCATATGCCGACCCTGCCAATGCCACTGTGTTTGTGGAGCGTTCCGTTCCTATCAGCGCCATTTTGCTGTCTGCCTGACAGTTCTCGTAGAAGAAGCGGAAGTATCCCCGCTGTATATCGGTCAACGTCTGCCTTTGCTTCTCAGGAGTATATTCCAGCGAATCGGCAAAGTAGTTCCCTTCCGGAACGGTGGGGACAGACGGTGTCTCCGGTTGTTCCGGTGAATGGAAATCCTGCTCGTCCAAACAGCTGGACAAGACGGTGACGGCTGTCAGGAGAAGACAAAGTATCGGTTGATGGCTCATCATTCAATCAGAGGGAATTAATTCAGTTGGACTTTTACTTCTGCTTTCGGTTGGCCATTTTCCTGCAGACGGATGATGCAGCGTTGCGTATCTTTCAATCCGCTACGGTCGAACGAGAGTTGGTTGAGGCCTTTCGGGTACTTCTTTGCGGGAATCTCCGAAAGCACTTTTGTGCCTGCCTCATTGCAGATTTGGAATGACACTTGTCCGGCTTCCTCCAGATAGAAATCCAGTTCGTACATTTTGCGGTCGGGGTGACGGAGCATATCGTAGTAGCCCGTGCGTGTGTCCGCAATGGCATACGGAAAACCTGTGGGATGGACGGGCAGATGAATGCCTGCTTTTTCCATACCTTTCCTGATGTCGGGATGATTGGCGAGCAGCTTCCATAGGAAACCACTGCGGTAGTTTTCTATCATGATAACGATAGGGGCCTGGTCGATGGCGATTCTGCCTTTGAAATACCAGTCGTCTACAAGGCTGTAACCGTCTCCGAATCCTCCCGGAGTGTGCAGCTTCGGGCAGTTATAATGCAGGTTGAGCAACATCTGTATGGAATAGAAAGGCGTGTAAGGCATGGACGAGAGGGCGGCGGTAGGAGCTATCACGCCATCATCCCGTTTCGGAGTGCGTGGCTTGTACCCTTTCTTGACGGGCTGGTTCGGTCCGGAACCGGCACTTAGTCCCCAGTTGAACGCGTCATACCGGTATTCTTTGGGAGCTACTTCCATGCAATAATGCCTGTGTATCATGGCGTGGTACGTTCCATATTGCTGATAGTCTACGTATTCATCCTGCATCGTTTTGGGGTTTATTCCTAGAAATGAATAATGGGATAGGAACAGAGGGCCGCTCAATTGGGCTCCCATGACAAAAGGATAACCGTAATGCACACGGTTAGGTTTGCATATCTTTCCGTTCTGTTGCCATCCGTTCTTGTATATATCGGCACCGATGGCGTACTTGTCCGGTGCGCCCAAAGCAAGAATGTAGGTCACCAGCGCTTCATTGTATCCATGTAGCGGTAAGGTGTACGCTCCGTTCGTGCGTTCCCACAGCCAATATAACTCTCCGTTGTGCACGAAATCGCTCCATTGTATGGTCTTGCGGAAGCTGTCTACCGTTTTCCGTATCTCTTTTTCGACGGAATTGTTTTCTGTCAGGTAAGCTTGGGCGGCATACAACCCCATCATCATAAAGGAAGTTTCTACGAGATCTCCGGCTTCTATCTGTTTACCGAACTTCACGGGCTCACCTTCCGCGCTCATCCAATGCGACCATGCGCCTTTGATACGGTCTGCCTTGTTGAGATAGCGTACTAAGGACAGGATACGTTTGGCGCCCGCTTCGCGGCTAATCCATCCCCGCTCTATTCCCGTCAGTATCACCATGACGCCAAAACCGCTTCCTCCGGTAGTCAGATTCTTGTTGTTGACGTTGGCGCTGGCATGAATCATACCTGTCTGCTTGTTGGCAAACTGCCAGAAATGATTGAATGCGGCACGCTGTTCCTGCTCCAGCACTTTGCGTACGGAGTCGGGTTCGTATGAGAAAGTCGAAGTGGCCCGTGCGGGTGTTGCTGCATACCCTGATATATATAGGCTGCACATCAGAAGAAGACTGAATATTGTTTTTGTTAATAGGAAGTAATTCATAGTTTTTATTTTTTGAGCAAAGTAAAGCTTTTCTTGCTTTCTACTCAAATTCCGGACGTCGTATCGAATACGTCAGTATGAAAAAAGAGAATCTTTTTACTACTATTTCTATACTACATTGGTAGATAAGTGATTGTGTATTAGTTGTGTGTATCTGTTATTTGTCTTTTGTTTCCTGCTGTCCATTTCATCCGTTTTTATGCGCTGTTTAGTTATTTGATGATGATATGGCATGTATTCAGACCTGATTTTGTATCTTGTTTGTTTTTTGCCGGTAGTCTTAAAAAATACAATACTCTCCTCGCTTTAAGTAAAAATTTCCTCCGAAACGTATTATAGTTCGTTAAAAAAGTGTACATTGCAACGTTTCTGGACATTTTTGATGGATAATTGGAACAAAATTGTAATGTTAACCCGTTTTCTTTTGCTATTTTTGCATCGTGTACGTAAACGACGTGCATTTAGCAGAGAGGCTTATTCAATAACTATAAATAAATAAAGTATGAAAACGAACTATGAAATTCGCTATGCCGCGCATCCCGAAGATGCAAAAAGTTATGATACCGCAAGAATCCGTAGAGATTTTTTAATCGAAAAGATATTTGTCCCCAATGAAGTAAATATGGTGTATTCCATGTACGACCGTATGGTGGTAGGTGGCGCGCTTCCTGTTGGTGAGGTGCTGAAGCTTGAAGCGATTGATCCGTTGAAAGCTCCGTTCTTCCTGACCCGCCGTGAAATGGGTATCTTCAATGTGGGAGGTCCCGGTGTTGTAAAAGCAGGTGATGCGGTATTTGAACTTGATTATAAAGAAGCCCTTTATCTGGGTTCGGGTGATCGTGAGGTGACCTTTGAAAGTAAGGACGCTGCCCATCCGGCTAAGTTCTACTTCAACTCGCTGACTGCACACCGCAACTATCCTGACCGCAAAGTGACGAAAGCCGATGCAGTCGTTGCCGAGATGGGTTCTCTGGAAGGGTCCAATCATCGTAACATCAATAAAATGCTGGTGAATCAGGTGCTTCCTACCTGCCAATTGCAGATGGGTATGACGGAACTTGCTCCGGGAAGTGTATGGAATACCATGCCTGCTCACGTACACAGTCGTCGTATGGAGGCTTATTTCTACTTTGAAATTCCCGAAGACCATGCTATCTGTCACTTTATGGGTGAAGTGGACGAAACGCGCCACGTATGGATGAAAGGCGATCAGGCGGTTCTTTCACCCGAATGGTCTATCCACTCGGCTGCCGCTACCCACAATTATACCTTTATCTGGGGCATGGGCGGCGAGAACCTTGACTACGGAGATCAGGATTTCTCATTGATAACAGACTTGAAATAAACAACTACAATAATTTTCCTAATTTAATAACAAAAAATTATGAATCAGTTTTTGAATTTTTCTTTGGAAGGTAAAGTAGCTCTCGTTACAGGTGCTTCTTACGGTATCGGATTTGCAATTGCTTCTGCATTCGCAGAACAAGGTGCTACTATTTGTTTCAACGACATCAATCAGGAGTTGGTGGACAAAGGTATGGCTGCATACGCTGCAAAAGGTATCAAAGCTCACGGTTATGTATGTGATGTAACAGACGAACCGGCTGTACAGGCTATGGTTGCCACTATCGCGAAAGAAGTAGGTACAGTTGATATTCTTGTTAATAATGCAGGTATTATCCGTCGTGTGCCTATGCACGAAATGGAAGCCGCTGATTTCCGTAAGGTGATTGACATCGACTTGAACGCTCCGTTCATCGTTTCTAAGGCTGTTTTGCCCGCAATGATGGAGAAACGTGCAGGTAAGATCATCAACATCTGCTCTATGATGTCTGAATTGGGACGTGAGACTGTATCTGCATACGCTGCCGCTAAGGGTGGTCTGAAAATGCTGACTCGCAATATCTGCTCTGAATATGGTGAATACAACATTCAATGTAACGGTATCGGCCCGGGTTACATCGCTACTCCGCAAACTGCTCCTCTTCGTGAGCCGCAAGCAGACGGAAGCCGTCACCCGTTCGATTCATTCATCTGCGCTAAGACTCCGGCCGGTCGTTGGCTGAATCCGGAAGAACTGACTGGTCCTGCAGTATTCCTTGCTTCTGAAGCTTCTAACGCTGTCAACGGTCATATCCTTTACGTAGACGGTGGTATCCTTGCTTATATCGGAAAACAACCGAAATAATAGTGAGATAACGAGATATTCCGATAAGGTGATAGAATGGTAAAGAGCTTCCTCTTTTCGTCTGTCACCTTATCTTTTTATTATTCATTCAATGTAGATTAATCATGAAGAAGATATTAATTCTGGTTGCTGCAGTCTTGATGGGAGTTGCTTCCTGTGCTGACAGCAAACAGGCAATGACGGTTACAGTGACCAATCCTTTGGCTTTAGAGCGTACAGGGGAGATGGTGGAAGTACCGATGAGCGATGTGGTTGCGAAGTTGAAACTGGCGGACACGGCACAGATTGTAGTGCTTGATGCGGACGGACAGCAGGTTCCCTATCAGGTGACATACGATGAAAAGGTTATTTTCCCGGCTACGGTGAAAGCTAATGGTACGGCCACTTATACCATTCAGCCGGGTGCTCCGGAAGCCTTTAATGTGATTGCTTGCGGTAAATATTACCCCGAGCGTCTTGATGACCTTGCTTGGGAGAATGACTTGGTAGGTTTCCGTGCGTATGGTCCTGCTTTGCAGGCAAGAAACGAGCGTGGATTCGGTTATGACCTTTTCACGAAGTATAATACTACCGAACCGATCTTGGAAGCTCTTTATGCCGAAGAACTTAATCCGGAGAAGCGTGCGAAGATTGCCGAACTGAAGAAAACGGACCCCAAGGCGGCTGCCGAACTTCAACGTGCCATCTCTTATCACGTTGATCATGGCTACGGAATGGATTGCTATGCGGTAGGTCCTACGCTAGGCTGCGGTACGTCGGCTTTGATGGAGGGTGATACGATTGTCTATCCTTACTGCTATCGTACACAGGAAATCCTTGATAATGGTCCGTTGCGTTTCACTGTGAAGCTGGAATTTAATCCGCTGGTGGTTCGTGGAGATTCCGGTGTAGTGGAAACGCGTGTAATTTCGCTGGATGCAGGCTCGTATTTGAACAAAGCGGTGATTTCGTACACCAATCTGAAAGAAACAATGCCTGTGGCTACAGGATTGGTTTTGCGCGAACCGGATGGAGTAACGATGGCGGACGCTGCGAATGGCTATATCACTTATGTCGATCCTACAACCGACCGTAGTGGTGGAAACGGCAAAATCTTTGTTGGTGCTGCGTTCCCTGCACAGGTGAAGGATGCTAAAGTGGTTCTTTTCCAAGAGAAGGAAAAGAAAGAACGTGGTGGGGCCGATGGTCACGTGCTGGCTGTCAGCGAATATGAACCGGGTTCGGAATATACTTATTACTGGGGATCTGCGTGGGATAAAGCTGCTATCAAGACGGCAGAAGCCTGGAATGAATATATGTCCCAATATGCACAGAAAGTACGCACACCGTTGACTGTGGCTTATTAAACTGTTTTTGGTATAAAATACCTTGTTTGTAGGCTGTTAATACTTGTCGTCTCGGGTATTAACAGCCTATATATTAAGTGTTAATACCTGAGACGACAGGTGTTGATACTCTATGCGGCATATTTTAATAGCCTGCACTTGAATGCAGATAATCTAGATGAAATACTTCAGGCTTATCGGGAACTCTATCCGGCAATTCCTCTGAAGGATGTATATATGTTCTTTGATGAAGTACAGATGGCGGATGATTAGCAACCTTTTGTAAGGAGAGTATACGAGCAGGAATGCAGACATATCTTCCTTACCGGAAGTAACTCTCGAATGCTTTCCTCCGAATTGGCTACCTCTTTGCGTGGCCGGACATTGCAATACGAAGAATTCCCGTTATCATTCAATGAATTTTGTAACTTTACCGATATCAATACAAACTATTATGTGCCTGAGAATCGAGCCAAGCTTGTGAATGCGTTTAAGACGTATTTGCATGGAGGAGGTTTTCCGGAAGTTGTATTGGCGGCTCCACTGTATAAAGACAGGATTTTGCAGGAATATTTCTTTGTAATGCTTTACAAAGATCTTGTAGAGAGATATGAAATAAAGAATCCGGAACCGATACGTTATTTTATAAAGCGCGTGATGTCGAATCTGGCTAAGCCTACTTCTATCAATCGTATTTACAATGAATTGAAGTCGCAGGGAGTCAGCATTGGGAAGAATACGCTTTATGATGTGATTGTGCAGACAGAATCTGTCTACCTTTTCTTCTCCCTGACGAAATATGAGCCATCTCTGGTGAAAGAGAGCACAGGAGATAAGAAATATTATTGCATTGATAATGGTTTGCGCTCCGTCCTCTTAAATCCGCATAGTGAAGATAATGGAAAGCTTTTGGAGAATGCGGTCTTTCTTCATTTGCGGCGGAACCTGCGAATCCAAGAGGAGTTGCATTATTATAAGGGGAAGAAAGAGTGTGATTTTGTAGTTGTTGAATATGATAAAGTGACGCGATTGATTCAGGTAAGTTACCAAATTGGGGATGAGGAGACCCGTAAACGGGAAGTTGATGGTTTGTTGGAAGCAGCCCAAGCGACAGGTTGCCGGGAACTGACTATCGTTACGATGGAAGCAGAAGCCGAATGGAAAGAACAAGATATGTCTATTCATGTGGTACCCGCCTGGAAATGGATGCTTAGTTGAGGGTTCCGATTCATATCGGCGCCCTCAACTTATGTGAAATATATTTTGGGTACATTGCTTATTGAGCGATTTTCTTCAGAGTCTCTTTTTCGTATAATTCCCATCCGGTTTCTTTCCAATGATATTCCCATACAAGTTTGTCAGCGGATATCTCTACAATTTTCATAATATCCGGATCCTCATAATCGTATCCACCGTCATTCGGATAATAGAAGATAAGATGGACAGAGCCGTTTTTTAACTCCCATTTACCGGTTTCGCTAGGGTTACTGCTTCCTTTGGAGTAACTATTGAAGGTCATATCAGATTTCAGTTCATATCGTCTGCCGACATAGTATGATGGATTGTCCTCTTCGCGTTCGCCATCTTCTATTTCATATCCGCTATGTTCGACGACTTCCCACATTCCTACTAATTCATCTACTGATCCGATGGAGTCTTCGTCATCGTCGCCACAAGAATACATACTGAATGATAATAATACTACGGCTACGCAAGTAACCAGTTTCCATAATGTTTTCATATTAATTTGTTTTG
This sequence comes from Bacteroides sp. NSJ-39, assembly GCF_014287315.1. Lineage (NCBI taxonomy): Bacteria > Pseudomonadati > Bacteroidota > Bacteroidia > Bacteroidales > Bacteroidaceae > Bacteroides > Bacteroides sp. NSJ-39. The sequence continues at coordinate 50,297 of NZ_JACOOB010000010.1, read as the reverse complement.
AGTGATTTGAAAAAACAGCATTCAAGTCTCTTCTTACGGAGAGAGGAGAATATGAATGCTGGATAAAAATGATATTGAAAGGTTTGATTTTACTCTTCTTATAATCTTGTTGGCAGAGTTTAGAATGCTACACCTAACCGAATCAGTACATTGCTTGTATTTGATTCCCAAGTTTTGATAAATCCGCGTTGATAGGTAATGTCGAAATTGAAACGGTCGTACCATATGCCTACGCCGATATTCATTCCTGCGTCAAAACGTTTCCAGTCATCCCAATCTCCAATTTTCACGGTAGTTTCTTCTGTTTTACCATTATAGTCTTCTTTTTCGGTGATTTTTCCTAAATAGTCACAACTTACATAGGCTCCGAGATGTGCGTCCAGTGCAATATTATTTGTGATGTTGTACTTATATCCGAATGTAAACGGAGAAATTTGTACGTTGTGTGCTATTTGGCTGATTTCGTAATCATCTTCAGAGTATCCCCAACCACGAGAGCCAAGGCCGAATTCCATCCCCCAATAGGTTCCTATGCTTCCCATCGGTTTCTGAAAGCCATATATGAAGTTGTAACCAAGTTTGCTACCGCTTTCATCATCGTCTCCTGTCATTTTCATAACGTTTAAGCCACCGCGTAAGAACCACTGCTTGTTGGACTGTTGTTTTTCTGTTCTTACAATGGAACTTCTGGATGATACGATCTGTGCCTGTGTGCCTACACATAAGAGAAGTGCGGCTACGATTGATAATACTTTTTTCATTGTTTCTTATGTTTTAATAGTTAATTATTGGTTTTTACGACCGGTGCTATTACCCCTTTCTCATCGGTAGGAGCGAGTTTCTTTATCCTTATCCATTCATAATCGTCCTTAGTAGCGGTGTACCATTTACTAAAAACGGCAGGGAAGCCTACCACCGTTACTGTGTAGCCTCCTTCATCGTTAGTCTCCACTTTATAGGTGGCTGCCATGATAACGTCGCTACCGGCATCTTCGTTAGCCTTATAAGTAGCCCATGAACGGACATTGCCCAAGTCTCCTTTCAATCCGATTTCTACTTCTTCACGTGTGAATTTATAGGTGAATACTTGTCGTTTGGGAGTCTCTCCTCCCAGCAGCCTGACTTCCGCCACTACAGGTTTTACACATACTTCGCTTACTGCATCACCTGCACGCGATTGTGCGTCACGAAACTGAAATGTAGACTTTTGAGCATAGCTCTCCAATGTACAACCGAGAATCAATGCAATTAATAGAATTAGTTTTTTCATCTTCATCATTCTGTATTCTGTGAGTTTTGTTAATATGTCGCAAAGGTATGTGAAAGGAACATAAGAAAGGGGAAACAGGTAGTTCCTAAAGGGTGACAAATATGTCGCCTATTTGGAAACAGTATTCGTAGGAGGGATGAGGTTGATTGTATCGGACAAATCTCTGAAGAAGTCGTGATTGAGGATGCAGGATATACGCCAAAGCAGTTGGATATCAATATTCTCTTTGTGGAATATTTTATAGACATTGGGACGGGTACAACACAATTGGGCAGCGAACCAAGTGACGCTGCGTCCTTGGTCGTGAAGAATACGTTCGATAAGCTGTCCTGCATGAATCATATCCATACAACGCTGTGTGTTTCGCCCAGATTCCCGTAGGTGAACTAATTTTGGTAAATGTAACTTTGGAAGAATATATATAGAAAAGGCGCGGGAATCTTACCTTCGTCCGTTCCGTGTTCAAGGCCTTCGCAATGCCAGCTACCGGGAACGAACAACGCAGAAAGCCCACGCCGATATGTACAACACCCGCAGCCTCTCTTTGTTTCTCAAAGTGAGGCACGGATGTATATAAGCACACATCAGGAGGACGTCTTCGTTGCAGCTCGTCATTCCGGTAGAACGAAATTTGCGAAGTTTTGAACACCAATGACAAACGCTTGTAAACGTCTTCTCAATATAAAAACGGCTCCCCCTCACCACCCGAAGGCTTTCTGCGGAAGAGTCCGTTGCAAATGTAAATAAAAAAATGAGATTATGATAGGGTAGGAGGGAATATATGCTTTGAATTATACGATTTATGTAATTCAAAGCATATAATCAGAGTCATTTATGAGATATCCTAGAATACTTTAAACTCGTATCCTTCTGCCTTTAGGAATTCGATGGCACGGGGTAGGGCATATTGCAAATTCCCGTTGTTCCAAGATTTCAGTGAATCGTGGAAGGTAATGATAGAGCCGTTACGTACATAGCGTTTCACGTTGTCCAATACCTGTTCGGGACGCATACATTTACTGTAATCGCGGGTTACGAGATCCCACATGATGATGCGATAGTGGTGGCGAAGCGTATAGTACTGCCGGAAACCCATATGCCCGTGTGGCGGACGGAATAGGTCTGAATGGATAATCTCGTCTACTTTCTTGGCATTTGCCAGATAGTCCGGATTGGAATACTCAAATCCGCGAATATGGTTGAATGTGTGGTTGCCGATGCGGTGTCCGCGCTCTACTACCATTCGATATTCATCCGGGTGCTTGCGTATATTGTCGCCTACCATGAAAAAGGTAGCTTTGATGTGGTGTTTTTCCAATAAATCCAATATCCAAGGAGTAACCTCCGGGATGGGTCCGTCATCGAAAGTCAGATAGACTGCCCGTACGTTCGGATCCATCCGGAAGATTGCTTGTGGATACAACGCCCGGAAAAACCAAGGTGGTTGTTCTATAAACATTGTACTAAATTACTATTTCCCTTTCATTCTCGTCACATACTCGTTGTATAATTGGTCGAGTTGCTCGGAGTAATGTTTTGCGAGTTCTTCTGATTTGTATTTCTCCATTAAGCGAATTTCCGCGTCAAGCAAGCTTGCGTTATATACGAAATTCTCTCCGGCAATGGCAAGCTGGCTATCGTTCAGACTGAGATACCAGATCATATATTCGAGTGACTTGTTGGCAAGGTCGTCAATGATCTTGTTGGCCTTCTCGTTCTGACCTAATTGATAGTAAGATTCTGCCATTTGGAAAGCACCGTTTGCCCAGTCATACGGCACGTTGTAAGCCGGAATCACCTTCTCTGCATAGTCGAGCGCAGCGAGTGCCTTATCTTTCTTGCCCTCTTTGATGAGCTGCCCTACGAGTTGCGTGAAGATGCGACGATGTGTGTAGCACATACGCATCACGTTCTCGTCGATGTATATGCCCGGCTGGTCGATGCCACCGAACTTGAACTTTTTCATCAGGTTGTTGTACATCTTTTCGCTGTCAATCTTGCTGTCCAGCTTTTCCGTATCGAACGGAGTGAAGCGGTAAGCGAGACCTTCCTGCGTGAAGTGATTGCCCATGCCCAAATGGTTCTCTCCGCCTACGGTGATTGCCATATAGATAGGACGTTCCCAGTTGGCGTTAGCGAGCATTTCGAGCATCATCAGTTCACTCTTGTAGAGCGCACGTTTCGGGCTTCCGTTGGCGTCTCTGAGGGTGATCGTCATATATTCGGGGATAGAGTCGCCCAAAGCTTCCGGTATCTTCATGCCGGAGCGGCGTACAGCTTCTTCGTCTATCTTCATCACGATACTGTCTGTTGGAATCAGCGGGAGCTGTATATCCTTTCCGGTCTTTTTGAGAAGCTCCTTCAGCTGGTCGTTCTTGCCGAGCATCCAGCGGTTGATGATTTCCTTCAGTTCATAAGGGTTCTCACCGAAGATGGAGTGTACGAGCGATAATATGGTCGTATCTCCTTTGGCAGCCAATTCGTTAGCTTGCTTGAAGTAACTGTCGATGAAGGCTTTCATTTCCGGGCGTACCGGGATATATTCATTTTGTCCTTCCACATACTCCACACGGTCCCAAGTGATAGGGAGCGATGGAGAATCGTATGCCGGACGCTTCATCTGGTCGATGTACCAATCCGTTTGCAGGTAGCTTAGGTTGCAGGTACGGGCATCTGTGCGGAAGCCTTCTGTTTCCTGATTGTACCACAAGGGGAAGGTATCGTTATCACCGTTCGTGTAGATGATCGGGTTGCCTTTTTCCTGCAGAGTCATCAGGTAGTTCTGTCCGAAGTCACGTGCCACGAAACGGCCGCTACGGTCGTGATCATCCCACGTCTGGCTTGCCATTTGTATGGGGACAAGCAAACAGATGATGGAAAGGATGCACGCCATTGCCGCAGACGGTTTGTACGGGACGTAAGTTTCGTATAGCGAGTCGAGCTTATATTGCAGCTCGGCCTCTTCTTCTTCCGTGATAAACTTCGCTCTTTTCTCTTCCAGCGTTTTTCTAATCTTCTCGGCTTCTTCTTCCGTAGCTCCTGCGATGAGGCGTTGTTCGGGTTTCATTCTTGAGCACCACTGAATCAGTCCTGCCACTCCCATACCGACCCAGATGGCGAAAGCATAGAACGAACCGGCATACGCATAGTCGCGTTCACGAGGCTGTGCGGGTGTCTGGTTGAGGTAGAGCACGATGGCGATACCTGTCATGAAGAACAGGAAGAATACTACCCAGAATTGCTGGATACCACGCTGGTTGCGGTAAGCCTGCCAGAAGAGTCCGATCAATCCGAGAATCAACGGCAGACAGTAGAATACATTGTGCCCTTTGTTGTCCTTGAGATCTTGCGGAAGCAATTCCTGGTTGCCTACAAGTATGTTATCTATGAACGGGATACCGGTGATCCAGTTGCCGTGTTCTATCTCCCCGCTACCCTGTATGTCATTCTGCCGTCCGGCAAAGTTCCACATGAAATAACGCCAGTACATGAAGTTCAACTGGTAGGTGAAGAAGAATTTGATATTTTCCCACTGGGTAGGCATATTTACCATTACCATTTCCCCGCATTGGTCGTATGGCACATCGTGGCCTTTCACGTCCACCCATTGCTTGTAAAGCTGGGCGTGTGAGGAACTGTACATACGTGGGAAAAGCATATTCTGCGCATATTCGTACTCGATACGTCCCGGAAGTTCGATGTAAGAGTCTTTCTCGTCGGGAGAAGTCTTCTCTTTGCGGACATACTTGCTGCCCGTTTCTGACTGGCGAGGGATGCAATAGCCGTCTTTTACGTCAAGCGCTACTTTTGAAGAGAAAGCAGGACCGTAGAAAAGCGGACGTGTCCCGTATTGCTCACGGCCGAGATATTCGCCTAGCGTGAAGATGTCTTCCGGCGAGTTCTGATCCATCGGAGTGTTGGCGGTGGAACGGATGACAATCAGCGCGTATGAAGAATATCCGATTACGATCATCATGGTGCACAGCATGGCTGTATTCATGGTACGTGCGGAAATACGCCATTTCTCTTTGATTTTAGCCTGTACGTTCGGAGCAAGATAAATGCCCAAAGCGGCAATAACCAGAATACCGATAACGATACTGCTTGGACCATGACCGTAGAACGGGATACCCAGCAAGGCAATCGTCAAGATGAATGAAATAGCCATGCGTGTCTTGTTCTTTTCGGTGTAGCTTTCGTATACTCCCCAGATCAAGGCGGCTGCAAGCAGGACGATATAAACTACAACGCCGGAATTGAACGACATTCCGAGTCCGTTGACAAACAGCAGTTCGAACCAGCCGCCTACTTTCACAATACCCGGCACAATGCCGTAGAGCACGGCGGCTACCAATACGCCTGAACCGAGTAGGGCTATCAAAGAGCCTTTTGCAGTAGCGTTCGGAGTTTTCTTGTAGTAGTATACCAGTACGATGGCAGGCAGACAGAGCAGGTTCAGCAAGTGTACGCCGATACTTAAGCCGGTCAGATAAGCGATCAGGATAATCCAGCGGTCGCTGTGCGGTTGGTCGGCCACGTCTTCCCATTTCAAAATCAGCCAGAAAACGACTGCGGTGAACAGGGAGGAGAAAGCGTATACTTCACCTTCTACGGCGGAGAACCAGAATGTGTCGCTGAATGTATATACCAGTGCACCGACCAGCCCGCTGCCCATAATGGTGATAAGCTGCCCTTTGGTAATGTTGTTCTCGTCGGTGATGATAAGCTTGCGAACCAGATGGGTAATACTCCAGAAAAGGAACAGGATACAGGCACCGCTCATCAGGGCGCTCATGTAGTTCACCATTTTCGCAACTGTCGTTACGTCAGAAGCGAACTGTGTAAAAAGATTCGCCATCAGCATGAAGAAAGGTGCACCGGGCGGGTGTCCGACTTCCAATTTATAGCCGGTAGTTATAAACTCAGGGCAATCCCAGAAACTTGCGGTCGGTTCTATCGTCATGCAGTAGACTGTTGCCGCAATGATGAATGTAAGCCAACCCATGAGGTTGTTTACGGTTCTGTACTGTTTCATTAGCACTATGGTAGTTTATTCGTTAAAAACAGGTTATGCGGTCGCAAAGATAGTGATTTAACTGCATAATGCAGAAGAAAGTAAGATTTATTAAGTATAAGGGAAACTCTTTGATAGTTAATGATGGTGATGATGCTCTCCTAAAACCCGGTGAGGCAATGTGCCGTGTCCCAATAGCTCGATAGGGCAGTTGAAGTTTCTTTCCAGCCATTCCGTAGTAACGCCTGTATCCGGATGGTAATCCAATGTTTCGTTGACACAAGCGATGGATTTTACCTGTTGCAGCACGGTGCCGATGTCGTGGCTGACAAGGATGATGGCGCACTCTTTATTGATTTCGGCCAGTAGCTCATAAAGACGCGCTTCGAAACGTTTGTCGATATACGTGCTGGGTTCATCGAGAATCAATACCGCAGGGTCGGAGATAATAGCCCGTCCCAGCAAGGCACGTTGCAGTTGTCCGCCGCTTAATTGTCCGATAGAACGGTGTTCTAGCCCTTCCAGTCCCATACGGGAGATAATCTGTTTGCCTTTCTCTTTCTGTTCGGAAGTGAATCGGGAGGTGAGAGACTTTTGTATGCTCAATCCTGACAGGATCACTTCTTCCACCGAAATAGGAAATTTTTTGTCTATGGTGCTGTACTGGGGAAGATAGCCGAGTGAGGGCTGAATATCAGACCCTTTTGTGGCAGGGATGTGTAAAATAATCTCTCCCCCTGTCGGTTTCAGCAGACCGAGGATACACTTGATAAGTGTTGTCTTACCACCTCCGTTGGGACCGATAATACCTAAGAAATCACGTTCGTAGACGTTCAGATTGACGTCATGGAGAACAGTGCGGCCGTCATATCCGGCGGATAGGTTCTTTATTTCGATGATTGGTTTCATTGCTTGAAATGGCTAGGCGGGTTCTTGATTCTTCTATTTTGCTTCAGCTTGCGGAGCAAGTGCTTGGGCTACGTTCAGCATTTCTTCTTCCCAATCATAGCTTAACGGATTGATGGGGACAACTTTCGTTCCGGTTTGCTGCGCGATGGTTTCCGCATTGCGCTTGTCAAACTCCGGTTGTACAAAGATGACCTGTACGTTTTCTGCCCGACATAGATCTATTAATTCCTTCAAATGAGCAGGAGAGGGTTCTTTTCCTCCTTCTTCGATAGAAATCTGGTGCAGTCCGTAGTCGCGGGCGAAGTAGGAGAGAGCCGGATGATAGATCATAAAGGCTTTGGCTGCCTCCGGTGAAGAAAGTTGTTGGCGAATCAGGCTGTCGGTATGTTGTATACGTTGGCAGAGAGAGTCGTAGCGAGCCATATAATAGGCGTCATTGGCCTTATCCAATTGGCTGAGGGCTTTATAGGTATTTCCCGCAATAATTAATGCATTGGCGGTAGAATTCCATATATGCGGTTCTACAGCATGGATATGGCCGTCGTGGGGGCTATGTCCGTTTCCATGTCCGTGGTCGTTATTGTTCAAGATAAGGTCGATTCCTTTGGAAGTATCGAATACCTGAATATGGGGCGTATTGTTCATCAAGCGGTCCATCCAGGTTTGCTCGAAGCCGATATATCCGATGCGGAAGTAGGCTTTGCTATCCCCTAAAGAAACAAGTTGCTGGGGAACCGGATCGTATGTTTCCGGGCTGGAACCTTTGGGAACCATGCTGACTACTTTGAACTTATCTCCCGCAATGGCTTCGGTGAAGTAACGTTGAGGCTCCAACGTAACCGTAATTACAGGTTTCTCTTCATTACTGTTGGTTTGGGACGGGCGTCCGGCACAGGCTGCCAATAATAGGCAGACACTTCCCAAGAATAGGTTTCTTATATCTTTTAGTTGTTTCTTCATTGGTCTTTCTATTTCGTGATTTTCTATCTTATTTCTCGTTTCTTGTTTTTCGGGCGCGTAATATCTCCCGTTTTCCTCCCGGAGGTCCCGGAAGGCGTTCTACTGTGAATCCGGCTGTTTGTAACATTCTCCGGACAACCCCTTTGGCACAATAGGTAGTCAGGATTCCGCCTTCGTCTAATAAAACGTGAAGACAGTTGAATAGTTCTTGAGACCACATTTCCGGTTGCTTTTCGGGGGCGAAAGCGTCGAAGTAAACCAAATCGAATTGGAAGTTGAAAGTGCTTTCAACTTCCAATTGATTTGCGTCCTTTTCCATTTTCCGCAGGGTGAAATGGGGAGTGAGTTGTACGTCTTCTTGCCAGGGAGATGTGTGGAGTTGTTTGAATAGCTCGATGGATGGTTGCAGTTCACCGTTTACCAATAATTGTTCGTCATTGCGGACATATCCGAGCTCTTCCACTGTCTGCCATTCCAAAGGATATAATTCCAATCCGGTGTAATGTATATGCCGGCCGCTCTGTTCGGCCTCTTCGAGGGTGAGCCATGCGTTTAATCCGGTGCCGAAACCTACCTCAAGAATACGTGGGGCGGTGGAAGCAGAAGCCTTCAGTCCCATCTCAATAAAAATATGTTGAGATTCCGTGCGTGCTCCTTTCGTCGAATGATAATGTTCATTCAATTCCGGAACAAACAGGGTAGCGCTCCCATCATCGGTTTTCTCAATAATTCTTTTCATCACTCACTCTAATGTTTTGTTATCTAATATTCTTACATTCTTATGTTGCCACTGCATCCCATGCGCTTTCGAGCACATATAGGAGAAGGATATAACGTATTAGTTTGCCGAGAAACATAGAACCTACCGTAATCCATGTGTTGCTCCGCATAAATCCCAGTGCGATGGCAATCACTTCCCCTATGGCGGGGAGGAAGGCGAAGAATGCCATCATGGCTCCTTTCCCTTGCAGGAAGTTTACCATCTTGTCTACTTTTTCTTTCTTTACCTTGAAATATTTCTCAATCCAGGCGATTTTGCCTAAGCGTCCCATGTAATAACATGTCATTCCTCCGGCGGTATTCCCCAAAGTGGCGGAAAACAGACAGGCGATAGGAGGCAAGCCAAGCTTGATTAAGGCTACCAATACCAGTTCGGAACTGAAAGGCACGATGCTCCCCGCCAATAAAGCCGAGATAAATAATCCCGGAAGTCCCCATTCTATGAGGAGTTGTATCGCTGAGTCTATAAAAGCGTCCATATATTGAATGCGAATAAAAGGGTGAGACTGACTAAGGAAATGATGAAAAATACATTCGAACTTTTGCTGTTGGTCAGTACAAAAAAGTGTCCTATCAGAATACTGTTGCTAATCATAAGCAATGGCAACAGGTCATTGCAGTAATTCGGTTGGATGGCTATCAGCAGGAAGAGGAAGATGGTCAAGTCTATCAGGAATTGCAGATAGGCGCGTGTGCGTATCTTATCTTCAAATCCCGCAGCGATGCAATGAACCGCACTGACAATAAACAGCACAAGCAGATATCCCAATATCGCCAGTTCCCAAGACTGAAGGGTCTGTAGGTGGAAAGCTTCTCCGAAAGTTGACAGCTCGATAAAAGGACGGTAGAACAGGTCCATCTCATTGTAGAAGAATGCGTGTCCGAACAGAAACCAGTAAGGCAACATCCAGCCGAGCAGTGCCCCGCAGAAACTGCGTAGGGTGAGAGATTGGAAACGATAAGCCTCAAGTATCCAAAGTACCGAAAAAACAGTTAGTTGGGGAAAAATGATACTTCCCATTCCGATAAAGAGGAAGGAATAAAAAAGGTAACCCGCCGCGTGTGATTGCTGGTAGCTTCTGAACAGGAAATAGATGGATATCAGAGAAGCCAAAGCGGCAATATCTCCCGCATATAGCAGATGCATCTCCGGACAGACGGTGACAAACAGGAAGTAAATGGCTGTCTGCATGGAAGCCCTCATACGGATAATGCCGAACTGATTGTTCAGTTCTATTAAGAAATAGCCGATAATGGCGTAGATTAGAAAGCTGACGATCTGTTCCGCCCAGCCCGGAAGCAGGAAGCTCTGTATGGATTGCCAGAAGAAAGGCTGGTTGCCCTGTGTGGGGATGGATGCGAGTTGGGGAAATAAAAAGGAGGTCGACACCCAGCAAAGAGTGCAGATAAGGGTAACGGCAGGCAGGGTGAACCGTCCTGCCGTTACTTGATTCTGTAACCTTTTATTTCTCATTCGTCTGTTATAAATCGAATCCGATATCGCGGCGGAAGTACTTCTTGTCGAAGTTGATCATATCCGCCACCTTATAGCTCTGCGCCAATGCTTCTTCTTTGGTTGCACCGTAAGAGCAAACGGCGATGACACGTCCTCCGTTTGTCACTACCTGCCCGTCTTTCATTGCTGTTCCGGCATGGAAGATGATACTGTCCGTAGCGGCAGCTTGTTCCAGTCCGCTGATGGGAAATCCTTTTTCGTAGGCTTCCGGGTATCCGCCACTGACGAGAATGACACAACCGGCTGAACGTGGATCCATAACCAATGTCTTTTCGTTCAGATTGCCTGCGGCAGTGCCTTCAAGCAGTTCGACGAGATCACTTTGGATACGGAGCATGACGCTTTCTGTTTCCGGATCGCCCATACGGACGTTGTATTCGATAACCATCGGCTCGCCTTTTACGTTGATAAGTCCGAGGAAGATGAAACCTTTGTAGGTGATGTTTTCTTCTTTCAGTCCGTTGATTGTCGGTTCGATAATACGTGTGCGTACTTTTTCCATGAACACTTCATCGGCGAACGGAACGGGGGTTACACTGCCCATACCGCCTGTATTCAGTCCTTTATCGCCTTCGCCGATACGTTTGTAGTCTTTGGCAACGGGGAGGACCTTGTAGTTTTCTCCATCTGTCAGTACGAACACGGAGCACTCGATACCACTTAGGAATTCTTCGATGACAACAGTTGCAGATGCAGAACCGAACATACCACCGAGCATTTCTTTCAGTTCTTTCTTCGCTTCATCCAGAGTAGGAAGGATAAGAACACCTTTTCCGGCACAAAGTCCGTCGGCTTTCAGTACGTAAGGAGCTTCCAGTGTTTCGAGGAAGGCCAGACCTTCTTCGATGTTGGTGGAAGTAATGCTCTTATAACGGGCTGTCGGGATATGATGACGCATCATAAAGCCTTTTGCAAATTCCTTGCTTCCTTCCAGCTGTGCTCCCTGTGCGGAAGGACCGATAACGGCAATATGTTTTAACTCCGGCCGATTCTGGAAATAGTCATAGATTCCTTCTACCAACGGATCTTCTGGACCCACTACTACCATTTCGATGTTTTCTTTCAAGGCGAAAGTACTGATAGCGTCAAAATCAGTTGCTTTGATATTGACATTCTCACCTACGGCAGTTGTTCCGGCATTACCCGGTGCAATGTATAGTTTTTCAACTTTCGGACTTTGGGCTATTTTCCATGCAAGTGCATGTTCGCGGCCGCCCGAGCCTAGTAATAATATCTTCATAATGAGTTGGTATTATAGATGTTCTTCAAAATATCGGGTAATTTTCTCGTGCAGATGTACGCGGTCACGGCCCATTACGTTGTGTTTATGGCACGGATAAATGAACAGGTCGGGATAAGTGCGTGCATCTACGCAGGCTTTCATGAACGATAGGGTGTGCTGCGGCACACAGGTGTCATCATGATCGTCGTGGATAATCAACAGATGGCCTTTCAGCTGTCCGGCTAAGTTCTTCAAATTACACTCCTTGTAGCCTTCCGGATTCGTTTCGGGTGTATCCATATAGCGTTCGCCGTACATTATTTCGTAGTACCCCCAGTCTATCACAGGACCTCCGGCAACACCTACTTTGAATATTTCCGGATAGCGGAGAAGCAGGGCAGTAGTCATGTGTCCTCCGAAACTCCATCCATGTACACCGATACGCTCACTGTCCACGTAAGGCAGGGATTTCAGATATTCTATACCTTTTACTTGGTCTTTGCCTTCTTCCACACCGAGACGACGGAAAGTGGCGTTCTCAAATGCTAGTCCACGGTTACTGCTGCCACGATTGTCGATGGTGAACATGATATAACCTTTATTTGCCATATAAGTATCCCACCCGCGTGCACCGTTCTGCCATCCTCCGGTGACACATTGTGCATGAGGACCTCCGTAGACATAGACGATGACCGGGTATTTCTTGCTTGAATCGAAGTCTGCCGGTTTCATGATTCGGAAATGCAGGTCGGTAGTGCCATCGGCTGCTTTGATTGTTCCGGTTTCGATACTTGGCATTTGGTAACCTTCGTAAGGACTTTTGGCGGTTAGCAGATTGACGGTTTCTTTGAACTTCTTTGTGTCTACCAGATTGATAATGCGGGGTTGGTCTTTGGTCGAATAACGGTCGATAAGATATGTGCCGGATGCATTGAGCAGTCCGTTATGTTCGCTTTCTTGAGAGGTACTGAATGGCTGATTCATCTTTCCGTTGGCGGTGTTAACGGCGAAATGTCCGCTCTTCAACCCCTCTATGGCAGTGAAGATGATATCTTTGCGTTTGGCATTGAATCCCAGAATCTCACTTACCAACCAATCTCCTTTAGTTAGTTGTTTTACCTTACAGTATTGACGGTATGTGCCACCGTTGGCAGAAGTATGTGTTTCGGGATATATCTTGGTGCGTGTATCGAAGAGATAAAGGTGGTTGTAGCCATCCCGCTGACTTTGGTAGATGAACTTGGTGTCATCCCATGGCAAGAATACGATTGGATTTTGCGGTTCGACGTATTTGGGATGTGTCTCTTCATATAAAGTCTGCATCAGCTCACCTGTCTCTGCATTATATTGGCAGAGTTTGGCATGGTTCTGATCGCGGTTTACCTCTATGAGATAAAGACTTTTTTCGTCCGGTGCCCAACTGATATTGGTGAAATAACGATTGGTGGGATCGCCTGTATTCAAGTAAATGCTTTTATCGGTAGAAGGGTTATAAATACCGACTTGTACCTTGTGGCTGGTCATTCCGGCCATCGGATAACGTATGTTATTTACTTCTCCTACACGTGCTGTGATGTCTACAAGCGGATATTGAGTCACCATACTTTCGTCCATGCGGTAGAAAGCGAGCAAATTGCCTTTCGGACTCCAGAAGGTTCCTTTGTTGATACCGAATTCGTTGCGGTGCACAGATTGTCCGCAAACGATACCTTCGGGTTCGTTGGTGATTTGTCGTCCGTTGACATACAGATTGTTTTTTACGGTATAGGCGAGATTCTTATTGATAGCATAGTCATAGTTGGCAGATGGTTCTTTGGGCAGGTCATCTCTGCCGATAACTTCTCCCTTCTTCCAATTGTAAACAGCATAGCGGACGTTTCTAGGTAGCAATACTTCCGTTTTGTCATCCCAGAGGAACTGGAGGTCGTAAAGATGAGATAACTTTGGGTATCCGGCAGATGCCAGTGCTTTGTTTACTTGTTCACGGGTGAACAGGACTTCTTCTTTTCCTGTTTGGGGTTGAACCGAATAAAGAGTGTCGATGCCCGGTTTGATGCATTCGTCACCCCACCATTGCAGTCCGTACAGGTTTTCTGCATAAAGGTAACTCTCGCCGCCTGGAATCAGTTCTTCCAGCGTCGGCTTTTTGGTTTCTTGTGCCATAACATTGAATCCGATTGGTAGTGCCAACAATAACAGAATAGCTCTTTTTCCAATTTTACTCATTGCTCTTTTCTTTATTATTTGTTTTAAATCCTTCTATTTTTACTCTGTCCAAAGGAGTCTGCTTTGATTGGATAATTGCACTTATTTTTGCAAAGGCATTAAATAGGTCGTCAAATTGTTTTTTGTAGCTTTCTCTATCAGAAGTGATATCTTCTTCGAGGTATTCGATGCGTTGTTTTAATTCTTCCAATTCTTTTGGGGGAACACTAGATAGAAGATATTGGCGCATACGTACAAAAGCGCGAATAATATTGATATTCACTTCCACAGCGGTCTTGGATTTGAGGACGCTAGATAACATGACTATACCATACTCAGTAAATGCAAATGGAAGATATTTGATGTTATGTCCTTGTCCAGTTTTCAAGGTCGCAAATTGCGACCTTGAAAACTGGACTTCTTCTTTTGTTAGCTCGAACATAAATTCAACAGGAAAGCGCTCGATATTACGACGCACTTGTTCCTTGAGACGTTTAGTCTCAACTCCATACATTTCTGCTAAATCAAAGTCAAGCATAACCTTTTGCCCTCTGATTTCGTATATTTTGTTTTCTATAATGGCTATATCATCCATTTTTGACTGATTCCGATTTTCGGGTGAACATTAGAGCTATGATGTAAACTTGAAATTCCAATTTGGAACTTCAAGTTTTTAATTGATTATTAACTAGTGAATTACAGAGCGAATAAGTGCCCAAGGTTGAAACAGCCTATTCCTCTTCCTTCTTCGGAATCCTCGGCTCCCGGTTCCCCCTAAATTCTCGTGTCCCTCTCGAATCTCTTCCTTCGCGGAATTCTCCGCGTGGTTTTCTATCTCTGTCACCACTTTTGAAATCACTACCTTCTCTGCGTGGCTTGAATTCTTTTCTTTCTCTGAATCTTGGAGTCTGTTCAGTTGCACTTTCTTTCTTTTCTTCACCCTCTTCCTGGCTCTTGAACTCTTTGTATTTTCCGTCAAAAATCTCATATTTGCGGAACTCACACTCCAACGGTCCATTGAACAATGGAACCTTCTGACTTGCTTTCAAACCAATCTGGTCGAAGCACTCTTCCCGATAAGAAAGCACCCATGCTTCGTTTCCTACAAACGCATGTTTCAGACGTTCGCCGATCATTTGATAAAGGCCGAGCAAATCATTTGTAGAAATACGTTCTCCATAAGGAGGATTGGTAATGATGATTGATTTCTCTTTTGGCTGTTCAAACTGTTGGAACGGTTGCAGCTTCAGCACGACGTCTTTCGACACACCGGCAGCTTTTATATTGTGAGTCGCAATCTCATTCGCTTTCGGATTGTTATCATACCCATAAATCTTATGAGTAAACTCACGCTCCTGGCTGTCGTCATTGTAAATCTCATCGAACATATCCGCATCGAAATCCACCCATTTCTCGAAAGCAAATCCTTTACGGAATACTCCCGGTGCAATATTTTTTGCAATCAGTGCCGCTTCGATAGGAATAGTGCCCGAACCGCACATCGGGTCAATCAGGTCGCATTCTCCACGCCATCCGGTCATCAGAATCATGCCGGCAGCCAATACCTCATTCAACGGAGCCTCTACCGCTTCCTGGCGATAACCGCGACGGTGCAGTGATTCTCCTGAAGAGTCCAAAGACAAAGTGCAAGTAGTCTGTGCAATGTGAATATTCAGCAGTACGTCCGGATTGTTGATGCGGACAGACGGGCGTTTCCCGGTTTTCTCGCGGAAGTAATCCACAATCGCATCCTTTACCTTATATGAAACGAACTTTGAATGGCGGAATTCTTCGCTGAACACTACCGCATCAATGGCAAATGTCTTGTTTACATCAAGATATTCTTCCCATGGAATGGTTTGTATCTGATTATAAACCTCGTCTGCATCTTTAGCAGTGAAGTTTTTAATTGGTTTCAGAATGCGGATAGCAGTACGAAGGCAGAAATTGGCTTTATACATCATACGTTTATCTCCACTGAATGAAACCATTCGACGGCCTATTTGAATGTCGTTGGCTCCTAATGTTGTCAGTTCCTCTGCAAGTATCTCTTCCAGTCCTTGGAAGGTCTTGGCTATCATTTCGAATTGTTCGCTCATATATAGTTATTTGATATTATTTTTTTGCTTTGGTTTGTACGATTCTTGCTCCGGCAGGCACGTTCTCCGTTACCCAGATGTTACCTCCTACAGTTGCATCGTGCCCGATAGTGATTCTTCCCAAAATAGTGGCGTTGGAATAAACAATAACATTGTCCTCCAGAATAGGGTGGCGGGGAATCCCCTTGATAGGCTTTCCGTCAGCATCCAATGGGAAACTTTTGGCCCCCAAAGTAACACCTTGGTATAGTTTGACATTATTACCGATAATACTGGTTGCACCGATTACGACACCCGTACCGTGGTCGATAGTGAAGTAACTGCCTATTTTAGCTGCCGGATGGATATCAATCCCCGTTTCGCTATGCGCCATTTCTGTGATGATACGGGGAATTAAGGGCACTCCGAGTTCCAGCAATTCGTGTGCTATCCGATAATTGCTGATAGCTTTAATAGCTGGATAGCAGAAGATTACCTCTCCATAGCTTTCAGCGGCAGGGTCACCGTTATAGGCGGCTTCCACATCTGTTGCCAGTATTTTCCTCATGGTGGGCAGTTTGCTGATAAACTTAGCGGCAAGGCGGGCTGCTTCTTCCCGTTTGGAATCGGAGCAGACGTTGCATTTTCCCTCTATGGAAGTACTGAAACACAATCCGGCCAGAATTTGCTCTGCGAGCAGATCAAATAGTTTTTCAACGTTTACACCAATGTGATAATTGATAGTCCGGCTGTTAATGGTCGAATTTCCGTAATAACCGGGAAATAGAATAGAGCGTGAGAGCTCGATAATTTCATACAAGACTTTAGCAGAAGGCAGTGGTTCGCCATCTTTGTGTTGATGAAACAGTCCTTTGTAAGATTCGCTTTCCGATAGCTCATCGACTGCCTGTGTCAGAATGTGGGTGAAGTTCAGTGGACTCATTAGGTCAGTTACTCATATTTATATGGGTACAAAGGTATTAAAAAAATAATAAGATTGATTGGGATTCAGGATAAATAATGTATTTTCACGTGGAACATCCGATTATATAATGTGAAATGCCACTTCTTCACCAGAAGCGGCATTCCTTGCTATTAGAATATTAGAATGAGAGAGAGTTTTGTTACATATTTGTATTATCCATCGTAACGGTCATTTCGGGAACCAATACGTAGGCTTCCTTTTTAGTGTTCCATTTATAGTAATTGGTAGTGACGGTTTTACCTTCGTAAATATAGTTGATTCGTAAATCTTTTTGCCATTCATCCTTGTCACTGTCCCATCTCAAAGCTTCACTTTCAACCATCCGTTTGCTATCATCGTACTTATAATTGTACTTCATGTAGTTAGCAAGGGTACTTCCGTCCATTTTGTAAACAGTTTGTCCTATTGTCATACCATTTTCTTCTACCGGATTGTAGATCAGTTGGCCATCATTGCTGCGCGCAGAAGTGGCAATTGATGCAACCAGAAGAACTGCTGATACAACGAACATCTTTAAAAATACTTTGGCTTTCATGGCTATTTAAGTTTTTGAATTATTCTTTCATTTTTCTATAACTGCATCTGTTTTACGCTGCGAAATTACATATTAATTTGGTATTTATGCAATATTGAAGATGAAATATTATCAAAATGTCAGATTTGTGCGTTAGTATTGACTTGCTTTTTGGCAATATTGGTGACAAAAAAATATCCGGCAGTCAATCTGCCGGATATAGGATGAATCACTTCGTTGAAAAAGTGTTCCTTTTTCTTGCTTTCTGGTTGTCAGGTTAAATAATGTTATTACTTAATCCTTTTGAAATTTTGCCGGTATGCACTGTGGCGGTGCAAGATGCATTATCGGTTTTAATGTGCTTCGAGCCAGTTCTTTCCCCATCCGCAATCCGCTTTTAAGGGAACGTGCATACGGTATGCTTTTTCCATTTCTTCGATAACGATTTCTTCTACCCGTTCTTTCTCATCAATGGGGACACTGAAATTTAATTCGTCATGTACTTGCAGAATCATTTTGGCTTTTATTCCTTCTGCCCGGAACCGTTGGTAAATACGTGCCATAGCCACCTTGATAATATCGGCCGCGCTTCCCTGAATAGGAGCATTGATGGCGTTTCGTTCCGCATATCCGCGTACGACTGCATTCCGGGAGTTGATATCCGGCAAGAAACGTTTCCGGTGGAAAATCGTTTCCACGTATCCTTTCTCTTGAGCCACCCGGATACTCTGATCCATGTAGGCTTTCACTCCGGGATAGGTTTCAAAATAACCGTCGATTAATTCTTTAGCTTCTTTTCGTTCTACATTCATCCGTTCGGCAAGTCCGAAAACGGATATACCATATATAATACCGAAATTGGCGGTTTTTGCTTTGCGGCGCATATCAGAGTCTACCTCTTTCAGTCCGATCTTATAAATCTTTGCGGCTGTTGCAGCGTGGATATCATGATTGCTGAGGAAAGCGTCAATCATATTCTTATCTTCACTGAGATGTGCCATAATCCGTAATTCGATCTGTGAATAGTCGGCGGAAAAGAAAAGACAGCCTTCATCCGGAATAAATGCTTTACGGATTTCTTTCCCGTTTTCGTCGCGTATGGGGATATTCTGTAAGTTCGGATTGCTTGAGCTGAGACGTCCTGTAGCGGTGACAGTCTGATTGAAAGAGGTATGTACCCTTCCCGTACGTGGATTGATAAGTTGGGGGAGTGCGTCGATATACGTTCCCAGTAACTTCTTCAGTCCGCGGTGTTCCAGAATTTTCTCCACCACCGGATGTTTGTGGCGAAGACTTTCGAGAACCTCTTCCGAAGTGACATATTGCCCTGTCTTTGTCTTTTTGGCTTTTTCTACAATCTTCAGCTTATCGAACAGAACTTCACCGACCTGTTTCGGCGAAGCGATATTGAAAGTCTCGCCTGCCAGATCATAAATCTCTTTTTCGATGCGTTCCATCTGTTCTGTAAAATGAGCGGACGACTGTTTCAACGCTTCCGTATCCAATAACACTCCGTTTCTTTCTATATTGACCAATACCGGGACGAGAGGCATTTCGATATCATAGAACAAACGTTCGGCGCCATTCTCTTTCAATTCTTTCTCCAGTACGTTTTTCAGTTTCAGCGTTACGTCTGCATCTTCGCAAGCGTAGCGGTAAACATCCTTCGGAGCAAGGTCGCGCATATTCTTCTGGTTTTTACCTTTTGGCCCTATCAACTCATCGATATGAATCGTCTGATAATGCAAATAGATTTCTGCCAGATAATCCATCCCGTGGCGAAGTTCCGGTTGAAGAACATAGTGAGCAATCATTGTGTCGAAGAGCGGGCCTTTTACTTCCACTCCATAATTTTGGAGAACAATCATATCGTACTTGATATTTTGCCCCACTTTCAGCGAACTTTCGTTTTCGAATACCGGTCGAAACTCATTGACGATTTTTAACGCTTCTTCTTGGTTTGCGGGAACCGGGACATAAAATGCTTCATTTTCGGCAATGGAGAAACTCATTCCGACCAATTCTGCATCCATCGGTTCCGTTCCGGTGGTTTCCGTATCTAACGAGAGAATTTTAGATGTAAGTAACTTTTGAATAATTTCCTTTCTTTTCTCTTCTGTATCAATGAGTTGATAGTCACAACAGAGCGATTCTAACGTCTCTAGATTCGATTTTTTGGCTTCACTCGGCTCGTTGCCCGTGAAATTTGCAAATAAATCGCCTTGTATCCCTTCACTTTTTTCGGGAAAGAGTGAGAGAGGAGCGGAAGTCTCTTTTTTAAGTACCCGGTCGATAAGTGTTCTAAATTCCAGTTCCTCGAAGATGGAACGAAGCGCCTCTTCGTCCGGTTGCTCGCGAACGAGCGCATCCATCTCAAGTTGGATAGGTACATCGATTTTGATAGTTGCCAGGAATTTAGAGAATGTTATCATCTCCCGGTTCGTTTCCACTTTTGTCTTTAATGCTCCTTTCAGTTGGTCGGTATGCTCCAATAGGTTCTCGATACTTCCGAATTCGGCAATCAGTTTCTGAGCGGTCTTTTCGCCTATGCCGGGACAGCCGGGGATATTATCCGAAGAGTCGCCCATCAGACCGAGCATATCAATCACTTGTGCCGGAGACTTAATATCGAACTTGGCTTTCACTTCTTCCACTCCCATTACCTCAAAGCCTCCCGTATGTTTGGGACGGTACATGAATACCTTGTCACTTACCAATTGTCCGTAATCCTTATCAGGTGTCATCATATAAGTAGTGATGCCTTGACGACCGGCTTCGGTAGCAAGTGTTCCTATCACGTCATCGGCTTCGTAACCGGAAACCTCCAGAACAGGAATGCGATAAGCATGGATAATATCCTTTATAATAGGTACGGATAACCGGATTGCTTCCGGAGTTTCTTCGCGTTGTGCTTTATATTGTTCGAAAGCTTCGTGGCGGAAGGTAGGCCCCGAAGGGTCGAAAGCCACTCCTATATGCGTCGGGTTCTCTTTTTTCAGCACCTCTTCGAGGGTATTCACAAAGCCTAGTATGGCTGAAGTATTGAATCCTTTGGAGTTGATTCTGGGGTTTTTGATAAAGGCGTAGTATGCACGGTATATCAGTGCATAAGCGTCTAAAAGAAATAATTTATTATCTGAATCCATAGATTTAATTAATTTTTCATGGTAAAAGTACAAAAAAATACCGTATTAAGCGTTTTATTATTACTTTTGTGCTCAAATTGTGTAGTAAATGGACAGTATATCACTTATCAGAACTCCGATTGAAGCGGAACTGGAGGCTTTCAAGAAACTTTTTGATAGTTCTCTTTCCAGTTCGAATGCATTGCTCGACAGTGTCGTATCCCATATACGGCAGAGGAATGGTAAGATGATGCGTCCTATTCTTGTCTTGTTGGTGGCACGTCTTTACGATGCCGTCCGTCCTTCTACCCTTCATGCGGCTGTTTCGCTGGAACTGCTTCATACGGCCAGTTTGGTGCATGACGATGTAGTGGATGAGAGCACCGAACGTCGTGGTCAACTATCCGTAAATGCCATCTTTAATAATAAGGTAGCCGTGTTGACGGGAGATTATTTGCTTGCCACTAGTCTGGTTCACGCCGAGCAAACGAAAAGCCATCTTATCATTCGACTGGTTTCTTTGCTGGGGCAGGACCTTGCCGACGGTGAATTGCTTCAACTTTCGAATGTAAGTAATCATAGCTTCTCGGAATCCGTTTATTTTGACGTAATCCGTAAGAAAACCGCTGCTCTTTTCGCTGCCTGCACGAAGGCTGCGGCTCTCTCGGTAGATGCAAATGAGGAAGAAGCCGAATTCGCCCGTTTACTAGGGGAGTATATTGGTATTTGCTTCCAGATTAAAGATGATATTTTTGACTACTTTAATAGTAAGGAGATTGGTAAGCCGACAGGTAATGATATGCTCGAAGGCAAGTTGACCTTACCGGCTCTCTATGTGCTGAACAATACGAAGGACGATACTGCTCGGGAGATTGCGATCAAGGTGAAAGACGGTACGGCTACCCCTGACGAAATAGCCCGTTTGATCGCGTTTATCAAAGAAAACGGAGGTATCGAATATGCAATTCAAACCATGAACCTGTATAAAGAGAAAGCTCTTGGATTATTGGCCTCTTTGCCGGATTCGGATGTATGTACAGCTCTCCGGGCCTATCTGAATTACGTGGTGGACCGCGAAAAATGATTACTTTCGATATTTATCCAACCGGGAATAACAAGACAAGAATCGATCCCAATCTTCTATCTTTTCTGATTTCATAGCTTTGCCTATTAGGAAGCTTTTATCTATTTCTTCCGGCGTATGGAGTACATCAGCGCATAATGTATTGGCCTGTTCTATGTATCTCCAGGCTTCTTCTTTTGTAATATATCCGCTTCCTAAAGCACTGCGAACCAATCCTACGAGCAGCCCCATATCCCATCCGACAATACCTCTTTCCAAATCATTTATCCATATAATAGGGTCTCTTCTTTCCTCTGTATACTTCACGAAATTGTATAGATTCTTTCCTTGTCGGATGAAGCGTTCTATTCCGGAAAAGCGTTTGTGGATGATCTCTTCGAACTCATGTATGTTACTTGCTGAAAGCAGGTGAGGGAGCATGATTTGATAGGAGACCCTATCGCCTTCATTGATCAGAAATTGGAATAATCCGGTGACGGATTCGGTGTCGTTACAATAAAATTTCTCTAACAATAAATCGGATAATTTTTGCGGATGCATTCCGGTTTCTATGGAATTAAGATAAAATCCTTCCAATGCGGCTTCCATATAGCCGATGCGTAATCCTTTTTTCCTCTCGGTTTTGAGGAATAGATTTAGAGGGTTATGATTGAATCGTAAGGTTCTCGTGTATACGTCCATCCTATACTTTCATTCAGATTTAAGAAAAGCGTGAGAACTGTTGCAATGTATCCTCCTGAGGCTTCGGCAAGCCGTTATGATAATACAAGCAACAGTCCCACGCTCCATTCGATATATAACAAAAGTATATACATGAAGGTGCGTGAGACCCGTTTGCTTATTACCTTCATAACTTTGAATTTTGCCGAATTTCAGGAAGTTGGTAATAAATGAAACGTTCTCTAATATAACTGATTAGCTATATTTTCATCGCTAAATCGTTTACAAAGATAACGAATTTTCCGAATTGTAGGATAACGAACTTTAGTTTTTCTTAATATAAAAAATGCCGCGTCGGCTTCCGTAAAGACGGGAGCCAGCGCGGCAGGGCATATTTGATTGCTAATGTAGCCCTTGGGGTTTAGAAGAATTTGATTTCTTCGCCTTTGATATCCGAAAGGAGGAGATTGGCCAGACGGCTGGTACCCAAGCGGAACAGCTGGTTGTTGAGCCATTCCTCGCCCAGTACTTCCTTGACGATGGTGTAATAAACAACTGCATCGTTGACCGTATTGATGCCTCCTGCCGGTTTGAATCCGACTTTATTTCCTGTTTTCTGATAGTATTCCTTGATGGCTTCACACATCACATACGCAGCTTCCGGAGTGGCGGCAGGCTGTTGCTTGCCGGTGGACGTTTTGATGAAATCCGCACCCGAATACATGGATAGGATAGAGGCTCTTTTGATGTTGGAAGCACTCTTCAAGGCTCCTGTTTCGAGGATTACTTTCAGATGATGTTCTTTGCATACTTCCTTCAACTCCACTATTTCTTCGCACATTCCTTCGTAGTCTCCGCTCAAGAACTTGCCTATGGAGATTACGATGTCTATTTCATCGGCGCCGTCTGTGATTGCCAATGCAGTTTCTGCTACTTTTACTTCGATGAAAGTCTGAGATGAAGGGAAACCTCCTGATACACAGGCGATATTGACTCCGTCTACCTCCAACGTATTCTTGACGATAGCGGCAAAATTAGGATATACGCAGATTGCCGCTACATTCTTCAGATCAGGGTATTCATCGTCAAACTGATTGACTTTTTCGGTGAAATGCATTACGCTTTCATCGCTATCTGTGCTGTTCAGTGTAGTCAGGTCGATACAGTTGAACAGGAACTTCTTAACGTCTTCCGTATTGTTTTCCGGAACTTTCTTCTTGATCAGTTCGGCTACGCGAGCTTGGATGTCCGCATCGTTCAGATTGGTGTTATACTTTGCCAGTGCGGCATCATACTTGCTAGGCTGTGAGTTATTCTCTTCCATGATCTTTCAGTTTTGGGTTGTTGATATGTCTTTTATTATCTCGTTTCGTTTTCTTGTCTATACTCTTTTGTAGCGCATCGGTGATGTCTACACCCGTCTGGTTGGCAATGCAGAGAAGCACCCATAATACGTCTGCTATTTCTTCATCAAGGTTGTCTTTTTCTCCCTCTTTGAAGGATTGGTCGCCATATTTTCGAGCCATAACCCGTGCCAGTTCTCCGACTTCTTCGGTCAGAACTGCCATGTTGGTCAACTCGCTAAAGTAGCGGACACCGTATGTCTTCACCCATTGGTCTACTTGTTTTTGAGCTTCTTCCAGAGTCATTTCTTTAGTGCTTAGGGGTTAATAATTGTGATTAATAGGGTTGTTACTGATGGTTAGTCAGTCTGTTATTCTTTGTTCTTGGTATCTATACATATAGTAACAGGGCCGTCGTTTAAAAGTTCGACTTTCATATCCGCCCCGAAAGTACCTGTACCGATTGCCTTGCCCAGTGCGCTACTCAGATCTTTGCAGAACTGCTCGTAAAGCGGAATGGATACATCCGGCTTTGCGGCTTTGATGTAGGAGGGGCGGTTCCCTTTCTTGGTGGAAGCGTGCAGAGTGAACTGGCTGACGACCAGAATCTCGCCTCCGTCTTCCAGAATAGACTTATTCATTACTCCATTTTCATCATCGAAAATACGTAGATTTACTATCTTTTTGCAGAGCCAGTCAATGTCCTCCTGACCGTCGGCTTCCTCGATACCGACTAAAATCAGCATTCCTTTTCCGATGGCAGACTTGCAGTTTCCGTCAATAGTGACTGATGCATGGCTTACCCGTTGTATAACAATTCGCATTACTCTTCTTTTATTTCATGATTATGAAAGGCAAATTTACAAAATTAAGAAGAGAAAACGGTGTATTGGGAAGAAAATATTATAATCCTTCTTTGACTATTTTTGCTTTGGCTTCTCCGACAACGGCAGCAATATCCTCTAATGAGGCCTCTTTGATTCGTTTTACGCTCTTGAACTCTTTTAGAAGAGCCGTTTTGGTCTTTTCTCCAATCCCTTTGATGGTATCCAGTGCAGATGCCACTTGCCGTTTGCTGCGTTTATCGCGATGGAAACTGATTGCAAAGCGGTGTACTTCATCCTGAATCTGTGTCAGTATGCGGAAGAGTGGGCTATGCTGCTTGATACCGATTGTTTGCGGTGGAAAGCCGAATAGGAGTTCCGATGTACGGTGGCGGTTGTCTTTTGCCAGTCCGGCAATAGGAATATTGAGGTGCAACTCATCCTCAATAACTTCTCTGACGACCTCCATTTGTCCTTTTCCACCATCAGTGATAATCAGGTCGGGTAAAGGAGCGTTTTCTTCAATAGCGCGCTGATAACGCCTTCTGACGACTTCTTTCATCGAAGCGTAGTCATCCGGGCCTACGACGGTCTTTATATTATATTTCCGGTAATCCTTTTTCGATGGTTTGGCTTTTTTAAATACGACGCAGGCTGCCACTGCGTCAGAACCTTGTATGTTCGAGTTATCGAAACATTCAATCTGCAATGGAGGCCTTTCCAAATGCAATTCTTGTTGTATCTCTTTCATCAAACGCATGCTCCTCTGCTCCGGATTCAGCTTTTCCGCCTGCTTCAGGCGGTCGGCCTTGTATTGCTTCACGTTTAAGATGGAAAGTTCCAATAGCTTCTTCTTATCTCCCCGTTGGGGAACGGTGAAAACTACATTATTCAGCTCCATATCAAGCTCAAAAGGAACGATAACCTCTCTTGACTGACTTTTGTAACGCTCTCGCATCTCGATAATGCCCAGCGTCAGAAGTTCTTCTTTTGATTCATTCAGCTTCTTCTTATATTCGAAAGTGAAAGCCTGGTTGATAGCTCCGTTGGTGATATGGAGGTAATTGATGAAGGCTGAATTGGTTTCGTCTTCTTCGATAGAAAAGACATCTATATTATGAAGGACAGAGCTGACCACCTCCGACTTCGAACGATAGTTTTCTATTAAAAGATACTTCTCTTTTATTTTCTGTGCCTCCTCAAACTTCATCTCACCTGCCAATGTCTGCATTTTCTCCAACAGCATACGGCTTACTTCTTGCGTATTTCCCTTGAGAATCTCTTTGATCTCATCGATATTCTTGAGATAGTCTTCCTGTGATTGCAGCCCGATGCATGGTCCGGCGCATTTCTTGATATGATATTCCAGGCAGACATTGAATTTACCTGCCCGAATGTTCTCCGGGCTTAAGTTTAAATTGCAAGTCCGCAAAGGATATAGATGCTTTATTAAGTCCAATACCGCATACATCGAGGGGATGTGGCTATACGGACCATAATAGGAAGAACCGTTTCTTATTATCTTTCTCGTTTTGAAAACTCGGGGAAAATATTCGTTTTGTACGCAAATAGAAGGATAAGTCTTGTCATCCTTCAATAAAACGTTGTAACGGGGTTTGTATTTCTTTATCAGATTATTTTCCAGAAGGAGAGCGTCCTCTTCCGTGTTGACTACAATGTAGCGAATATCCACGATTTTGCTGACCAACACCCGTGTCTTTCCGGGTTCGTGTTCTTTACTGAAATAGGAGTAGACCCTTTTCTTTAAATTTTTAGCCTTTCCAACGTATATAATCGTTCCTTCCGAATTCAGGTATTGATAAATACCCGGCTTTTCGGGTAGATTGGCTACGATTCCTTTCAGATATTCATTGAACTTCGCTTCCATACGTATACTTATTCTCATTCTTTGGGTTTCATCACACAGAGGACGCGGAGTATTATAGCGTCAGTACGGATTCTACCTCTACATCATCGCCGAATACGGCTTTCCCGTTCAGGTCTTTCAACTCGATGATGAAGTTTACATATACTTTTTTAGGCTTTAGCATTTTCACAAGTTCACAAGCTGCTTTCATTGTTCCTCCTGTTGCCAGCAGGTCATCGTGTATCAGAACTACATCGTTCTCGTCCAGCGCATCTTTATGAATCTGCACGGTATCTTTTCCGTATTCCTTGTCATAACTTGCCTCAAGTGTTTCGGCCGGAAGCTTGCCTGGTTTGCGGATAGGAACAAAGCCGGCATTCAGGCGGGTTGCTAAAATAGGCCCCATGATGAAACCTCTTGATTCTATGCCTATAACTTTTGTGATACCTTTGTCCTTATACATATCGAACATGACATCCGACAATTCCTGCAAACACCACGGGTCTTTGAATAATGTCGTAACATCATAAAACAAGATTCCGGGAATGGGGAAATCTGGTATTTCCCGAATACTTTTGATTAGCGTTTCTTTGCTCATAATCATTGATTTATATCGTTTCTTTAAATGTTTTGTTTCACGTGAAACGTTGCACGATTATCATCGTCCCGAAAGCACCAGCAATACATTGATGTCGCTTGGAGATACTCCCGGTATTCTGCTTGCTTGGGCAATTGTTTCCGGATCTATCTTTACCAGCTTTTGGCGGGCTTCGGTAGACAGCGACTGAATGGAAGCATAATCAAACTTCCCTTTAATTTTTATACTTTCCAATCGTGCCAGTTTTTCTGCTATCATCCGTTCTCTGTCAATGTATCCTTGATACTTGATTAAGATTTCAGCAGCTTCGATAATTTCTTCTTTTCGGCCCTCATCGGAACTTGTCGCTTTTTCCAATTCCCGTTGGAATGCCGGAATATGCTCTGATATGTTTTCAATCGTCACTTGCGGACGATTCAGTATTTCTATCAACTTGCATCCTTGACGCAGGGGAGTGGTTCCTATCTTTTCGAGTGCATCATTGATTAATGCAGGTTTCATCGAATAGTTTTGTGCGAAGGAAACGATTTGCTCCACTGCTTCCTTTTTGCTTTTCATTAATTGATAACGATTTTCTTTGGCCAGGCCAAGCTGATAGGCTCTTTCGGTGAGTCGCATATCTGCGTCATCCATTCGGAGCAAGATACGGTATTCAGCCCTCGAGGTGAACATTCGATAGGGCTCATCTACACCTTTAGTTACCAGATCATCGATCAATACGCCTATATATGCTTCGTCACGTGCTAATGTGAATGCTTCGCCACCATGACAATTGATATGTGCGTTGATTCCGGCTATTAATCCTTGTCCTCCGGCTTCTTCATATCCGGTAGTACCATTCACCTGTCCGGCAAAGAATAGATTTTTGATAATCTTCGATTCCAACGTATGTTTCAATTGTGTCGGGTCGAAGTAGTCATATTCGATGGCATATCCCGGACGGTAGATCACCAAATCTTTGAATGCCGGAATTTGTTTTAGTGCTGCAATCTGTATGTCCATCGGAAGTGAAGAAGAGAAGCCGTTCAAGTACAACTCCTGAGTCGTCTCGCCTTCCGGTTCCAGAAATAGCTGATGCTGGCTCTTGTCAGGGAAAGTAACGATCTTGGTTTCGATACTCGGGCAATAGCGCGGGCCGATACTTTGAATCTGCCCGTTGAATAGAGGGGAATCCGGCAGACCTTCACGTAGGATACGGTGTACCTCCTCGTTTGTATAGCAAGTCCAGCATTGCAGTTGTTTTAAATGCCGCACACTTGTGTTCATAAATGAAAATTTATGGAAGTCACATTCTCCGTCTTGTGTTTCCATCCGGTCAAAGTGGACGCTACGTGCATCTATTCGTACCGGAGTTCCCGTTTTCATTCTGCCGTATGTGATTCCGTGACGGGCGATGGATTCAGTCAGCTGGTAAGAAGCCGGCTCGGCCATTCTTCCTCCCGGCAACTTATGACGTCCGATATGCATAAGCCCGTTGAGGAAAGTTCCTGCGGTCAGTACAATGCATTTTGCCTTGAAGGTAACTCCCCAAACTGTGACCAGGCCGGTCACTTCTCCGTTTTCTACCAAAAGTTCGCAGACGGTATCCTGCCAGATATGGAGATTGGGTGTATTTTCCAGTCTCTCCCGCCAAGACCAGATAAATTTGGCACGATCGCATTGCGCTCGCGGACTCCACATGGCAGGACCTTTTGAACGGTTCAAGATTCGGAATTGGATGGCCGTCTCGTCCGTAACCAATCCCATCTGTCCACCCAATGCATCTATTTCGCGTACAATTTGTCCTTTGGCGATTCCTCCTACTGCCGGATTACAGCTCATTTGCCCGATCTTGTTCATGTCCATGGTGATGAGGCAAGTCTTTGAACCTAAATTGGCGGCAGCGGCTGCCGCTTCGCAACCGGCATGTCCGGCACCGATTACAATTACGTCGTACTTAAAATCCATTCCTGTTTTATTTATTATCTAACGCTGCAAAGTTACAGAAAAGTTGTGAGAGTTGTATCCTCAAGCTGTTTTTGCTTCCGAAAAATCGGGGAGGGGGACGGGCGGATTGAAAAAAACGCCGTGATTTCGGGTTATGAACATACAGTTTGTTCAAAAAATAAAGTTGTTCTTGTTGATTTAGTGGTTTACTCTCTACTAAAAAGTAAGAATTTTGCCTCTATATGTTCTCGCATGCTTTCTTTTTGCTACTTCGAAAATTATCGGAATTTTGAAGAAACTAGGGTTTGCTAAGGAAGAATTAAAGAAAATAGTATAAGCAGTGAGGTTCAATGTGCCAATTAGCCTGTCTTTTTATCTGATCTCTTGATATAAGTCAAAAAAACAAGTCTGAATATATTTTTTAATAAAATGGCTCTTGTCATTTTACAAAACAGCTATACCTTTGCAGTGTGGTTGTGAAACTACTTAGATTTTTAGGTATTAGAAAGAGTAAAATTAAAAGGTGAAAATTAGAAGGTATTAGTTTATAAATTTTAGGTATTAGCATTTTAAGATTGTTTTTCAGGAAAAAAGATTGTTTTATTAGGTATTAAGTAAAAAGAGTAGTTTTTGGGTAACAAGTAAATGAAAGATGAAAAAAAGAAGAATCCCGTTTTATGGGGATTCTTTAAGGTAGAGCGGAAGGATTCGCTCTTTTTTTATGCCCGTTTGTGTCATTAGCAGTACTATTTCATAGATGAATACTTTGTAGTCTTATTCTAGATTGGCGCTCTTTTCAGATTATTAAAGCGACATTCCATTCGTTCCACGCTAGTGGATAGAATCATTCACTTGAGTAGACGGAATTGTTCACTATAGTGCAATGATCTGTTCACTGGAGTGCAACGGTTTGGATGCGCGATAGATAATACGGGAGCGCAGCTTGATAAAACGCTCTTGAATGCTTCCTTGCATATAAATGTCTGTTAGTTGTGAGGCAAAGTGCTGCTTGATAAAAAAGAAGAAAAATGTTGCATTTGTTATGAAAGGAAAGAAGCAGTATGAGAGATGCAGGCGGAAAATATGAGAGATACGAGATTTTAAATTATCTCTCATTATATAATCATTTGATGATATGATGTTTACATTAATTTATGAGAGGTATGAGAGATGGAAATGAAAAAAATCTCGAGGTGCAAGCCGGATATTTTGAACGAGAGGGGACTCGGTCGAGCTGGTTGAAAGTTACTTTTATTTTCTATTTTATAGTTTGGCGAAGCTTATGTTTTTGAAAAAAACAATATATTTGCATTTGTAAATATCGCAAAAGTAAGTAGTTGCGGCGATTTTAATGAATTTTGTTTGTTTTTCGCAGGTAGTGTGACAGTATGAACGATAAATTTGACACTATAGTAGCAGGAGTCAATCGAAAGGATGAAAAGATATGGGGCGATTTCTATGATCGTTTTTATGCTGCTTTATGTGTTTATGTTTCCAAAATATTGCCGGTTCCCGATGTGGTGGAAGATTTGGTCCAGGAGGTGTTTATTTCTATTTGGGAGGGTAAGCGTACTTTCTCTGATATCAGAGAACTCACCAATTATCTCTATCGTGCCTGTTATAACAACACCTTATTATATATACGCAACAATCAGATTCATGATACCATTTTAAGTTCCCTTGCTGAAGGAGAAAGCGTAGAAGATGAGGATATGATTTATGCTTTGACGGTGAAGGAAGAAATCATCCGTCAGTTGTATCACCATATTGAAGAGCTTCCGACCGAGCAACGCCGGATCATCTTACTGAGAATCGAAGGGTATACTTGGGAAGAGATTGCGGAACGTTTGGGAATCAGTATCAATACCGTCAAGACCCAAAAGGCGCGCAGCTATAGATTTCTCCGTGAAAAAATGGGAGATGCGATGAGTTTTATAATTCTTTGTTTATTTCTCTAAAAATAAGAAAAAACAATCTGATATGTATTTCTCTTTTTATAGATTGATTAAGTTTTATTTTTTTTGTTAAAAGCACTATCTTTCCTTTTATTATGTGACAAAATGATATATTTCTGTCGCTGAAATCTCGCTATTTATATTATTATTCCGAAAAAATATCATCTTTTTGTCACCCTTTTTTATGGGTTATGTATATCTATAATAAAGAGAAATTAAACAGTCGTTTAATTAAAAATGGTCAATAAGATGAATAAGTTCGAAAATGTATATCAAGATGCCGTTTTGATGAGAAGAGTTCTTCTTGGCGAAGCGGATGAAGCGGAGCAACAAGAGCTTGAAAAGCGATTGGAAGAGTGTCCGGAGTTGCGGAAGATATACACTCAATTGCAGGATGGCGGGACGTTGAGCGCAGCCTTTAAGGAACGTCAAAAATATTCATCGAGAAAAGCTTATCGGTCTTTCCTTCAAAAGATAGGACAAGTTGAGCCGAAAGGACAAAGACGCCGCTCTCTTCGCATCGGATGGTATATTGCTGCCGCTGTTGTCATTTTGGCAATAGGACTTTCTTTTTATGTGTCGAATTACACTTCACCGGAAAAAGAAAATAAGACTTTGATCCAGCCGGGTACACAACAGGCACAATTGACTTTGACCGATGGCAGTGTCATTGATGTGGATAAAAAAGAAGTAAATGTGGTAGTAGATGGCATTCAGGTAAAATATAAAGAAGGAGTACTGTCTTATCAAACAACCGCTGCAACACAACACGAAGAAAAAAACGTTGAAGAGCAACCGGAAAAATCAAATGAACTGGTCATACCGCGTGGAGGAGAGAACACGGTAATACTTGCGGATGGAACGACTGTTCATTTGAATGCAGGTTCCAAGTTGACCTATCCTGTGCGTTTCACCGGCAAACGTAGGATTGTAGCTTTGGAAGGTGAGGCTTATTTTGACGTTGTTGAAAATGAAGAACATCCTTTTGTCGTACAGACTCGTTTTGGCGAGGTGACTGTGCTCGGTACTGCATTCAATGTCAATGCTTATGTTAATGCTTCTGCCTGTTATACGACATTGGTCCGTGGTAAAGTACAATTCTCTGCACCGAATGCGGAAGTTATCACCCTCTTGCCGGGTGAACAGGCAATTGTTTCGGCTAATGGTTCGGAGAAACGTGCGGTGGATCTGGAGGAGTATGTAGGTTGGGTAGAAGGTTTGTATGTTTTTAATAATCGTTCTTTAGGAGAAATTATGGAGACATTCGAATGTTGGTACGACATACAAGTATATTATGAAACCGAAAATTTACGCAATATAACTTATAGTGGTAGTTTGAAGCGCTACGGAACAATCAACTCATTCCTTGAAGCATTGGAACTGACCGGTGATCTGACTTATAAGATCAGTGGCCGGAATATCTTGATTTATGGTAAAATGGGAGAATTAGGAGTAAAATAGAGTATTAGATAAGTTTAATTGTTAATTTATGAGAGAAAGACGATGGCTGCTATGTTTTTTAGTGGCGATGTGCTGCACGCTTAGCACATGGGCTTTACCGTCACAAGACAAGACGGTGACTTTGAATCTGCGTAATGTCTCAATCGAGACGGCTTTGAATGCAGTGAAGAAGCAGACAGGAGTGAATATGTTGTATAATTCGCAAATGTTTAAGGGAGTTTCTCCGGTATCTGTTAATGTGAAAAATGAGAGATGGGAAGTGACCCTTAAGCTGATTTTGAATCCGAAAGGATTTGATTATGCAATGAAAGATGGTATTGTTGTCATTCGTAGGATGCATACAGAGAAGCGGGTAAATCGTATCCGTGGTACGGTATTTGATGCAAATAAAGAACCTATACCGGGAGCCAGTATTATTGTGAAAGGAACCCGTACAGGGACTTCCACCAATATTGAAGGTGAATTTACACTGGATGTGAGAGATGATAAAGTAGCTTTGGAAATCTCTTTTATCGGTATGAAAAAGCAGACTCTCCAGGTAGATGCTTCTCGTAAGAAAATGCTCGAGATAACATTGGTGGATGATGTCAAGACATTGGATGATGTGGTAGTAACAGGATATAGTAATGTGCGTAAGACTAGTTTTACCGGTAGTTCTACGCAGATTTCGGGTGATGATTTACGCAAGGTGTCGCAGACCAACGTAATCGGTGCTTTGCAGACATTCGACCCTTCTTTCCGCTTGGTTAGCAATGCCCAGTTCGGTTCCGATCCGAACGCACTTCCGGAGATGTATATACGTGGCCGTTCCGGCTTTGGGGTAAAAGAACTGGATAAAGATCAACTTTCCAAATCAAATCTCGAAAATAATCCTAACCTTCCTACTTTCATTATGGATGGTTTTGAGGTGAGTATCGAGAAGATATATGACTTGGACCCTACCCGTATTGAGAGTATGACAATTTTAAAAGATGCAGCTGCTACGGCTATTTATGGTTCTCGTGCTGCAAACGGTGTGGTAGTTATCACTACAGTTGCTCCAAAGCCGGGAGAAGTCCGTGTTTCTTATAATTTTACCGGAACTTTGGAAATGCCGGATCTGAGAGACTATAATCTGGCTAATGCATCTGAAAAGCTAGAGATAGAACGTCGTGCAGGTTTGTATGACAAAGGTAATAATGGCAACAACACAACGGCAGATGGTTTGAATAAATATTATGAAAAATATGCATTGATTCAAAGTGGTATAGATACAGATTGGTTGTCTTTGCCTTTGCGTAATGCTTTTGACCATAAACATAGCCTTTATATAGAAGGTGGTACTCCTAATTTACGTTATGGGGTTGATGCATCATACAATGGTGGTAATGGGGTTATGAAAGGGTCAGGACGTGACCGTTATAGTATTGGTTTTTCATTGGATTATCGAGTAAAAAAACTACAAGTAAAAAATACGGTAAGTTTTGGACATACTAAGTCGAAGGAATCTCCTTATGGTGCTTTCAGTGATTATACAAGTTTATTGCCCTATGAGACTCCTTATAAAAATGGTACTTTGGTGAAGCAGTTGTACTATTCTAGGAAAGGTAGTAATTCTGTTAATAATCCTTTATATGAAGCCACACTGAGCAATTATGAGTGGAGTGCTTATGATGAAATTATAGATAATCTGAGTGTAAACTGGTATTTGAACGATTATTTAACTGTTAAGGGTCAGTTTAGCGTAACTAAACAATATACCAGTAGTGAGCGTTTTTATGATCCGTTATCTTCTAAAGTTTCAGTTTATGGTACTACGGATACCAAATTGCAGGGTGATTTGTTCACCGGTGAAGGTAGTAGCTTGAGTTGGAATTCTAATGCTTTCTTATATTATACCCGTAGCTTTGGAAACCATAACTTTAACTTTTCCGGTGGTTGGGAAGCCTCTGCTTATAATACCGAGAACACCTCTGCCCAATATCGTGGTTTTCCGTCCGGTCAGTTTAATTCGTTGAAT
Source organism: Bacteroides sp. NSJ-39 (assembly GCF_014287315.1). Lineage (NCBI taxonomy): Bacteria > Pseudomonadati > Bacteroidota > Bacteroidia > Bacteroidales > Bacteroidaceae > Bacteroides > Bacteroides sp. NSJ-39. Next base: position 16,002 of record NZ_JACOOB010000010.1, on the reverse strand, counting down.
TATGCTTCCGAAATTTACAAAAAGCCGACTCTTACAGAAAATACGACACGTCGTGTCAGTATATTGGCTACTCTGAATTATACTTGGAATGATATTTATTTGGCCGATGCTTCCGTTCGTTTTGACGGCTCTTCCGAATTTGGTGCAAATCAGAAATGGGCACCTTTCTTTTCCGGTGGTTTGGGTGTGAACATTCATAATTATGATTTCCTGAAAGGAAATGAGAAGATTAATAAATTGAAGGTACGTGCATCTTATGGTCGTACCGGTAAAGTGAATTTCCCGGCTTATGCAGCAACTACTATGTATGAAACTTTATTTGATGAATGGTATATTACAGGTTATGGAGCTGTTCTTAAGGCGTTGGGTAATAAAGATTTGTCATGGGAAAAGACTGACAAATTCAATTTTGGTATTGAGACCCAATTCTTTAATCAACGTTTAACAGTTGATTTGGACTATTATTATGAGAAAACAATTGATTTGATTAATGATGTGACACTGTCACAAACTTCAGGTTTCTCCACCTACAAGAATAATATGGGTGAGGTTGAGAACAAAGGTTTTGAAATGCAGATACGTGCCGATATTTACAGAGATCGTAACTGGTCAGTTGCTTTATGGGGAAATATGGCTCATAATAAGAACAAAATATTGAAGATTTCTGATTCTCAGAAAGCATATAATGAACGTGTTGCGGAATTTTATAAAAAAGAATTACAATATCAGGCAATTTATAATACTTCTTTAAAAGATGCCAATTATGCAGTTCCGATTTCGCAATATGCGGAAGGGGAATCATTGACTTCTATTTGGGCAGTCCGTTCTTTAGGTATTGATCCGACTACAGGAAAAGAGCTATTCTTGAACAGAGACGGTAGCATTACTGATACATGGGATGCAAGCCAAGAGGTGGTTGTGGGTAATACTGAACCAAAGCTAAACGGCTCAATAGGTCTGAATGCTACGTATAAGAACTGGAGTTTATTCGCTGCTTTTCAATATGAGTTTGGAGGTCAGGAGTATAATCAGACTTTGGTAGATCGGGTGGAAAACGCAGATATTGCTAATGGTAATGTAGACTTGCGTGTTCTAACCCAACGGTGGCAAAAACCCGGAGATGTTGCCGAATTTAAAAATATTGCAGATAGTAAATTAACGACTTTACCGACATCCCGTTTTGTGCAAGATAAAAAGTATATTCGACTGAGTGCTTTGACATTAAGTTATGACTTTAACAGGGAATGGATTAAGAAGCATTTACATATGAATATGTTACGGTTGGAAATGAGCTCCAGTGATTTTATTAATTGGAATTCTATTCGGCAGGAACGCGGTTTGAGTTATCCCAAATCTTGGAAGGTGGATTTCTCGTTAAAAGCACAATTCTGATAAAAGGAGAAAGAAATATGAAAAAGATATATAAAACGATTGTCTTACTAGGGACGATAGCAACTTTAGGAACATCATGTAATGATTGGTTAAATGTATATCCGTCCGATCAAATCAAAGAGGAGTTTCTTTTTGAAACAGGAGATGGATACCGTGCAGCATTGAATGGTATCTACCGTAAAATGACTTCATGGAGTATTTATGGCAGTAATCTGAAATGGGGGATTATAGATGCTTGGGGGCAGGTATATGATATGGAACTGTCTGCAATCGCCAATGGCGGGCAGCCTATGAAGAAAATTGAGATTCTGGATTTTAAAAATTTAGAGCTGACTCCAACTACAGACCAAATGTGGAGTGATGCATGGAATATAGTGGCAAATTGTAATGAGTTGGCGCAACAGGCGGAATTGGCTGATAGTACACTTTTTTATGAAGGAGAGTCGGAGCGCCGGATGATTCTGGGAGAAGCCATCGGTTTGCGTGCTTACCTTCAGTTTGATTTGTTACGTGTATATGCTCCTTCACCTGCTATGAATCCGGGAGAGCGTACATTTATTCCATATGTAAACACCTATCCGGCTTATGTTAATAATCGTGAGACGGTTTCCTATTGTTTGGAGCAAATTATTAAGGACTTGCGGAAAGCGCAGGATCTGCTGTTGAAAGTAGATCAGAATTCAAATTGGAGCGACCGTTTTGAAGAAGTAAAGAATGACGAAAACCTGTTTAAGGCCAGTCGTGGATTTCGGTTGAACTATTATGCCGTTACTGCCGAATTGGCTCGTGTGTATCTGTATGCAGGTATGCCTGACAAGGCATATGAACAAGCTGATATTATTATTCAGAAAAGTGATTTATTTGCTGCACTGACTGATAGAGAAGAGGCGCTGAAGAGAATAAAAGATGGTAATTTGAAAATGTATGATGACATTATATTTGCACTTTACTCTCCTACAGACCAGGTGGAGTGGGATCGCTTGATAAATCATTCTGATGATAAGGCTGAAGGTAGTACAGATAGAGAATATTTTTTAGGTATTTCTTCTGCTATTGCCAGAGAACGTTATGGTGATGATTTGGAAACGGACTGGCGAATTTGCAATCAAATGGAACAGAGAAAGAGTGGTGATTATCGTACATTAAAATATTACGAGCAGTTGAATAGTTATAAATATGCTGAAGTCAACAACATGATTGTACCTATGTTCCGTATGTCGGAGGTCTATTATATTGCTGCAGAAGCTATTTATAAAAAAGATCTGGACAAAGCGAAAGACTATTTGAAGCTTGTGAAAAAAGGCAGAGGAGTTGAAGATGATTTAGGCAATGTGACAGAAGCAGATTTTATGGATGTTCTTGTGAATGACGCTCAGAGAGAATTTCTGGGAGAAGGACAGACTTTTTTCATGTTCAAGCGTTTAATGAGGACAATGAAAGGAAGGGAAGAAGTACAAGCGACTGAAAAGAACATGGTGTTGCCGTTGCCCGAATCGGAGAGTGCTATTTAATTTAAAAAGAATAAAAACTTATGAGAACAAAAGATATATTGTTTGCAGGAGTAATGGTATGCATGGGCATGTCATTCTTTATTTCCTGTCAAGAAGAAGGACTGGTTGTTAATGGTAATGATGTATCTTATATCAACTTTAATAAAGACATAACAAAAGATACGACTAGAATTTGTTTTGAGTTTTATCCTATGGAAGAAGGTATGGATGTAAAAATAGCAGAAGTGCCGATAGAAGTGGCTATTTCCGGTAAAGTTCAGGATAAAGATCTGGAATTTACTATCGGGATAGATGAGAGTCTGTCTACTTATCCTGCATCCCAATGTATTTTGCCGGAAAAATGCATTTTTAAAAACGGACAACTATTGGATACGATTTATGTAAAGCTGAAAAATTCGGATGATTTAAAGACGGTTACCAAGTATGTTGCATTAAAAATAAATGCAGGTGGTGAAGTCAGTGAAGGCTTAGCCACCTATTCCAGGGCTATCATTGCTGTGACAGACCGTCTTGTAAAACCTGAATGGTGGGACTATAAAGACCTATATGACGGTGAGTACAGTTCGGTTGACTGGTATTATCTGGGAGATTATTCGGATACCAAGTACCGTCTGTTTTTAAAAGTGTTACAGGAGAATGATGATGTATTGTTCGATGGTAAGGATAAGGTGAAATTGCGCAAATATTCTTTGCAATTAAAGTATATGGTAGAAGAAATAAACGCTGGAAGAGATCCTGATGATCCGTTGAGGGATGAAACAGGTGTGATTATTGAAATACCGGTTGTAGGATAATTAAAGATTAATGATAGTATGAAAAGAATATTGATATATATATATGTTTTGGCTGGCATAATGAGTTTTTCAGGTTGCCTGGATGATGAAAACAACTATGATTATAGTGAATTTAACGAGTTGGAGGGGAGAGAGATTGGAGGAATGAAAGACGAATATTTTCTTTCGTATGCTCAAAAGTTGACTATTACTCCGACTTTTGAATTTACTATTGATAAAGAAAATCCGGATGTATCTTATGAATGGAGACTGGATGGTGTATTGTTGCCGGAAGAAACCGGACCTTCTTGCACTTTCAGTTTTGAGCGTGGGGGGGTACATGAAGTTACTTATACAGTAATCGATAATAAAAGCGGGGTTAAGTTTTCCAGGAGTTGTACGCTTAGGGTACGTTCACCATTCACTCGTGGTTGGTTGATATTGAGAGAAGGTGAATCTCAGGAGTCTGAACTTTCTTTTGTCGGTGCCAGTTCGGTTCTTCATAAGATGACGGTTACTGATGGTACAACAATAGCTGAGATTGACAGAGACTCGCTTGTGTATGATCAAGTAGTAGAGAAGGTTTCGGATGGATTGGGATCTAACCCGGTCGGGTTGTTTTTGAATGCAGGTTATTTAGGTCCGTATGGTGAAGTTTTTGAGACAAGTGATGAAGTGGGAGTGATGCAGGACCGCTGGGTGGAACTGAACGGTAGCACGTTAGAGCGCTCTGTTTATACAGAGGATGAGTTTAGAGGAGATTTGCCGGAAGCCGGTTTACATCCTCAGGCTGCTGCTATGACTTTTTCCGCTAAAGCTTTGTTAAATTCCGATGGATATATTTATTGGGCGGGTACGGCTTTTGCCAGTGATTTTCATTCTTGTGCTTATACCTCCTTTCCGTTGGGAAAGGATAAAAAGTTCAAGGGAGTTTATCCAAGCTTTAAGCTCAATAAGCATCATGGAGCTATTCCGGCTTATACAGCGGATAATGAAATTGTGGGGATCATTGATGATGCGGAAGTTGTTTCTTATGCTGAACCTAGTATAAAGGAATCGACTTATAGCAGTGGAGTGCATAGTGTACAAACAGGAGAGTATGAGGAAGATCCTGTAGATGATAGATATAAATTGGGGAATGGAGAATTGCTTACTATAATGCCGGCAACCTCAAATGATGAGGGGTATCAGGATGTTAAACCTAGTTGGGTCGCAATTGTACGTAACGGTTCTCAGTATGAACTGTTATATTTTCAATGGAAAGTGGGAAATTATAGCTATTCAAGCAGAGTTTCTACCAAAGTATTTGAAAAATTCTCACTTGATGGCTTGAGTGGATATACAGATATGGCAGTATTTAATATCAAGCAGTATGTGGTAATTGCTAATGGAAACGATTTGTGGTATTTTCAATATGGGGCAGGTGATAAAGCGGTGTTGAAAAAGTTGCATTCATTTGATTCTCCTGTTAAGGCATTGGCTGCTAATGATATTAATGTATGGTATTCTGGAGAACCGGCTAAATGGCAACCGGAACATAACGGGCAATTAGGAGTAGCATTAGAGGATGGCACGTTTGGCATTTATGAAGTTTGGGAAACGGAAGACAAACAGGCGTTGGCTACAGATGTGAAGATTAATCAGCTTTTCCCAGATCCAAAGGCTGAGACCCCGGTGAATAATAATTTTGGCAATATTGTAGATATTATTTACAAATATGGCTCTATCCGAGATTTTGTATCATTCAATTTTTAAAAAGAAAATCATCCAGACACGATATGGGATATAAATTTGGAATACTATTGGCTTTATTTGCCGGAGGTTTGGTTACTGTTGCCAAACCTCAGCAACAGGCTAATTATGAACTTGCAGAGAAGTTCAATGCTTTTGATTTAGGTGGAAAACTTTCCAGAAATAGCTTGGCCATTTATCCGCATGAGATTAATGGTACAGATAATTTCTGGTTTGATTTTCAGACAACAGACGGGAAATTCTATTATTATGTGACTCCGGCAAATGGCAAACGGGAACTGCTGTTTGACAATGATGAAATGGCAATGGCTCTTACGGAGTTGACGAGAGAAACAATTGATCCTAAGGACTTTTCATTCCATGAATTTAAATTTTCCAAAGACCAGAAATCATTTACTTTTGAACATAGAAGCAAAACTTATGAGTATAATCGCATAAATCGTAAGTTGAAAGAAATCAGAAAGACAGATGACGATAAAAGGACGGAGGGAGAAGTTATATATTCTTGGATGAATTTTTCTCCGGACAGAAAGTATATTCTATATGCAAAGAACCACAATCTTTATGTAAAGGGAAATAAGGCATTGGGAATGGATACTACCGAAGTGCAATTGACTTTCGACGGGATGCCTTATTATACGTATGCACGAGAGCGGGATGGATTCGAACCAGATAAAGAAATGGCTACCAATGCGCGTTGGTGTAAAGATAGCCGCCATGCTTACTTCGTTTTGGAAGATGAACGGAAATTACGTGATTCTTGGGTGATTAATTCTTTATCTAAAGTCCCCCAATTGGAAAAATATAAATATGAATTTCCGGGTGACAAGCATGTAACACAATATGAATTAGTGATTATTGATGCGGTGAATAAAACAGCCAGAAAAGCGAATGTTGATAAATGGCCTGATCAGTATGTAATGGTGTTTGAAACTTCTTCCAAAGGCGATTTGGTGTTCTTTGAACGCACTAAACGAACGTGGGATGAAGTGGATGTCTGTTCTGTAAATACAAATACGATGGAGGTAAAAGAAATTATTCATGAAGTGGATAAACCTTATCGTGATCCTCATGCTCGTAACGTTGTCATATTAAATGATGGAAAAGATATCTTGTTCCGTTCGGAACGTACCGGATGGGGGCATTATTATCATTATGACGGAGATGGAAATTTAAAGAATACTATTACATCCGGTAAATGGAACTGTGGTCATATTGTGGCTATTGATACATTGGGACGAGAAATTTATTTCTACGGTTATGGTAATGAGGACGTTAATCCTTTTTACTACAGGGTGTATAAAGCAAATATTGATAAGGAAGGGGCTACGCTTATCAGTAAAGAAGACGGGCAGCATAATGCTCATTTTTTGCAGTCGAGACGTTATTATGTTGATACTTATTCACGAGTAGATATGGAACCGAAAATTCTTTTGAAGAATGATCAGGGAAAGACTATCGTTGAGTTGGCAAAGCCGGATTTACGGGCTGTATATGATGCCGGATGGAAACAGCCGGAACGGTTTGTGGTAAAGGCTGCTGATAATGCTACTAATTTATATGGCGTGATGTGGAAACCTTCGGATTTTAATCCGAATAAAAAATATCCGATTATTTCTGTAGTTTACCCCGGACCTTATTTCGGATTTGTACCTACTGGATTTTCTTTATCCGACAGATACAGTTTGCGTATGGCACAATTGGGATTTATCGTAATCGCTGTAGGACATCGCGGTGATTCTCCTATGCGAGGAAAGACATATCATCGTTTTGGTTATGGTAATATGCGTGATTACCCCTTAGCAGATGATAAATATGCTATCGAGCAATTAGCCAGCCGCTATTCATTTATTGATATTAATAAGGTGGGCATTTATGGTCATTCGGGTGGTGGCTTTATGGCAGCATCAGCTATCTTGACTTATCCGGATTTTTATAAAGCTGCTGTTTCTTGTTCCGGTAATCATGATAATTATATCTATAATCGCGGATGGGGAGAATGTTATAATGGTGTGAGGGAGATAGAAAAGACTGTGAAAGATAGTTTAGGTAATGAGAGAAAAGAATACGAATATAAATTTAGCGTGAAAACAAATGCCGAGCTTGCGAAGAATTTGAAGGGGCATTTGATGCTTGTAACCGGTGATGAAGATAAAAATGTAAATCCGGCTCATACTTATCGTTTAGCACATGCTTTAATTGAATCCGGCAAGGATTTCGATATGCTTGTCATTCCGGGTGCCGGTCATGGATATGGCTCTGCTGATAAGTATTTTGAGAAAAAAATGTATCGTTTCTTTGCAAAGTATCTGCTGGGAGATGACCGGGCGGATTATTGGGGAGACATTAACCGCAACAAATAGGACAATAGATAAGATTTATGAAAAACTCCCTCTTCAAATATGCATGTCCGGTGGTTGCCTTGTTGGTATGCGGCTTTGTCAGCGCACAGCAGAAGGCGAATTATAAGCTGGCGGAAAAGTTTCGTTTGTTGGAGCAGAATCCTATAGTAAAGTATTCGACAGAAGTCAGGCCGACATTTATTAACGATACGGATTGTTTCTATTATTCTTTTACGACACGTGAAGGAAAGAAATATTATTATGTTAATCCGAAGAAGAAAGAAAAACGTTTGTTATTTGATACGGATGAACTATTAAGCAAAATTGCAGCATATACAAAGAAAGCTTATTCTTCGGCAGATCCATATTTGTCTTTCACCTTTATGAAAGATAACGAAACGATTCGCATTGATTTTGACCGTGGGCTTTATACGTATAATATTCATACGAAAGTGTTGGAGAAGCTTAATGAAAAGCCTTCTTATGGGAATGCTGACCCGTATTGGATGAAATATTCGCCGGACAGTCTTTTCTTTTTATATGCAAGCCGTCATAATTTGTATTTTGTAGGCAATCCTCAAAAGGGGCAGGATACCATACCTGTAAAATTAACCGCTGATGGGGAAAGGCATTATACTTTCAACCGTGAAGAAGAAGGAGAATCAGAAGGACGGTTTGGAGCCGAATCCGCTCATTGGATTCCGGGTACTCATCGTTTTTATGCCGTGCGTGAAGATAATCGGAAAGTTCGTGATTCATGGCTCATCAACTCGTTGGATACTCCTTATCCGACATTGAAGACATATAAAGCCGAGCTTGCAGGCGATAAATATGTTACCCAATATGAATTGTTAATTGGTGACGTGGATAGCCGTGAAGTGAAGAAGATTGATATTAACCGTTGGCCGGATCAATATATCGATGTCCTTTACGTCTCGGGAGATGGAAAGCGTTTGTATTTTCAACGTTATAACCGCACGTGGAATCAGGCGGATATTTGTGAAGTGGATGTGGAGACGGGAAAAGTCCGTGTCGTGATTCATGAGGAAAACAAGCCTTACCTTGACTACCAGATGCGTAATGTTTCCTTCCTGAATGACGGAAAAGAAATCCTTTTCCGCTCTGAACGAAATGGGTGGGGACATTATTATCTTTATGATACGGCTACCGGTAACCTGAAAAATCAAGTGACGGATGGTACATGGGTAGCCGGTCCGATAGCGAAGATTGATACTGTTAGACGTAAAATTTATTTTTATGGTTACGGTAGAGAGAAGGAAATCGACCCTTATTATTATATTCTTTATGAGGCACAGTTGGACCGTTCGAATACGCTTCGTCTGCTTACATCGGAGAATGCTTCACATGAGGTCAGTATTTCTCCGTCTTGCCGATATTTGGTAGATTCTTACTCTACTGTTTCGCAGGAACCGGTAAATGTGGTTCGTAACCGGAATGGAAAGATAATCATGACCTTGGAGAAACCGGATCTTCAGCCTGTCTATGAGATGGGATGGAAAGCACCGGAACGTTTTAAGGTAAAGGCTGCCGATGGGGTGACCGATTTGTATGGTGTGATGTGGAAACCTGCTGATTTTGACTCGACGAAAGTGTATCCTATTATTTCGAATGTTTATCCGGGGCCATTTTTTGAATATGTACCTACACGCTTTACGATTAACGATGTTTATAATACACGTTTGGCGCAATTGGGATTTATTGTAATCACTGTAGGGCATAGAGGTGGTACTCCGATGCGGGGGAAGGCTTATCACACTTACGGATACAACAATATGCGCGATTATCCGTTGGCGGATGACAAGTATGCTATTGAGCAACTGGCCGCCCGCTATCCGTTTATTGATATTACTAAAGTCGGTATTTACGGGCACTCAGGTGGTGGATTTATGTCGGCTGCTGCCATTTGCACTTATCCCGATTTTTATTCGGCTGCCGTTTCGTCGGCAGGTAATCATGACAATCGCATTTACAACAAAGGTTTTGTAGAGATTCATTTCGGTGTAGACGAAAGGGTGAAAACGACTAAAGATAGTTTGGGAGTGGAAAGTACAACTTATGATTACAGTGTTCGTGTGCGCCCGAATCAGGAGCTGGCGAAGAACTACAAACATGGCTTGTTACTGTTTACGGGTGCGATGGATAAAACTGTAAATCCGGCCCATACATTGCGTCTGGCGGATGCATTAATTAAGGCAGACAAGGATTTCGATTTGTTTGTATTACCGAAATGCACGCACGGATTCTTCGGTGAGTCTGAAGAATTTTTTGAACATAAGATGTGGCGTCATTTTGCCCGTTTGCTGCTATATGATAATTCGGCTGATTTTGATGTTGATTTGAATAAAGATATGATTAAAGATGACAGGAGAAGATAAGATGAATCGGATATTTATGTATATAGGGGTTATAGTGGGGTTGGCGTTAGGAGCTAATCTTCCGGTTGAGGCTCAGAAAAAGTCGTTGGATATAGAGGCATGTACATTATGGAAGCGTATTGATGCACCGGATATTTCACCGACAGGCAGATGGGTGACTTACCGTATATCGTTAATGGAATATAATCCGGATAACAGAGAAGAGAAGCCATTGCATCTATTTGATTCTCATACTCGAAAAGAGATATTGTTGGATGGTGATATAGAAAGATTGGAATTTTATAATAAGGACCAGGGAGCTTTTTATCAACAGACAGACTCTGGGGGAGTAATGAAAACAATCTTGTTATCGTTGCCTTCAGGAATGAAGACCGAATGGAAGCACCAAGAGGATTTTCACCCTGTAGAAGGGACCCCTTATTCAATTTCGGTTATTAATGTACCCAAAGATACTACAAATCATGTTCCGGCTTTTAACAGGCTGGTGATACGTCATCTGAAAACAGAGGTTGCTTTTCATATTGACAGTATCGGCTATCATACCTTGTATGACGGAGGACGTTCTATTCTTTTCATTCGTAAAAAGTCCGGCGGAAACGAGTTATGCTATGGTCCTTTAGCTGGTCCATATAAGACTCTTTATCAAAGCTCTATAAAGAAGGAGCCTTCTTCTTATAGTTTTAATGAGAAAGAGATGACTGGAGAGTTTAGCATAAATGATTCTTTGTGGTATGCTTTCTCATTAAAGAAGCCGGGTTGTAACCTGTTTTTTGACCGGAAAGAGATTGTTTTGCCTGATGGTATGTCTATCGGACGTATTGACTTGTCTAAAAGCCATAATTTTCTGAAACTTGAACTTCGGGGCTCACAGCAAATTTCACGTAGAAGGGAAGAACCGGAGAAGAAACCGGACAAGAGCTTTGAATTGGAGTTGTGGACATGGAATGAAATGGAGGTTCCGACTTTACAAAGAGGTGGACGTTATAGGCAAGATAAGTCGGTGACGTATATTTATGATATTTCTTCTAAAAAGCTTACTGAAGTAGCTTCATCTACTGTAGATTTACTCTTACCGTCGGGAGCGGAAAAATTGGATTATGTGCTTTACACGGATGAATCTCCGTATAAGATGCAACGTGAATGGTTGGACCAGTTGCCGTTTGATGTTTATTCAGTGAATGTGCATACAGGTGTAAAACAATTGATCGGACGTAGTTATCGTACTACTCCAAAATGGTCGGTGAATGGTAAGTGGGCGGTAATGTACGATCCTATTGCGCAGGTTTGGAATAAATTTGATGGTGCTACCGGTAAGGTTGTAAATATATCAGATGCTATCGGTTATCCGATGTTCGTGGAAAGTTATGATCAGCCAGCTCCTGCTCCTGCTTATGGAATAGCTGGGTGGACGGCTGACGGGAATCATGTATTTCTGTATGATGCATATGACTGGTGGAAAGTAGATTTGACCGGAGAGCGACAGCCGGAGTGTCTGACTAAAGGTTATGGTCGCAAACATGGCAAGTCTATTCGTAAAATGACGAGTAATATAGATAAAGACGTTTTTCAGAAGGATGAAACTGTCATTGTTAGTCTTTGGGATAAAAACACAATGGATGAGGGGGTTTATCAGCTTGATATGAAAGGGCGTCTGAAAAAACTGATGGAAGGCCCTTATACATATAATATATACCGTTTTTCCGATAATCATAAGTATTGCGTCTGGAATCGTCAGAATATAACAGAATTTAGAGATTTGTGGTGGAGTAAAGCAGACTTTTCAAATCCGGTCAGGGTGACGAATGTTAACCCTCAACAAGCGGATTATAAATGGGGTACAGTTAAATTGGTAAAGTGGACCAATTATGAGAATAAAGAAAATAAAGGGTTGCTTTATTTGCCTGAAGATTATGATCCTCAAAAAGAATATCCGGTGTTGGTACAGTTTTATGAGACTCATTCCGGTGAATTGAATATTTATCATGCCCCGTTGTTAAGCAGCGCGTTGGGAGATCCTGTATATTTTGCTAGCAACGGTTATATTGTGTTTATGCCGGATGTACATTTCACGGTTGGAACCCCCGGTCAGAGTTGTTATGATGCTGTAGTAAGCGGAACAAAATATCTGATAGAGCAGGGGATAGCACATCCCGGGAAAATAGGTTTGCAAGGACATAGTTGGTCTGGCTATCAAACATCATATTTGGTAACCAAGACAGATATTTTTACCTGTGCTAATATAGCGGCTCCTATCACGGATATGGTGACCGGCTATTTAGGAATACGTAATGGAAGCGGTCTGCCACGATATTTTATGTATGAGGAAACACAAAGTCGTATGGGAAAGACTTTGTGGGAGGCAAAAGATAAGTATCTGGCAAGTTCTGCAATTTTGGAAGCAGACAAGATACATACGCCTTTATTGATATTGCATAATGATCAGGATGAGGCTGTTGCGTATGAACAAGGTCGTGCCCTTTATCTGGCAATGCGTCGTCTGCAACGTCCGGCATGGTTGTTGAATTACAAAGGTGAGGGGCATTTTGTAATGGGTAGGGGTGCTCAGAAAGATTGGACTATCCGGATGATGCAGTTTTTCGACTATTACCTGAAAGGAACAAAAGAACCGCGTTGGATGAAAGAGGGTATTCATTTAAGAGAACGTGGGATTGATCAGAAATATGATTTACTAGAAAAATAAATAAAATGAAGAAATTATTAATTACAGCTATGGCTCTGTCTTGTTTTGCATTCAGTAGCTACGGACAGGACAAAGTGGAGAAACAAATTATTGGTAAATGGTGTAATCCTTATACTTATAAATCGACAGGTGAACTGAAAGGTTTTGAATTTAAAAAAGGTGGGAAGTGCTCTGCAATCAATATTCCCTCTTTGGATTTAAAAACTTGGAAGATTGATAAGGATGGTTATTTGATTATCGAAGGATTCAGCAAGGAAGATAATGGAAAGGTAGAAGTATATAAGACCCGTGAACGTATTGGGCTCTTGTCTCCAGACTCATTGCAACTGGTTACACAGGAAGCAAACCCGAGATTGGCTTTTTTGTATCTGAATACGAAATCGATAAAGAAGTTGGTTACTCCGGAAGTTGCACCAAAAGAAAAGTAATAAATCTCTCTCTTAATAATTTAGTGTTAATTTAGCATTATATTGCTAATAGAAGCACCTCATCGTAGGGATTACGATGGGGTGTCCTTTACTTTTTTATATCAAAATTGTAGCTCATTATGTAAATATTTATCAAGTTATTACGATATGTTCTGAACAATTTAATATTATATTTAGCATGGAATATCGCTATTTAATTGTATTTTTGGCACAAAATGCCCAAAATGGATAGCAGAGAGATTTCCAATTTATCGCATAAATAAAGCGGTAGAGATCAAATAATAAATTTCTCTCTCTTGAATAAATAGTGTTAGCAGGGATATTCCTGAAATAGGAAAATTTAAGGCAACTACTTCATTGCGAGTTAGTTGCCTTTTTTGTATCTTTAAGCATTCCGTGCGACAAGAAGTCGTATAAGTAATTGTTTAGCACTGCGTCTAAACCTATTGTTCCGTCAATAGTAGCCTAAAGAGGCGTGCTTTACTAGTAATGGTTTGGTGCGAAGCCCTCTTGACAATGCTGTCCTTTACAGAAATATCCAATGTATGGGCTGTTAGGCTGACTGATATGAGTAACATATGTGAATCGCTGCACCATCGTAATAAAGAAATAGCTTACGGATATTTACAAGCTATAGCCAAAAGGCGGGCAGTCAGGATAGTCTTTTTGGGATGTAAGGCTACACGGACAGCATACTGCCGGTGGAGAGGCGGACTCTAAGTCAATCGTCAGTTACTTGTATGGAACTTGGTAAGCCCGTAGTTTCTCCTAGCTGTATTCGGGTAGGTAAGCTAATCGCAAGAAAAGCCGAACGAGGTGCGGGTAAAGGATTGCGGAGAAAGCGAAAGCTTCCGTGTAATGCGGAGGATAGAGGTTTAAACGTCACCTCATGCGAAAGCAGGCAGACTTCCGCAGGGTAATTCTTTGTGAAACGATTGTAGAACTCGAAAGAAATGAAGAAACAGCAAAGGAGCAAGGCGAAAGCCGAGTGTGCATCTTCAGCCAAGCACAGCAATACATGGAAAGAAATAGATTTTTCCAAATGTGAGTGCAAGGTTAGAAAGCTGCAAATCCGAATAGCAAAGGCTCAGAAAAAGAAAAGGTACAACAAGGTCAGAGCCTTGCAACACCTTCTTGTCACTTCTTACGAAGCCAAGGCATTGGCTGTAAGGAAGGTGACCTCCAATAAAGGCAAACGTACGGCAGGGGTTGACCATGTATTATGGGACACTGATGCCAGGAAGGTAAACGCATTGTGTTCTTTGAAACGGAGAGGGTACAGAGCCCTCCCACTGAAAAGGGTCAACATACCCAAGAAGAACGGAAAGATGAGACCGCTCGGGATTCCAACCATGAGGGACAGGGCTATGCAGGCTCTTTATCTGATGGCATTGGAACCAGTTACGGAAACAACAGCGGATGCTAACTCTTATGGGTTTAGAAAGTTCAGGAGCACGGCAGACGCCATTGATGCCCTGCACAGATGGCTAAGCAGGGATTGTTCTCCCCAATGGATATTGGAGGGGGACATCAAAGGGTGCTTCGACCACATCAGCCACGAATGGCTTCTCGATAACGTACGAATCGACAAGCATATCTTAGGGAAATGGCTGAAAAGTGGAGTCGTATTCAACAAACTGCTCCAACCGGTCGTAGAAGGTACTCCGCAAGGCGGTATCATCTCACCGACACTTGCCAATGCCGCACTTGACGGCATGGAAAGAATACTGAAAGAGAAGTATAAGGTAAGTTATATCGATGGGAGGCTCTATCATCCGAAAGTGAATTGCGTGCGTTATGCGGACGACTTCATCGTTACAGCAGACAAACGGAAAACATTGGAGGATATAAAACACATGCTGACAAGGTTTCTTGAGAAGCGTGGTCTCATGCTATCCGAAGAAAAGACACTGATAACACACATCAGCGAGGGATTTGACTTTTTGGGGTTCAATGTCCGGAAGTATAACGGTACATTGATAATCAAACCATCTAAGAAAAGTCAAAAACGGTTCACCGTCAAACTGCATGAAATAATCCTAGCCAAAGGCAAAGCATTGTCGCAGCAGGAACTGATAGGGAAACTCAACCCTATAATACAGGGATGGGGGAACTATTATAGTCATGTGGTTTCAAAGGAAGTGTTCTGCCGATGTGATCAGGTCCTGATAAATCAGATAAAGAGATGGGCATATCGCAAGCATACCGACAAGTCAAGAGAATGGATACGGAACAAATACTTTATCCGTGATGGAAACAGAAGCTGGATATTCGGACTCGAATATGTATGTGGTGGTATAAAGGATAAGTTCATACTACGTAAACTGGCAGACATTCCAATCAGGCGACATGTCAAGGTGAAGTGCGAAGCCAATCCGTTTGACCCTTCATGGGATACCTACTTTGAAAGGCGGAAACGAAAGTATGCCTGGCAACGTGCATAATAAAACTTTATTGGAAACAAGTCATCGAAAGAGCCGGTTTAATTTCGTGAGAATTAAATTTAGAATTATCGGAGCTGTATGCGGTGAAAGTCGCACGTACAGTTCTTAATGGGGGAAGCGGCAGTAATGCCGCTGACCTACATACCCCCCAAAAAACGGTTTGACGACCAAAACGGGGGTAATCTAAAATAAAAACACATGGTAAAGATACAAAAAATCTCAGAAATCGAACCTCGTTTAGGTTTTACCGAGTTCGATATGCT